>CALCMD010000131.1 GCA_937965795.1 uncultured Lachnospiraceae bacterium | reverse complement strand
AACCCCATGTATACTTACGCTCTGTAGTCTGACCCCCTCCTGATCCAGCTTAAACCCGGGCACTGTATCACTTATCGTATTTCCATCCTCATCTATATCAAGCCCGCCGTCCTCGTTCTCCTTATATGCCAGGACCTCCTTGATCTTCCATCCTGGATCTGGATTCTTACTCTCCTCCGAATCGAAGCTATAGTCCACCCATCCGAGCGCCTCCAGCTCCTCTGCGAACTCGCTTCCGGTCTTTTCCTTCCAGGACAGTACCTCTCCGATCGCCTGGATCTTCAGCGGTGTGTCCCCCGGATGGCTTTCATCGTACGCTTCGCCCGGAGCTACGGTCTGCCCTATGATGTCGCCTTTCTCATATCCTTTGCCGCTCAGCGTATAATAGCTGTCATCCACCAGGCCGCTGTCTTTCAGCGAACGCTTCCCCACCTTTTTCTTCGTCGTTTCATCGGCGTAACGGTAGAGCGTCTGCTCCGGCAGGGCGTCTATCTTCTGATACTTTTCTTTAAAGTCCGGCAGCTTCTTCCAGCAGAAAAAGTCCGTCGCATAATAATGGATTTTTATATTCTCATCGTAACGAAGCTCGTTCTTCTCGTTTTCCGGTTTCTCCAGATCCTCTTTGCCAAGAGTTTCTCCCTGGATCTCCACAGACTTAAGGTCAAAATAAGAGTGTTTTTCTCCCCCTTTCTCTTCCTCTTCTATTATGAAATGTTCTTTATCTTCGATGTCAACCCCCAGCTTTTTCGCCAGTTCATAGCCATTTAAGCCGCTGATTTCCTTATAAGAGAACTTTTCCTTACTATACAGCGTGACAGAAATCGTACCTTTCAGGTTTCCATTTTCATCATAGGAGAGTCCGTCCGCATTCAGCTCCTGAGATTCCTTTTCCGGGTCATACAGCACCGTTCCCGCCTGCACAGACTGCTTCTGCACCGTGCCGCTCTCCTTTGTCCGGTCGAAGACTGTCTGCTCCGTATCCAGCGCAAGCTCCCATCCCGGATGTTCCCGGTTCAGCTTCTCAATGTAAGCCTGCACCTCCTCTTCTGATTTTCCTCCTAAATCCAGCATGGAAACGATCTCCGTTCCCTGCCCTTCCACTTTATTTCCAAAGCGCTGTATGGCATAGACGCCTCCGCCAATCACCGCACACGCCAGTACTGCGACCAGCCCTTTCGCCCAGAGCGGGAATTTCCCGGTCTTATTCTTTTTCTGCTTTACCCGGATGCGTCTGACATTTGTACTGTTCAATTCCTGAAGGAATGCACCCGCAGACGGCGTGCGGTCTTTCTGATAGACATTCAGCGCATTCATCAGGGCATTTTCCATATCCTTCGGAATGGAGACGCCAAGCTTCGACGGCTCCTTCAGGTCATCTGCCAGCGCACGCTCCACGGATTCCTGCGGGACGATGCCGGTCAGCATCTGGTACATCACGGCTCCCACCGCATAGACGTCCGTCCACGGCCCTCTCCTTCCCTTACTGCGGTACTGCTCTTCCGGCGCATAGCCCCTTTTCAGGATGATAGACAGGCTCTTCGAATTCGCCGTCGTCACATAGCGGGTCGCCCCGAAGTCCATCAGCTTCGTATCCCCCGTTTCTGTCACCATGATCGTCTCCGGGGAAATATCACAGTGCACGATATCCATGCGGTGCACCTGTTCCAGACCTTTCAGAAGCTCCCGGATAAAGCGCGCCGCTTCCCTGGCTCTGTACTTTTTCCCTCCATCCAGGATTTCTTTTAAGGTCTTTCCTTCGACATATTCTGAGATCACATAGCCCGTCTCATTTTCCGCCACACAGTCATATACCCTGGCGATCCCCTCCACGCCCGACAGCCGCTGGATACGGTTCGCCTCGTTCAGAAAATTCGTCAGTCCCTGACCGAACTGCTCCTGCCCGTCGCCGGAATAGATGGTGACGTCCTTTTCTCCCTCCGACCGGGTCGAAAAATCACTGGGAAGGTATTCCTTTATGATTACTTTCCGTTCTTTCTCCGCATCCATTCCCAGATAAGACACGGTATGCCCGCCATAGCTCAGCACACGCCCGACGATATACTTCCCGCCAATGATGGTTCCCGGATCCAGATAATAGGATTCCTGCCGCAGGGTCGTCTCATTAAAGCCGCAATACGGGCAGGTCGAAAGATGATCTTCTATCTGGTTCATACATCCCATACATAACTTCATATTTTTCACATTCCTTCCTTTCATTTATCTGAAAGACTCGCCAATCCTTACTTCACCGTGTATTTCAGTGTTCCCGATTTGTTTTTTCCATAGGTAACCGTGATCTGAAATTCCACTTTATTTTTCAGCCCTTTTATCGCATCTTTTGATAAATGAATATAGCGATCCGCATTCGGCTTTCCGAGCGCCCGATTCAATACGCTATTTGTATTTTTGTTATTTCTATTTTTGATCCTTACTGTTATTTTACTTGCTTGTAAAACAGCGTGCTTGTAAGTAAAATCGTATCTATAGTAAGCGCCGTTTTGGACTTTCGTTTTCTTAATCACGATGTCTGTTTTCTTTCTCGGCGCTGGAACTTTGAGCTTTACCTTTACTTTCTCCGGCCTTGTGCCATCGCCGGCGTCTACCCGAAAGTACACGGACTTTTCAAACTTACCCGTGGGTATCCCTGTTTTAATCCTGCGTTTCTTCGCATCATATGCAATGTACTTTCTCTTTTTCTTCTTTCCCTTGAGGGTGATGATCGGGGTTTTCTTAACTTTTGTCTCCATTGTGATTTTGAGCTTCGGGTTACTGCCCTTTATCTCTATTGTTTCGGAGCTCCCCAGATTGATCGTCTTTGGAATCGTTACTTGCTCTTTGTAGCTGCCCTTGCATGTGCAGTCCGGATTTGTACAGGTACGTGTCAGGACCGTGCTTTTCTTCGTTGATTTCTTCCTGTCCCAACTGCCCATTTTGTGTCCTGTTTCCTTTTTCGCAAGCTTTTCCCGGGCTGCGTTCAGGGATTTCGCCAGTGCGTTCAGCTTTGCTGCGTCTGCGTCTGCCGGAGCCTCTTTCGCTGCTTTGTAAGCGTCTGCGAATACTTTCCATGTAGCGTCTGTATAATCCTTCTGTCCTGCTGCGTAGATTGCATCTGCTGCGTTCAGGGCGTTGTTTACTGCTTCTTTTGCCTTATCCAGGTCAGTCGGTCCAGCCAGTTCCTCACCCTTGAAGGTGTAGTTGATCGTCATGGCAGAACCATCTTCGTTCACACTCACGGTCGCTCCCGTAAGAACGTTTGCTTCGCTTGTTCTCAGAACTGCTGCTGCATTCTCTCCGAAGTAATAGCCTTCTTTTGCTGTCAGTGTTACGCTGACTGCATAGTCCTCATACTGGCTGACCGTTCCTGACGCCGGTGTCCATGTGGTATCGGTTACCTCCATATAATCTTCCTGTGTTTCATCTAATTTCGCCTGATCTGTCGGTACTGCCTGTCCTGCTGTCGGAGCTTTTACTGTCACATCCGGATTCACAGGGATTTCCTTTTTCTCAGGGACATACTTTTCCAGTCCTGCTGCTGCTGTTTCCAGAGCTTCCTTTGCTGCATTGAGTTCTGCTGAAGTGACGTCTGTCAGATTCTCTTTGTCTGCCAGTTCTTTTGCTGCATCATAAGCTGCTTTGAATCTGTTCCAGGAAGCGGTTGTATAAACTTTTGTTCCATCCTCCGTCTGGTTATTGGTAGCTGCTTTTGCTTCGATATCCGCTGTGATAGCCGCTTTCAGTTCATTCTGTGCAGCTTTTACTACTTCCGGATCTTCTTCCTCTGCCGGCTGTGCGTATACATTAAACTCAGCGCCGCTGATAAACGTATCTACCCGACTATCATTCGTTGCAACTCCGGAATTAAGTACCTTAACCTGGATACCGGTTACGCCTTTTTCTACTGCCGGGAATACGATTTCTTTTTCTGCGGAATCATTTGCCCAGTTTCCAGCGTCAAAGGTCGTAATCGCAACCTTTTTCCAGGTAACGCCCTCTGCCTTAAATACATTCAGCGCTTCTGTATTTTTCGTTCCTGCTGTTGCCACATCCGTAACCTCTGCCAGAGAAGGCATGCCTTCCAGTGCGTCTGTGGTAACATAAACTTCACATTTCAGAATCGTACCATTTACATTTGCTGCCTGAGCCTGTCTTGGAAGATAGGTTACCTTCGTCACGTCTGCCGCCTCGTTCAGTGCGATGAAGTAGCTGCTTCTCTCTCCGCCTGCAATATTCGGCTTCACGTCTGCACTTCCATTGTAATTAGAGTGCCAGAATGTATTGTTATCACCATCTACTGCATAACCTGCCCAGCCCTTCAGTGTCTGGCTTTCACCATTCAGCTCCTGGCTCTCTGCTGCACCCATCTTGATGCCAGCCTTCTGTGGCTCAACCGGCTGTGGTCCAGGTCCTGGCTCTTCTGTTTCTACCAGAGCTGCTTTTGCTGCTGCCAGAGCATCTGTCGCATTGATGATCGCCCATTCTTTATTTGCTTCTACTGCTTCTGCTGCTGTCAGAGCTGCTGCAAACGGTGCCCAGCTCTCTGCTGTGTAAGCTTCCTCTGTAAGAACCTCACACTCACCTAAGAGTGCTGCTAAAGCATCTGTATATTTCTCCTCAACAGTATTCTGTGCTGCTTCTGCACTTGCATCCGCTGCCTTAGAGAACTTGATATACTGGAATTCACCCGGGAAGTTTTCCAGTGGGTTCGCATAGTTCGCACTATCCAGCTTTTTGCCAACCAGAATCTGGTTATACTGTCCCTCTGTTCCCATCAGGCCCTCTTTCCAGAAAGTAGTTGCAGCTCCTGCGGACCACGGGAATCCGTTTACATGTACGCCATCCATCCAGGCATCCATATACGCTTTGCTCTCATCCTCTTTGTATTTTCCTGCCGAAATACTCAGCTTATGCCAGTTCGTATCTGCCATTTTCACTGCTGCTTTTCCGGTAAATCTCAGTCCTTCCGGTGCATCCTTATAAGCATAGGCAATCGCACCTGTGCCGCCTGTCCTCTGACGCACGGTGAAGAACTCGCCGCTCTCGCCTGCCAGAGTAACGATCGCATATTCTGTTTCGCTGGACTGTGCAGCATCCGTTAATCTGTAAACTGCTGAGAACTCAAAGCCTTCCATAGAGTTGAGGAATGCTATATCATCCTCTGTGAGTGTAATCGTACCATCCTCGTTCGGGTAGAAGATCCTCTCATCCTCGCTAACGACCGGCGCTTCTGCCAGCGCTGCAAATGCTTCGGCTACTGCATCTTTTGCCGCTGTAATCTGTGTTAAGCGGCATTTTCTTATTACCAGTGGCGACGCAGTCGCATCAAATTAAA
>CALCMD010000130.1 GCA_937965795.1 uncultured Lachnospiraceae bacterium | reverse complement strand
AGCGAGAAGAAGCGAAGCGTATTCGAGCTTGCATGGCTGAACAGTGTGCAGAGACGTCAATATTTAGAAAGCAGGCCGAACAAGTTTACTTGAGAGGACTGGGTTTCTAATATTTGTATAGGGCGTTCAGCTCAAGCGAGAAGAAGCGAAGCGTATTCGAGCTTGCATGGCTGAACAGTGTGCAGAGACAGGTAAACGAACAGGAATGGAGGTAACATATGTACGAGAAGGTTTCAACAGACTTGAACTTTGTGGAACGTGAGAAACAGACAGAAAAATTCTGGAGAGAAAATCACATTTTTGAAAAAAGTATCGAAGACCGCAAGGACTGCGAGACGTATACTTTTTATGACGGGCCGCCTACGGCAAACGGTAAGCCGCACATCGGGCATGTGCTGACCCGTGTCATTAAAGATATGATTCCGAGATACCAGACGATGAAAGGGAAGATGGTTCCGAGAAAAGCGGGCTGGGATACGCACGGGCTTCCGGTAGAGCTGGAAGTGGAGAAACTTCTGGGACTGGACGGAAAGGAACAGATTGAGGAATACGGTCTGGTTCCGTTTATTGATAAATGTAAAGAAAGCGTCTGGAAATACAAAGGGATGTGGGAGGATTTCTCAGGAACCGTAGGTTTCTGGGCGGACATGGAGCATCCGTATGTTACTTACCATGATGAGTATATTGAGTCCGAGTGGTGGGCGCTGAAGCAGATTTGGGATAAAGGGCTTCTGTATAAAGGCTTTAAGGTCGTTCCCTACTGCCCGCGCTGCGGTACGCCGCTGTCCGCCCAGGAGGTAGCGCAGGGCTACAAGGATGTGAAAGAGCGTTCTGCAATCGTGCGCTTCAAGGTGAAGGATGAGGACGCTTATATCCTGGCATGGACCACTACGCCGTGGACGCTGCCCTCGAACCTGGCGCTCTGTGTAAATCCGGTTGAGGAATACGTGAAAGTAAAGATGAAAGAGGATGGCCGCATCTATTATATGGCGCACGCTCTCAGCGATAAAGTACTGGGTGAGGACGCTTACGAAATTCTGGAAACCTGTGTGGGGAAAGACCTGGAATATAAGGAATACGAGCCGTTGTATGCCTGTGCCGCAGACAGGGCGGCAAAGCAGCACAAGAAAGCGTTTTTCGTGGTATGCGATTCCTATGTCACACTGACAGACGGTACCGGTATCGTCCATATTGCACCTGCCTTTGGTGAAGACGACGCCAAAGTAGGGCGTAACTATGACCTGCCGTTTGTACAGCTCGTGGATGGAAAGGGAAATCTGACAGAGGATACGCCGTTCGGCGGCATCTTTGTAAAGAAGGCAGACCCGCTGGTATTAAAAGACCTGGACGAGAGGGGGCTTCTCTTCGACGCACCGAAGTTCGAGCACAGCTATCCGCACTGCTGGAGATGTGACACGCCGCTGATTTACTATGCGCGCGAGTCCTGGTTTATCAAGATGACGGCAGTAAAAGAGGATCTGATCCGCAACAACAATACGATCAACTGGATTCCGGAGAGCATCGGAAAAGGCCGTTTCGGAGACTGGCTGGAGAATGTGCAGGACTGGGGCATCAGCCGGAACCGTTACTGGGGAACTCCGCTGAACATCTGGGAGTGCGAATGCGGGCATCAGCATTCGGTGGGAAGCCGTCAGGAGCTGTTCGAGATGAGCGGCGACGAGCGGGCAAAGACGGTAGAGCTGCACCGTCCATACATTGATGAGATCGAAATCAAATGCCCGAAGTGCGGAAAGCCGATGCACCGTGTGCCGGAGGTGATCGACTGCTGGTTTGACTCAGGAGCGATGCCTTTTGCGCAGCATCACTATCCGTTTGAAAATAAAGAGCTGTTTGAGCAGCAGTTCCCGGCACAGTTTATTTCCGAGGCGGTAGACCAGACAAGAGGGTGGTTCTATTCCCTGCTGGCAGAGTCTACGCTTTTGTTTAACAAGGCGCCTTATGAAAACGTTATCGTCCTGGGGCATGTGCAGGATGAGAACGGGCAGAAAATGAGCAAGTCCAAAGGAAATGCCGTTGATCCGTTCGAGGCTCTGGAGAAATACGGCGCAGATGCCATCCGCTGGTACTTCTACATCAACAGCGCGCCGTGGCTGCCGAACCGTTTCCACGGGAAAGCCGTGCAGGAGGGACAGCGTAAGTTTATGGGAACTCTGTGGAATACTTATGCGTTCTTCGTGCTGTATGCGAATATCGATGAATTTGATGCGACAAAATACACCTTAGAATATGAAAAGCTTTCGGTTATGGATAAATGGCTGCTGTCCAAGATGAATTCCATGATCAAAGCGGTGGATACGGATCTGGCAAATTACAGGATTCCGGAAACGGCAAGGGCATTGCAGGAATTCGTCGACGACATGAGCAACTGGTACGTGCGCCGCAGCCGGGAGCGTTTCTGGGCAAAGGGCATGGAGCAGGATAAGATCAACGCTTATATGACGCTTTACACGGCTCTGGTGAATGTGAGCAAAGCGGCAGCGCCGATGATTCCGTTTATGACAGAGGATATTTACCGGAATCTGGTGTGCAGTCTGGACCAGAACGCACCGGAGAGCGTGCATCTGTGTGATTTCCCGGAAGTAAATGAAGCGCAGATCGATAAGGGACTGGAAGCCAATATGGATGAGGTTCTGAAAATCGTCGTGATGGGGCGTGCCTGCCGGAATACGGCAAATATCAAGAACCGTCAGCCGATTGCAAATATGTTTGTAAAAGCGCCGTTTGAACTGCCGGAGTTCTTTAGCGATATTATCCGGGAGGAGCTGAATACGAAGAAGGTGACCTTTACGGAGGATGTGAGAGACTTCACCTCCTACAGCTTTAAACCGCAGCTTAAGACGGTAGGGCCGAAGTATGGAAAGCTCCTGGGAGGAATCCGAAAGGCGCTTTCAGAACTGGATGGAAACGCCGCAATGGATGAATTAAAGGCAAATAATTGTCTGAACCTTGACATTCAGGGAGAAGAGGTTGTATTATTAGAAAATGATTTGCTCATTGACACTGCACAGATCGAGGGGTATGAGTCTGTCCAGGAGGGCGAAATTACCGTGGTTCTGGATATGAACCTGACGCCGGAACTGATTGAAGAAGGATTTGTGCGCGAGTTAATTAGCAAAGTTCAGACCATGCGTAAGGAAGCAGGGTTTGAAGTGACCGACAGAATTTTGATTTATGCAGCAGGGAATGACAGGATTGAAGAAATCCTGAAAAAGAACACAGAGGAAGTCCAGGCAGAAGTGCTGGCAGACCATATTATCCTGGAATCTGTGGAAGGATATGTGAAGGAATGGAACATCAATGGCGAGACCGTGACGATGGGTGTTAAAAAACAGGACTAATACAAATATGCGCGCCGGATGGACATAGGGGGGTGTCGTCCGGAGAGGAGGATTAGGAAATGAAGAAAAAATTTAACAAAAAGAAATTCATTGCAGACGTAAAGGATAATGTAAAGACCCTTTACCGAAAAAACCTTGATGAAGCCACACAGCAGCAGATATTCCAGGCTGTTTCCTATGCAGCAAAGGACACGATCATTGACAACTGGCTGGCGACGCAGGAGCAGTATGAGAAAGATGACCCGAAGATCGTTTATTATATGTCCATGGAGTTTTTGATGGGGCGTGCGATGGGAAATAACCTCATTAATCTCTGTGAATATGATGAGGTAAAGGAAGCACTGGAAGAGCTGGGACTTGATCTGAATGTGATTGAGGATCAGGAGCCGGATGCGGCGCTTGGAAATGGCGGCCTGGGAAGACTGGCGGCATGTTTTCTGGATTCTCTGGCAACGCTGGGCTACAGTGCGTATGGCTGCGGTATCCGTTACCGCTACGGGATGTTTAAACAGAAAATTGAAAATGGATATCAGGTCGAAGTACCGGATAACTGGCTGAAAGACGGAAATCCTTTCGAGCTGCGCCGTCCGGAATATGCGAAGGAAGTAAAATTCGGCGGATATGTTCATGTAGAATATGACGAGGCAACGGGACAGAGCAAATTCATCCAGAAGGATTACCAGTCCGTCCGTGCCGTACCGTTTGATATTCCGGTGGTCGGCTATGGAAATGGTATCGTGAATACCTTACGTGTATGGGATGCAGAGGCGATTAATGACTTCCATCTGGATTCCTTTAACAAGGGCGAGTATATGAAAGCCGTTGAGCAGGAGAACCTGGCAAAAAATATCGTAGAAGTGCTTTACCCGGCCGACGAGCATTATGCCGGAAAAGAGCTGCGTCTGAAACAGCAGTATTTCTTCGTGTCCGCAAGCGTGCAGGCAGCGATTGCAAAGTATAAAAAGAACCACAGCGACATCCGCAAATTCTATGAGAAGGCGACCTTCCAGTTAAACGATACCCATCCGACCGTTGCAGTGGCAGAGCTGATGCGTATCCTGATGGATGAGGAAGGACTTGGATGGGACGAGGCATGGGAGGTTACGACAAAGACCTGTGCCTACACGAATCATACCATCATGGCAGAGGCGCTGGAAAAATGGCCGATTGAGCTGTTCTCCAGACTGCTTCCGCGTATTTATCAGATTATCGAGGAGATTAACCGCAGATTTGTTGAGGAGATCAAGGCAAAATATCCGGGCAATCAGGAGAAAATCCGCAAGATGGCAGTCATCTATGACGGACAGGTGAAGATGGCTCATCTGGCGATTGCAGCAGGTTACTCTGTAAACGGCGTAGCTGCCCTGCATACAGAAATCCTGAAAAACCAGGAATTAAAAGATTTCTATGAGATGATGCCGGAGAAATTCAACAACAAGACAAACGGTATCACACAGAGACGTTTCCTGCTTCACGGAAACCCGCTTCTGGCAAAATGGGTGACAGATCACATCGGTGATGAGTGGATTACCGATCTGTCCCAGATTTCCAGGCTGAAAATTTATGTAGATGACAAGAAGGCGCAGCGGGAATTCATGAATATCAAGTACCAGAACAAAGTGCGTCTGGCGAAGTATGTGAAGGAGCATAACGGAATCGACATCGATCCGCGTTCCATCTTTGACGTACAGGTTAAGAGACTTCATGAGTACAAACGTCAGCTTCTGAACATCCTGCACGTGATGTATCTGTATAATACGATCAAAGATCATCCGGAGATGGATTTCTATCCGAGAACCTTCATCTTTGGAGCAAAGGCGGCAGCAGGTTACCGCCGTGCAAAACAGACCATTAAGCTGATTAATTCCGTGGCAGATGTGATTAACAACGACGCATCAATCAAAGGCAAGCTGAAAGTGGTATTTATCGAGGACTACAGAGTATCCAATGCAGAGATGATCTTTGCGGCAGCCGATGTATCCGAGCAGATTTCGACCGCAAGTAAAGAGGCTTCCGGTACAGGTAACATGAAGTTTATGTTAAATGGCGCGCCGACCCTGGGAACCATGGACGGGGCAAACGTGGAAATTGTACAGGAGGTTGGCGAGGAGAATGCCTTTATCTTTGGTCTGTCCTCTGATGAAGTTATCAACTATGAGAAGAACGGCGGCTACTATCCGATGGATTACTTCAATAACGACCAGGATATCCGTCGTGTGCTGATGCAGCTCATCAATGGGGAGTATTCAGGAAATGATACAGAGATGTTCCGTGACCTGTACAATTCCCTGCTGAATACACAGTGCAGCGACAGAGCTGACACCTACTTCATCCTGGCTGACTTCAAGTCCTATGCCGCAGCGCAGAAGAAAGTGGAAGAGGCTTACCGGGATGAGGACCGCTGGGCAAGAATGGCCATGATGAACGTGGCATGCAGCGGAAAGTTCACCTCCGACAGAACCATCCAGGAGTACGTGGATGAGATCTGGAAGCTTGACAAAGTGACGTTAAAATAAGAGTAAAAAACAGGGCGTTCTGTTTCAAGGCAGAATATTTATAATTGAAAATTTCAGGAAAAAGGCTTTTGCAAAATATGCAGGAGCCTTTTTTGAAAGAAAAACCCCTGCGTATATTTTTCCGGGACATGTCATAGGATACAAAAAAAGGATGTGTTTTTATGCGGGAAAAGGTTCAGAAGCTCATAGCCGCGCTGGCGGTCATTTTTATATTGCCTTATATTATCGTGACGCTTGGCGCCGGGGATGTTAAGGAGGCATATGCCTTGCAGAAAGCGTCGGAAAATTTTATTACGATCCGTACGGAGGATGGAATGCGGGAGATCGCTTTCGAGGATTATGTGTGCGGGGTGGCGGCCAGGCAGTTGGAGGGAAGCTGTCCGCTGGAGGCAGCCAAGTCTCAAATGGTCATTGCGCGGACAAACCTGAAGAAATTTCAGGAAGATCATCCGGGAACCCTTTTGTCGGAGCCATACCTGACGCTGGACGAGATGGAGGAAAAAGGAATTTTGCAGGAGATGCTTCAGGCCGTGGAAGAGACGGGAGGGGAGGTACTTACCTTTGAGGATGCCCTGGTACAGCTTCCTTTTCATGCAGTGAGCAGTGGAAAGACGCGTTCCGGGGAGGATGCAGGCTTACAGGAGCAGTATCCCTGGCTGACTTCTGTGGACAGCAGGAAGGATATTGAGTCCGAATGGTATCTTTGTGTGGAGCTAAAAGAACCGGAGGAAGTGAGGGCATGTGTGGAAAAAGAATATCCGGGAGCGCTGACGCAGGAACCTTTGCAGGGACAGATCGAGATTCTGGCGAGGGATGGAGGCGATTATGTGACGAAAGTCCGTATTGGAGAGAAGGAGATTTCAGGAGAAAAATTCCGGAATCTTCTGGGGCTGGCGTCAAGCTGCTTCTTCCTGGAAGAAAATGACGGCAGGATCAGGATTACCACAAAGGGACTGGGGCATGGGCTGGGGCTGAGCCGCTGCGGCGCCGTGCGTATGGCGGAAGCAGGAGCGGATTACAGGGAAATTTTGCAGTATTATTTTGAAAAATGTGTCCTCCGGGCAGAATAAAAGCAAGGGAGAAATTCCTGTAAAGGATGTATAAACGCATAATATCTGGAAATGCTATAGCTAAGCTGTTAGAACAACAGAAAGGGAAATTCCTTTTCCAGTTGTCCTGAACGGGTATACAGATTATAGTATGAGGTGAAGATTATGCAGAATAAGGAAAGAAAAAGATCCACAGGAAAAAAAGGGGCTATGGTAATTTTAAGTCTCTGTCTGGTAGGCGGCGCGGCATTTACTACTTATTATACGATGAATCGTGCGGAAAAAGCGAAGGAAGAACAGCAGAAGCTGATGGATCTGAACGCAGAGATTCAGAAAGAAGCAAAAGAGGAAGAAACCGAAGCGGCAAAGACAAGTGCGCCAGATGCGAAAGCAGACCTTCCGCTGGCGAATGAGATGGATGTAGACCCTGCCAGTCTGGTGGAGCAAGAGGAAACAGACCTGACTGCGGAGGCGGAGACCGAAACAGAAGATACGGTGGACGTGTCCTCGGCAAACATTCAGCCGACGGTGGCATTTGATGATTCTACGCCGCTTACCTGGCCGGTGGCAGGAAGTGTGGTATTGGATTACAGCATGGATTCTACGGTATATTTCCCTACGCTGGATCAGTATAAATATAATCCGGCATTGATTATTGGTGCGGAAACGGGTGGACAGGTTGTAGCTTCCGCAAAAGGAATCGTGGAATCCATTGATGTAAATGAAGAGACAGGAACGACTCTTACGCTGAATCTTGGCAACGACTATGAGCTGGTCTACGGACAGTTAAAGGAAGTGACGGCGGAAGTCGGAGAGGTTGTAGAACAGGGACAGTTATTGGGGTATGTGAGCGAGCCAACGAAATACTACTGTGAAGAGGGCAGCAATCTTTACTTTGAGATGAAAAAGGAAGGCGCTCCGGTAGATCCGTTCCTGTATTTGGAGTCTGAATAAAAATGGACAGACACAAAAGGGAAAAAATGTAGTATACTAGAAGAGAAGCAGGAAAAATCCGCAATCGATTTTTTATACACTGCCCCAGGCAAATAAAACGGATGTTCCTGAATGAGAAAATACTTTTTATCGATTGCTTCAAATAGACGGGCGTGTGCGCTTTGGCGTATGCGCTTTACATAGATTTATTAAGGGCGGGGATATGAATTATACGTATATTGTAAAATGCCGGGACGCCACGCTTTATACGGGATGGACAACCGATCTGGACAGGCGTGTCAGCGCGCATAATGACGGAAAAGGCGCGAAATATACAAAGACACGCAGGCCGGTGGAGCTGGTCTATTTTGAGAGCTTTGAAACAAAGCAGGGAGCCATGCGGCGGGAGTGGGAAATCAAGCAGCTTTCCAGAAAGGACAAGCTGAAACTGATAAAAGAGAGAAATACCGAAGAAGCACCAAAATAAAAAACATAAAAATGGAGGTACATCTATGAAAGCATCGGAAGATCTGCGTGTCAGTCTGCGCGCGATTCATCGAAAAAGCTATCCGGCTTATAAGTCATTGGCAGGGAGCTATACATTTGGAAAATACATACTGAATATCGAACATGTGCAGGGAGACCCGTTTGCGGCTCCCTCCAGGCTGAGTGTGAAGGTCAGCCATAAAGTTGCCGGATTTCCGGCGGAATATTATGGAACGAAATGGAATCAGACGGCGCTTGAGGATTATCTGCTCAGGCGTTTTCACAGACAGGCAGATAAGTTCTGCTTTCAGGCAAAAGGGTCCGGAAAGAGCGGCATTATCACGGTGAGTCGCTGCGGACAGGAGATTTTGGAACGGACGGCATGTGAGATTGCTGCGGATGGAGTGATCGTGCGGTTTGAGGTGGGATTTCCGGCAAATGGGCGTACCATTAATGCCACAGAGCTGGAAAAAATCCTGTTTGATTTTCTGCCGGTTTGTGTGGAACAGAGTCTGTATTATGCGAAAACACCGAAACAGGAACTGGAAAAGGTGATTTTTCTGGCGGAGGATCAGCAGTATATCCGGGAGGAACTGAAAAAGCGGGATATGGTGGCGTTTCTTGCGGATGGCTCTGTTTTGCCGAGGGAGAGCGGTGTGTCCGATCGTCCTTTAAAGGATGGCGTACCTTTCCGGTCGCCGGATACGATGGCGGTGACTTTGCAGCTTCCGCATAAAGGAGCGCTCAGAGGCATGGGAATTCGGAAAGGGATCACGCTGATTGCAGGAGGCGGATACCACGGGAAGTCTACTCTTTTAAAAGCGCTGGAGAGAGGCGTATACAATCATATCGCCGGGGACGGCAGGGAATATGTGATTACGGAGGGAACGGCGCTGAAACTTCGGGCGGAGGATGGACGGAAGATTACGAATACGGATATTTCGCTGTTTATTAACCATCTTCCAAATGGGAAAGACACGAGAAGCTTCTGTACGCTGGACGCCAGCGGCAGCACTTCCCAGGCGGCGAATATTGTGGAAGGAATCGAAGCGGGCAGCAGGCTTTTGCTGATTGATGAAGATACTTCGGCCACGAATTTCATGGTAAGGGATGAACTGATGCAGCGTGTGGTTGCCAGGGAGAAGGAGCCGATCACGCCATTTTTGGAGAGGGCCTCGGAGCTGTATGAGCAGGCGGGAATCTCCACGATTCTGGTCGTGGGAAGCTGCGGTTCTTACTTTTATATTGCAGATAAGATCATTCAGATGGACTCCTATCAGGCGGTGGACATCACGGATGAGACGAAGAAAATTTTGAAAAATTATCCTGCTCCGGCGGTGAGCGCACCGGGTTTCCATCTGCCGGATGGAAGGAGGGCAATCGATCTGTCTGGTTCCACGCAGAAAAGAAAGACTTACCGTGGCGAGGGCTATGTGAAAGAGCGGTTGAAAATCAAGAGGATGGGGAAAACGGCCTTTTCTATTGGAAAGGAAAATCTCGATCTCCGTTACGTGGAGCAGCTTGTGGATGAGGAGCAGACGCAGACGCTGGCTTATCTTCTGCGTTATGCAAAGGAACATTACGGGGAAGGGAAAAACGATGTGAGCAGCGTGGTGAAAGCGCTGGAGCGGATTCTGAAGGCAAAGGGGCTGGCTGGAATCTGTGATAACGGAAATGTACCGTCCGGGCTTGCGATGCCGAGAGTGCAGGAGATTTACGCATGTTTGAACCGGTATTAAAAAAGAAATCACATACAATATGTTGCCTTTAAAAATAATAATTGACATGGGAAAGAGAAAGTGATATAGTGGCATAAAGGGGGTGGATGAAATGACAGATAGTCAAAAATTGGATTTAGTGCTTTCAAAGATGGATATGCTGGGGTCTAAAATAGAGACTCTGGAGACCCGGATGGATGCTTTCGAGGCCCGGATGGATGCTTTCGAGGCCCGGATGGATGC
>CALCMD010000129.1 GCA_937965795.1 uncultured Lachnospiraceae bacterium | reverse complement strand
CACATTCTTCTTCGTGATGATGTGCGTGACCGCATCCACATTCTTCTTCGTGATGGTGCGCATGGCCGCATCCGTCCTCATGCTGGCGCTCTATCGGTTGAAATAATCTCTTCATAAAAAGACCTCCTGAATAAACATATGAATAACTGTTCATATGTTTATTTAAACACATCGTCTCCTGTTTGTCAATTCCTTTCCACTTTTATCTACACCTTAAGCGCCAAAGGTTTCCAACATGAATTTCCATCTTCTCTCCCTGGTATTTCATGATATGTTTTCCAATTACCAGAAAAGAAATCAACAGACATCCCACTATCACGCACCTGTTATCCATAAAAAATATGCTGTATCCACAGAAACATCCATACGTAATTACCGTGCGGAACAGATGCGGAACAATGACGATTACAAGGGAAAATAAGAGATAGCACCCTGCCAGCGCCAGCACCGGCGTAAGCGCCGGATACAGCCCCAAAAGACTCCCGAAGGAAACCGCTATGGACTTTCCGCCTTTCTTCGCATTCCAAAATGGAAACGCATGTCCCAGAACCGGAGCCGTCAGTACCAGTGAAAATAAGACATGTTCCATATTCAAATTCCTGCATGCCAGAAAAACAGGAAGAAATCCTTTCACTACCTCTAATGTCACGACCAGGATTCCCACCTTTTTTCCCACATACTTAAATACATTCGCTGCCCCCGGATTTTTGTCATCGCTGATTTTACAAATATCCAATTCATAAAAATATTTTGGTATCAGATAAGCATACATCACGCTTCCTGACAAATATCCAAACAGAATATATAACATATAGTTCAATTTTTACCCCTCTTTTTCACAAATATGCAGCAAAAGCTCCGTAATCTGCTCTCCCGCATACGGATTTATATGCTTCCTCTGTGCCTTTTTCATCTTTTCCAAATATTCCTGGTTTTCCGCCAGCTTTTTCCCTGCCTCGATCTGTCCCCGGATAGTATTCGATGCCAGCGATATTTTCCTTTCCGTAAAAAAATTCCGATTTTTTGTCTCACATCCCGGAATTGGCGCTGTATGTACGATTCCAACCTGCTTTACCGCCGCTTCCGTGCTTGTCAGCCCACCCGGCTTTGTAAAAAGCACATCACAGGCGTCCATATACACAGAAACCTTATCCGTATATCCCAGAATGTGGATATTTTCATTCCACCGAAACTCCGTTTTCAGCACAGATTTCAGTTTTTGATTATTCCCACAGATAATCACAATCTGTTCCCCCTGTCTGCATTTTAACGCAAGCCGGGCTACAAAAAGATGAATTTTTCCAAACCCCATGCTCCCGCTCATCACCAGATAAAGAATGCCTTCCTGCGGCAAGTGGCATTTTTTCCGCGCTTCTTTCTTATCTTCCTTTTTTAAAAATGCCTGCCTGACCGGGATTCCATATGGAAGAAGCTTTTTCCTGTCCATTCCTTTCTTCACATCCTCTTCCACCAAATCCTCATGCGGAAGAATATAATAATCACAATCCGTTTCCTCCCAAAAAGGAATACAGGTATAATCCGTAGCAATCGCCACGGTCTTTTGTTTTAAAATTCCTTTCCTCTTCATATGTGTCAGGGTCTCCGCCGGAAACAAATGCGGCGTCACGATCACATCAAACTCATTTTTCTTTAAATACGCCTCCAGATGCTTTGACATCAGCGTATTCGCATAATAAACCGGGGACTTTCTCTTTGAAGAGCTGATTTTACCTGCGATTTTGTACAAAAGATGAAAAAACCGGGGAATATGTTTTACAATTCCTACATAAATACCCCCTACCATTCTGGAAGTCCTTTTTCCTGACAAAAGCATAATGTCAAGCATTTCCGCTTTATGGCCGGCAGCACGGACTGCCTCTACCACAGCTTTTCCCGCCGCATTATGTCCTTCCCCTGTATTACATGATAAAACTAATACTCGCATAAATGATTACTTTCCTTTTTCAGCATTTTATTGTTATTCTATCATGAATTCTGCCATTTGTAAAAGTCAGCAATTGAGGAAGCCGTGTCATTCATCTACCAAAAATCAGCGTAAGTATTTCTTTAAAATTTAATTTTATAATCCGGATAACGTTCTCATTACCAAATCTACATCCTTATTTTCAAGCTCCTGAATAATATGCAGATAAGTCTTCTGAGTTGTCGTCATACTTGCATGTCCCAATCTGCGTGCAACACTTGCAATGGATACTCCTGCAAACAATAACAACGAAGCATGGGTATGCCGTTACGGTATAATAACGACAAACGGAAAAAGCCTTTATTTTCAAGGGG
>CALCMD010000128.1 GCA_937965795.1 uncultured Lachnospiraceae bacterium | reverse complement strand
GTCTCCATAAACTTCCGGGGTAAGTGGACATCTCCCCGCCAAACCGTGATTTGAACAATAGGCAAGATAAAAAAGCAACAGGCCCGGATGCTTGCTATCCTGGGCCTGTCGTGTATTATAGATTTTTTTTCACCTGTGAGAATTTGCTGTAAACTTTTTTACCATTGATCTTCGTATAGGCTCGTACTTTATAATAATAAGACTTCTTTTTTGAAAGCTTATTGGTATAAAATATCTTTTGGCTGACTGCTATTTTCTTATAGCTTTTCTTTTGGGAAGCAGATCGGAAAATTTCATATCCTTTTGCTCCTGAAACCTTTTTCCATTTCAACTTCACACTCTTTGCACCGGAAAATTTTGCTGTGGTAAGAACAGGTGCGGAGAGTTTTAATTTGACTGATTTTATTGCAGAGTACCGGCTGTAAGCAGGGGAGCCGTTCAGTGTGCGGCGGGCACGTACCTTGTAGAAGTAAGTAGCGCCAGGCGTTTTTTTGGAATCAGTAAATGTGGTTTTTGAAGTAGTGGCAATTTTACGGTAAGTTCCGTTTTTTGTCTGGCTGCGGTATACTTCGTATTTTTTTGCATTTTTGACAGATTTCCATTTGAGTTTTACTTTGCTGCTGCTTACACGCTTCGCATAAGTGATTACAGGGCGTTTCAAAGAGGAGGTAATAAGCTCTACACTTGTAACGGGAAGAGTCGTATTTACCGTGAACGCCTTTATGCGGGCAGTATTTCCGGAACCAAGAGTATGCAGATCCGTCCATCCGTCGGAGATGTTTGATTTATAAAAGCTCTGGTTTTTTGTGGATTTTGAAATAAACTGCAAATCGGAAACCAGAGTGGTCTGGTCCACAAAATAAGAAACGCTGGAGCCGGAGAGTGCATTTAGTGTAATTACCACAGAAAATCTGTCGCCTTGTTTAAACACAGGCTGTGTATTCAGCGGAATGGTGTAGTAACCGCTGTAAGTGGTCTGTCCTGTCTGTGGACTGGGGAATACCGGACTTCCGGAGGCAGGATTTCCGGAAGATGGATTTTTGTAAATCTGAATGCTGTACTTCACGTTTTGAGTAAAGAGAGAAAAGGAAACGGCTTTTAACTGTTCATTTCCTCCCGGATTTCCCTGTACCGTATAAACATTGGCCAGAGAAGTACCATTCATGGAAGTACTTAGTCCTGAACCGAAGGAACCGTCGTACTGGTAGTTGTGATCATAATTGTTTGCATGCTCCATATCGAAAGCATAGCTCAGGTAGTCGCCGCTTGTCTGGAGAACAGAAATATCCTCATAGGAGATATAAATATATCCCTGATCCCCCGAATCACTTCCATAGCTGTTTTTGACGATCCATGCGCCGTTGGAATTTGGGCGGATAGAGCGTCCCCCATATACAACCTGGAAATTGCTGCGCGAATAGTTGTCATCCCATCCCACGATATTTACGATATGATTCGTGGAATACCCGGTGTATGGGAAGAGATAGGCGCCATTGTCATTCTGAAAAGTCGGATGATAATAAATGGCGGTGGAAACCGAACCATACTCCATAATCAGATTTTTGACGCTGGTGACATCAGCCGTATTTACAAAGCGGGCATTCTGCATATGCGCCACATCCTGATAAGCATATGCAGGATTTATGGAGGAATTGTTTGAATACGGAACGAGCGATTCGGATGCGGCGCCTGTCCATTTAGAAAGGGCAAACATGGTAAACAGATTGTTTCCGCCTGTATTCAGAAAGTATTCTCCTGTGTTGTTGTGCAGTGTGTCGCCGCTTGTCAGTCCCAAAGGGTCTGTGGGACACTGATAAAAGAAATAGGCAAGGTGCATTTCAGACAGGTCAACGCCAGAGGATGTCAGCCCTTTTTTTATCAGATTGGATTCAGCAGCCGCCATAGCGCCGAAAGTCCAGCAGGCTCCCCAGGGGTTCTGATTTTTAATGGAAGTTACAAGCCCTTTTTCTCTGGCGTCATACCGGGCGGGAATACGGCCCCGTGCCAGAGAATAACCGGAAACGTCTGAGGTATAGTTCGGCAGGGCAGGAAGTCCGGATTCCGGCAGGGAAGGGGCAGGTGCGTCCGACGCCAGAGCCGTTGCTGATAAAAAGCTCAGTGTAAATGTGAGCAAGGCCGGAATCAGGAAAAATTTTTTTAAAAATTTACAAATTTTCATATGGTTTCTCCTCATTATATCTATCAATAAAGCTTTTCGGGGTAAACGCCTGCGGCAATCAGTTCACGGAAAGAGTTTACCACGTTTTCTTTATCCTCACGGTAAGTGACGCCAAACCATTTGTCATGCGTTTCCAGCATCGTTACCTGTGCGGCGCCGTTTTTAATCAGGGTGTCTACAATCGTGGGAAGAAGGTATTCTGCTTTCGGGTTATCTTCGGAAAGACATGACAGAAAATCGGAAAAGCCTTTTTCCAGAATTTCAAAAATTTCCGGTGTGAAGCCCCACATGTTCATGGATACATTACTTTTGGGATTCAGGAGAAGAAAGCCGCCGTTTCCGTCCGGTATTCCTGCGCCATCCTTCAATTTAAAAATGTCATGGGTTTCTTTTACATCCAGAAGATGGTTTTCGTTATTTATATGACAGATTCCGCGGGTTACGGAACCATTTTCACTCAGGGTATTTCCGAGAATGAAGCCTGCCATGCAGAAATTTAATTTATCCGGAAGGGGTTGCAGATTCACCAGATAGTCGTGCAGCTTTACGAACGCTTCTTTTCCGTAATAATCATCTGCATTGATGACGACAAAGGGATCTGTTACGATATCCTTGCAGCACAAAATAGCCTGTCCGGTTCCCCAGGGCTTTGTCCGCCCGTCCGGTACTGTGAAGCCATCCGGAAGATCGTCCAGCTCCTGATAGGCATAAGCCACGTCCGCAATCTTTTCCACACGGTTTCCAATGACTTCCTTAAAGTCCTTTTCCAGACTGTGACGGATGATAAACACGATTTTATTGAATCCGGCTTCCAGGGCGTCGTAGATGGAATAATCCATGATAATTTCGCCGTTCGGCCCAAAGGGTTCAAGCTGCTTGATGCCGCTGCCAAAGCGGCTGCCGAGTCCGGCGGCCATGATTACCAGAGTCGTTCTTTTCATAAATAAATTCTCCTTACCTGTCAATTTATGCTTACAGTATAGCATAAAACGGGGGCGTATGACAACAAAAACAGACCTTATAGAAAGAAACTCTTATTTTTATGAGAGTTCTTTCCATAAAGTCTGTTTTCCATGTTGGAGTATATGAGGTTTTAGAAGAATCAGTTTTTCAATTCTTTTGCAGGATGCAGACGGTGGTAGATTTCCTTTTCGTCAGCATCCGGATCAGCGGTTACCATGTCGTAAATTCCACGGATGGAATCTGGTTCTTCCTCAAGCTCCTGGGCGATCAGGGTAAGGGGCTTGTTCTTTTTGATTTTTTTCCGGATTAAAGAAATCAGATGCAGCTTATTTTGTGCCTGAATTTCTTTTTGCATTTGTGTCCGTGTTTCTGCCCGGACTTCCTCTTGAATTTCTGCCCGTGTTTCTGCCCGGACTTCCTCTTGGATTTCCGCCCGTACTTCCGCCCGTACTTCCGCCCGTACTTCCGCCCGTACTTCCGCTCGTACGTCTTCTCTTATTTTCGCTTTCGCTTCTTCCAGTTCATCATGCCATAATTCTCTCAATGCGTTACACATATGTTTTTCCTCCTGAAATAATTCATTGTTTGCCCGGACGATGATATCCATGACGGATTCGTACAGGACATTGTCTTTATGTTTCTGATACCTGGAAACCAGCCGCCGCGCTTCTGATTTTCCGGGTAAGCTGTCTGTCAGGCTTTTCAGCCACAGGTTTTCCGCTTCGGAGAGCTCGGCGGTGATGATGAGCTGGATAGGAAGCTTATCACCTTTCAGGTAATAGATACCTGGTTCCTGCCTGCACAGGGAATATCCCCGGCTTGTCTCAAGATGGGAGATGAATTTCTTCGGCCGGCTTTTACATACGAAAGAGATGGTAAGCTCTTCAATGGGAATGCTGTCCTCTCTTCCGGTATCTGCCTTGTAAAAGCAGGCATATCCATACACACGGTAGAAATCGTCCACGCTGAGATAATCTGAGGGGCTTTTGTACTCGATGATGTTATGGGTTCTGAAAATTTTTCCGATGTTCTTTTTTACCTGATAATACTTTTCTTTTTTGATAATCAGAACATCAATTTCCTTTGGCATGGTGCCGAGCTGATGCTCATTTTCAAAGGTGAGCCGGTCGGATTCCTTTTCCAGTTCAATCTGAATCCCCGCATAAAAGGCAGGATGCCATTGCAGCGGTTCCTTTGAAGTCTGCACTTCTTTCATGAAAACCTCCTTTTGAAATAAATGGTGCAGGAGATTTCCAGCTTTCGAAAACCCCTGCTAAAACTGTGGTAGAAGCATGAATTTTCTGAAAGCGGCAGATGATGAGAAGAGATCTGCCTGTTAGAAATGGTGAAAGATATCCGTGGAAACGGATACAGAACTTCAGGAAATATGCTTTTCTTAAGCATAACATAATATGAAGAAAAAAGAAAGAGTAAAATCAAAAATGTAGGTTTTTGTTTTAAAGCAACATTTTGAATGAAAAAAAGAAAAAAGGACTTCCGGAGAAGATACAGAAGATGATATTTAGAAATTTGTCTTAAAATTGATGCCGCCTTTTGGATGGGGGATAAGTTTCTTTATAATCTGTCCGATTTAATAAATAATCGGTACTGGTATTGTGATAGTCCGCAATTTTTACCAAAATCTCCAGCGGGATGTTACTGTCTCCGTTTTCATATCTGGAGTAAGTTCTTTGAGTGAGATGTAAAACATGTGCGATGGTCTCCTGTGTTAAAAATTTGTCCTCACGTAAATCCCGGATGCGTTGATATTTTGTCATAGGTACCTCCTAAAAATGTTTGCAAATATTATAGTATAGACAAAATGAGACTTTTTATGCTCAGACAGAAAATGTCTGAAATTGTATGAGGAGATAGGAGAATAAAAGGTAGAAAGATAAAATTATTTATTTAAAAGTCATATATGACGTATAAAATTTATAAGAAGGAATTAGATAGTCAGAATACGACTATTGACTTTTAGACAATATATGTCTAAAATGTACATAAGGAAGGATAAAAAACAGGATGCAGAAGTTAAATATTCGATGGAATCATTGCAGCCTATGATACTTAAGAGCAAAAGATTGGAGTAGAAAATGATCGTAACGTTACTTGGAGCAAAGCGTCTTTCTTCCGTGACGCTGCCGGAAAAGGTCAGAGGAAAGTTTTATCTGGAATCTGCCGACGCACAGGGGATCCCTTTTGAATTTTCCATAGAAGCAGTGGAAGGAAAATGGATTTTGAAATCTGGTGAGGGAAAAAGGCTGTATGATTTGGATGGAGAACTCCGGACAGAGATTACACTGAAGCCCATGCAGGTCTACCCGGTTTTAGATGATGAGGCAGTGCTGTATGTGGAGCCGGATACGGCAAACAGGAAACAATATCGGAAAATCTGTCTGCTGCCTGGGCAGGAGATAACTATTGGAAGAAATGCGGAGAATACAATCGTATACAGGAATCCATTTATATCTAACATTCATACAGTTCTGACCCCGGAAAAAGATAAGTGGATTGTCAGTGATTATAATAGTAAGAATGGAACTTTTTTAAATGGAAAAGCCATTGAAGAGCATGAAATAAAACTTGGCGATGTCATTTATCTGATGGGTTTAAAAATTATTTTCGCTAAAGATTTCCTGGCTTTTAACAATCCGGATGATCTTGTTTCCGTCAAAAACGAAGAGGAAAAGAAAGTTTATCCTGCAAAAAGGGAAGATTGTGGGGACATGGAAAAGAAAAAAGCTTTGCAGAAGGAATGTTTTTTTCAATCTCCCAGGTTCAAGCGGGATATTGAAAAAGAAAAGATAAAAATTGACATGCCGCCTGCGGATGAAACGAAAGATGAAACACCAATGGCGCTTGTACTGGGACCATCCATAACAATGGGGCTGGCATCCATGACCTCTGGAATTTTCACAATTCACAATGCGTTGAATAATGGACAGGGTTCCGCAGCGGTTTCCAGTGGAATTATGTGCGGAAGTATGCTTCTTGGATGTATTTTGTGGCCGGTACTAAACAGAAGCTTTGAGTCGAACAGAAAGAAAAAGAAGGAGGCTCTAAGGCAGGAGAAATACACAGAATATTTACAGCAAAAAGAACAGGAAATTCGGGAAAAGTGCTGGAAAGAAGAGGAAATTCTGGGTGAGAATTTCAGAACAGCGGATATTTACGCAAAGCGTATTATAGGAAGCGAGCGTGAATTGTGGGAGAGGAGCCCCAGGCATAATGACTTTTTGCAATTTCGTGTAGGAACAGGAGCGCTGCCTTTTGTGGGTGAAATCAGTCGTCCGGAAAAGGCGTTTACGATTGAAGAGGATTTGCTGAAAGAAAAAATGTATCAGTTATGTGAACAGCCTCATGAATTGCATGATGTACCGATTACAATTTCACTTTTTCAGGAATATTGTACAGGAATTGTTGGAGAGAAGTCTCTGAACAGAAAACTTGCTTTGCAGATGATTGTACAGATTATAGCGTCCTATAGTTATAAAGATGTGAAATTGATTTTCCTGATGGAAGAGGATGATGAACTCTACTCTTTTGTCAAATGGCTTCCTCATATTTGGACAGAGGATAAAAGTCTCAGACTGTTGGCTGTTGATGTCAATGATTTGAAACACATTACATCAGTACTGGGTAGAGAAATGGAAGAACGGATACAGTGCCAGGAGGCAGAAGGAAAGGAAAAAAGTCCATATTATCTTTTGTTTTCGTTTAAAAGAGATCTGGAAGTGAGATTTGAGCTGCTGGAAAAAATTCGTTCCTGTAAAAAAAATCTGAACTTTAGCACAGTGAGTGTTTATGAAAAAATTAGTGAGTTGCCAAAAGAATGTACAGTGGTGGCAGAATTGGATAAGGCCGGGGGAAAACTTTACAGCCAGAAAGACATTTCCGGAAAAGAGACAGATTTTAAGCTTGATAAGGAAATAGGCTGTGACTTACGGGAGCTGGGAATAAAAATTGCAAATATTCCACTGGCTGACCGGGAAGGTTCGTATCAGATACCGTCTGTACTGTCCTTTTTGCAGATGTTTGGGGTAGGAAAGATTGAACATCTGAATTCCCTGCTTCGCTGGCAGGAGAATGATCCGGTAAAATCATTGGAAACGCCGATAGGAGTGGATACCTTTGGGGAACTCTTCAAACTGGATTTACATCAGAATGCTCACGGACCGCATGGGCTCGTGGCAGGAATGACAGGCTCTGGTAAATCAGAATTTATTATGACCTATATTCTGTCACTGGCAGTAAATTTCCACCCGGATGAAGTAGCGTTTATTCTGATTGACTATAAGGGCGGCGGTATGGCGAAATCCTTTGCTGCTTTGCCCCATACGGCTGGAATCATCACGAATCTGGATGGGGCTTCGATTAAACGATCGCTGGCCTCGATAGAGAGTGAACTGAAATACAGAGAGGAAATCTTTGCGGAAACAGGCTTGAAAGAAGGCATTAGTAATCTGGATATTTATAAATATCAAAAACTGTACCGGGAGAAGGCAGTTGCAGTCCCACTTCCGCATCTGTTTATTATATCGGATGAATTTGCGGAACTGAAAACGCAGCAGCCGGAATTTATGACACAGCTTATCAGTGCGGCGCGTATCGGCAGAAGTTTGGGGGTACATTTGATATTGGCTACGCAGAAGCCTTCTGGTGTCGTGGATGATCAGATCTGGAGCAATACTCGTTTTCGTGTTTGCCTGAAAGTGCAGGAAAAAGCGGACAGCATGGACATGCTGAAACGTCCGGAAGCAGCGGAACTGAAATATACTGGAAGATTCTATCTACAGGTGGGTTATAATGAACTTTTTAAACTGGGACAATCTGCATGGGCGGGAGCGCCTTATGAACCAAAGGATAAAGTAGAGGAACAAAAAGACGATGGGATTTTGGTTATTGACAGGACAGGCAATGTTCAGAAAAGCGTCATTTTGGACAGAAGAAAAACAGCATCGGGAAGGCCAGTCAAACAGTTGGACGCGATTGTACACTATTTGAGACGGATTGCGGAAGAAGAAAATATTCATGTCAAGGCTCTGTGGCTGGATCCAATGTCAGAGGTGCTGCTTCTTGAAACATTAAAAGAGAAATACAGCTTTGAGAAGAAAGAGTCGTATGTGCTGAATCCAGTGATTGGAGAGTATGACAAACCGGCTGCCCAAAAAGAAAAGAGGGCGATGCTTTGCCTGCCTTTGACAGAACAGGGCAATGTATTGATTTATGGAGCTGCCGGAAGCGGCAAGGAGCAGCTTTTGATCGCCATGATTTATTCCCTCTTGCTGGAGCATACGCCACAGCAGGTCAGTTTGTATCTGCTGGATTTCGGTGCAGAGTCCTTGCAGGCCTTTGCCCGGGCGCCGCAGGTGGGCGACGTGGTATTTGCGGCAGAGAGGGAAAAGATATGCAACCTTTTTAAAATGCTGTACCGGGCGGTCGAGGAGCGGAAAAGGATTCTGACACAATATGGAGGAGATTTCCAAAGCTATGAGGCAGAGGCGGAAATACCATTCCCGTCTATTGTAATTGTTATGAACAATTATGCTGTATTTTCGGAGAACTGCGAGGAAATGGAGGATACGCTTACTTATTTTGTGAGGGAAGGGACGAAATATGGAATTTACTTTGTAGTGACGGCAACAGCGCTCAATGATATGCGGGTTCGTATGAGAACGAATTTTCCACAGCAGATTACAATGAATATGAACGATGAGACTGATTATACAGCAGTATTTGGAAATCTGGAGGGACTTATCCCTGCGAAATGTAAGGGCAGAGGACTTATAAAGCTGGATGCCGTTTATGAATTCCAGACGGCATCCATTATGGAACAATCTGCTCCGGCTGCGTTTCTTCGTCAGGAATGTGAAAGGATGGATGCCGCATGGAAGGGAAGACGGACGCCCCGTATTCCAATTCTTCCAGAACGTGTGGATGCGGATAATATGAAAGAATACTTGCCAGACATGGAAAAACTGGAGCTTCCGGTGGGAATTATGAGCCAAAACCTGGAGACGGCGGTATATCCTCTAACATCGTCTTATATCCATTTGATTTTGAGCAATGGGGATACCTACATTAATTTTACCGGAAATATGATACGGTTGTTGAAGAAATCCGGCTGGGAATATTCTGTCCTAGATGTGAAGGGACAACTGAAATCCTTCGTTTCAGGGGGAATGCCATATTTCACAGGACTGCAAAGCTGTGAAAAGGAAGTAGAAAATCTGTTTACGATTGTCCGTGACCGAAATAACACATACAAAACGGCGGTTGAGGAAAACAGGAAACCGGAAGAGTTTCCGGTACGTGTTGTCCTGATTTCATCTGTTTATGCGCTGAAGGAAGCGGCAGGCGATAGGGCAAAAGAAATGTTGGAACTGATTTTGCTGAAAGGGGCAGTCACTTATAATGTGTATGTGATGATTGCTGAGAGTGCGGCTCATATTTCTGGATTTACGTATGCGGGATGGTTTAAGCAAAATGTTAAGACGGATTTTGGTATCTGGGCAGGAGAAGGCTTCCGGGAACAGTATCAGATGAAGGCATCAAAAATCATCGGGGGCAGACGGAATGAGGAAGAGGAAGAAAACTTTGGTTATGTTCTGAAAAAAGGAAGGGCATATAAAACAAAGCTGATGTATACGGGGGAGGAAGAAGATGAAGAAAGTATTGGTTGAAGTCATGCTTCCGGCAGCGGACAGGCAGTTTGATGTATTTATGCCTTTGGAGTGCAGCATCCGTGATATTACCAGAATGCTGGAGGCGGCATTAACAGAACTGTCTGCCGGAAAATTTGAGGCAGCGAATAGTTCCTTTTTGTGTGATGCAGAAACAGGAAAAATTTTAAGTTTTGACAATATGGCATGGGAGCTTGGAATACAAAATGGCTCCCGGCTGATATTGATATAAAATGAAAAGAAGGAAACGAAAGGAGAACAAAATGGGAAAATCAGTAAATGTAGAACCAGAGAGGCTTTTGGAAGCTTCGAAGGTGATGTCAGATTTGTCGACAAAGTACTCTGGAATTTCGAAACAGATGATGGCAAAAGCAGATAATATGGGGAATGCCTGGAACAGCGAGGATAACAAAGCATTCGTGGCACAGATTGACGGATTCTGCGAGGATCTGAATCAAATGGTACGGAAACTGGAGTCGGCCAGTGAGATGTTGAGCCTACAGTATCAGAATTATGATAACCGGAAAAATGACAACATTGCCCAGGTAAAGAAGCTGGCAAACTAAGGGAGGAAGAACGATGGCAAATATCACAATCAGTACAGACGAAGTTGCTTCTATTGCAAGTGGGATCGAGACATTGAACGGGCAGCTTTTGGATACTTTAACAGAGAGTCAGGAAACGGTAAAGAATCTGGGGAAGGCATGGTCGGGAGACGCATATCAGGAAACTTTAAAAGTATATACTGCATTTTCAGCGAAATATTTCCAGACTTATCATGATGTTATTGACAGTTATGTAAAGTTCCTTCGCACGAATGTAGATGCAGGTTATGTAGAGACAGAGACAGCAAATATCAATCTTGCGGATTCTTTTAAAATTTAAGAAAAATTTACAGTACCTGAGTGGCTGCTCAGGGGCTGTGACAGGAATCCAGATTTTGGGTTTCTGTCACAGCTATTTGTAAAGGAGAGTGAAAAAATGACGAGTGCCGAGGCAAAAAGGTGGCTGAAGAATAATGCGGATGAGCTGGACAGAATCAAAGCAGAATTGAGCCAACTGGCAGGCCAGATAAGCGGAAGTTTTCGGGGGATTGGGGCTGAACAGGTGGCAGAAGCGGGAAGAAAAACTGCCGGAAAGTGCGGAAGTATAGCCAATACACTCCGCGGAATGAATACCTCTTTCTTAGATAAAAGAAAAGAGGGAAAAGGCGGAGGAGGAGGCGGCGGAAGAGGAAGATAAGAGCACAGAGAGGAGAGAAGCAGATGTCAAATGTGATTCAGTTGAATACACAGACTTTAATGGATTATGCAAGAAAATTTCAGAGTCTGGCGGGGAGATTGTATCAGGTACAGCGGAATTTGTCTACCCTTTACAATTCAACTCATATTCCGGGATTAAGTACGGTTGCAAATAGAAGGACGGTAAGCGAGTGCGGGAATAAACTTTTGGAATATTCACAATGGTGTCTGGATGTATTCCAGGATTTTCAAATCGTAGAGAGGGATTTGATACAGAGGGATGTGGAGAATTTTGTCCGGCCGAAGAATCTGGTCATTGATGAATATACGGGAAATTCGAGATCCAGTATGGTAAGAGAGGGAGTCGATGAAATAGGAGGCATCATCGGTAAAGTTGGAAAAGCCTCCGATGAGGACTCTTTAAAAGACATGAGTGGAAATCTGGCGTATCTGTCTTTGCTGGCAAAAATCTGGTCAGGTGAAGGAACAACGGAGGAGGAGATCACCGATTTTATTGAACTGATGAGCAAAAGCCCGGACATGCTCGAACAGGTTTATAAGAAAGAGCTGAAGAATCTGGAAGGATGGAATGAAGATTTGTCTAAAATCAATCCGAATTCTGAAGCGGGAAAATTCATTTCGAAATATGGCAAGGCGATGGATTGGCTGGGATTTGGAGGACAGGTTCTTGGAACAGGCGGTACGCTTGTAGATACTGCCTGGGGGAAGGACGTGTCAGATTATCTGCTGCATGCGGACAAAGTTATTAAAGACGGGATGGGGTATAAGGGTTTGCTTATAAAGATTGCAGAGAAATATCCGGATAAGTTTCCGAAATGGATTACCGGTGTTCCTACGACAGAGACAGGAAAAAAGAATCTGAATCATAAACTTAATGCCGCTGGAGCGCTTTTCTCTATGGTAACAACGGCCACGGGAGATGTGATGCAGGCATCAAAAGATGGAAGTTATACCGTTGATGAATATGGCAATACCTGTCTGAAAACAGGGCTCAGTGGTGCAAGCAGTCTGGCAAGTGCATATACTTTCGGAATTATAAATATTGATACCGATAAAGCATACGATACCTTCCAGGACAATATAACGGTTGCGCAGGATTGGATTAAAACGAGAACAGACAACAAAGCAGTGCAGGTAGCTCTGGTAGTACCTGCAACGGTGGTGGTTTCTGCTGTGAGCGCTGTTGAAGTCGCAGTGGACACAGTTGCAGATACAGTGAATAAGGTTCAAGACGCAGTAGGCATGGTCGCAAATGGAGTGGCGAGTATAACGAACACCATATTTGGTACAAATATGTATTACAATAGAATTGTCAGCGAGCAAGTTTTGAGCTGGAGGAATATGCGTTAAAAAAAGAAGGAGAAAACAATAGTGAAAATGCGAGAGTATTTGCCGATTGGCAGCGTAGTTTTATTGAAAAATGCAAGAAAAAAACTGGTTATTATAGGTATTAAGCAGATCGTTCAGGGAGAGGAAGAAAAGAAATTTGACTATATGGGTCTGCTGTATCCGGAAGGATATCTGACACAGGAACTGACGTATATGTTTAATCATGAGGATATTACAGATGTGATTTTCAGGGGTTATCATAACCCGGAACGTGAGCAATATCTGGAAAATGTAGAAAAGTATCTGGAAAATCAGGAGGAAAAAAAGGAGATATGGTAAAAATCAATACAGATGCTGTTCGTGGTCTTGCAGAAAAAATTTCTAACGGAAACAATAGCATCCAGACGGCATTTGACATTGCTGTAAATGCGGCCAATGCACTGCCTAACTCCTGGTCGGGCGCTGCATCCGGACATGCCAATGCTTCTTTTGCCGCCATCAGGGACAAATATTACAGTGCAAGATATCAAGGGATCAAGAATTATGCAAATATTTTAAAGGGACAGATGGCAGGGGGCTATGAAGGGACAGAGAACTCCAATATCAGTCTGGCAGACCAGTTCAAGTAAAGCAGAGGGGGATATATTATGGGATATTATGCAATCCGTGTGGATACGGATGAGCTGGAAAACAGCGCCAGGAAAGCAGAAGAATTTGTAAGAGTATATGATAATAAGATGAAGAATATTTCAGGGGGAATTTCAGGAGCGTCTGCCTATTGGCAGGGAGAAGAGTATACGCTATTTTCGAATAAATGGCATGAGATGGAGGCCGGTGGGTCTGTGTCTGAAAAGACAAAACAGGCGATGAAGAACTATGCGGCATATCTGCGGTATGCGAAGGACTCTTATAAGCGGGCCCAGGAAAATGCCAAGAGACGGGCGAGAGGGCTGTAGAAAAAGAGAGAAGGAGAGAGAACATGGAGCAATTTTCAGATCAGATTGTAAAAGCGCTTGGGGAATGGAAGATTGTAAAATTCCTCGGTTCCGGGCAGTATGGAAAAGTATATGAAATCCAGAGGGAAAACTTTGGGGTGATCTACCGGGCGGCTCTGAAAGTGATTACGATTCCGGCTTCGGCGGAAGAGGTGCGGGAGATTAAAGCCACAGGGATGAATGACACGGAGATTTCCAATTATTTTAAGGGCATTGTGGAGGATTTTGTCCGGGAATTTGCCCTGATGGCAAAGCTGAAGGGACATACGAATATCGTGGGCTATGAAGATCATCAGGTGCTTCCATCTGAGGATGGGGTTGGATGGACGATCTTGATTCGAATGGAGCTTTTGACTCCTTTGACCGATTATGTTTCGCAGAAGCAGATGACAAGGCGTGATGTGATAAAGCTGGGAATCGATCTGTGTAAGGCGCTGGAGCTGTGTCAGAGAGTGAATATCATACACAGGGATATTAAGCCTGCGAATATTTTTGTCTCTGAAATGGGCGAGTATAAGCTGGGAGACTTTGGTGTGGCACGTATCGTGGAACAGACGATGTCCGGACGTACGGGGACGGATACCTACATGGCGCCGGAGGTTTATTATGAGGAAAAGTACGGTTCGAGCGCAGACATTTATTCTCTGGGAATCGTGATGTACCGGCTTTTAAACTGCAACCGGGCGCCATTTTTGCCGCCATATCCAAACCCTGTCACTTACCGGAACAATGCGGAAGCATTTCGAAGGAGGATTAATGGCGAAGAACTGGAGGAGCCGTCCCAGGCGGACGGCAGGCTCGCGGAGATTGTATTGAAAGCCTGCGCATATCGCAAAGAAGACAGGTATTCCAGCCCGGAGGCAATGCGCAAAGAACTGGAAGCGATTCTGTATGAGACGAAGGAAGCAGAAGTGATTTATCCAAATGGAGACGGGGTATCTGCTGCCGATGGGCTGAGTACAAACGGTACGGTAGCTTTGCGGGATGCGAGAAAAAGAATGGGGAGTGTCAAAGAAGAGGAAGTCCCAGACCAGCAGGATATCCCAGAGGAAACAGAGTCTTTTTCAGAGAATCCAAAAGAGGGGACGGACGGCGAAGAGGAAGCGTACGGGATTGATTATCACGGGGATGAGACGGTCGCTCTCTTTGGCGGAAGCAGGAGAGAGGTTCCGGAGCATGGTTCAGAAGAAACAGAGGGAGAAGAGGAGGAAACAAAAGCGCCTCTTTTTGAAAATCTGAGAATATCTGAAACGAAAGAGTCACTTTTCAATAACCTGAAAATGTCGGAAGCAGGAGAAACCAGAGGAAACGAAGAACAGAATACAGAAAAAGAATGGAAGAAACCGGAAACCCCGGCGGATGCGGGAAAGAAAAAGAAGACAAAACAAGTGGGGATCGGAATTGCTGCTCTGGCCGTTCTGGCAGTCATCGGATGGGCGGCGGCGCAGGGAACGAATCACGATCAGGGCGTAAAGTCAAAAACGGAGAAGCAGGCAGGGAGTCAGGAAACGGAAACAGAAAAGAAAGCAAAAAAGAAAAAATCAAAGGCAAAGCAGAAAGCGCAAATCTCTTCTGACCTGAGCGGAACAGTGAAGGTAGCGGCTGTAGAGACGGCATACGGGAAACAGATGTGGGAAGAGGTTGCAGCGGCCTTTGAACAAGCATATCCGGGCGTTACGGTGGAACTGACGGTGGAACAGAATCTGGATGATGCTATCGTACCTGATATGAAAGCTGGCAATTACCCGGATGTAATCTGCAAGTCTGTTGGTTCGGAAACCGCTCTTACAGAGACCTTCACACAAGACAAGAACCTTGTAGATCTGACAGATGTCTTGGACATGACAGTACCGGGTGAAAATGTGACAGTAGGAGAAAAAATCCTTCCAGGATTTACAGATAATACGATTACAAATCCTTATGGCGACGGCAGGACGTATCTGATGCCGATGTTTTACAGTCCGTGCGGATTGTTCTATGATGCAAACCTTCTGGCAAAAAAAGGATGGGACGTTCCGAAAACATGGGATGAGATGTGGAATCTGGGGGATAAGGCGAAAGAAGAAGGGATCGCACTCTTTACCTATCCGACGACCGGTTATCTGGATGCGTTCTTTTATTCGCTGCTTCATATGGCAGTGGACAGAGATATCTATAATAGCGCTCTGCTGTACGATGACAGCGCATGGGATACCGATGCCGCCAGGGAAGTATTTGATATTATGGAAAAGCTGGCCTCGTATACGCACCCGGATACGCCGTCTCAGGCAAACGATAACGATTATTTGTTGAACCAGCAGTTGGTGCTGGATGATCGGGCGATTTTTATGCCAAACGGAAACTGGGTCATCGGCGAGATGGATGGAGCATCCTGTGCGGAAGGATTTGAGTGGGGCTTCATGGCGCTTCCGGCGGTAAAAGAGGGCGGAGAAAGAGCAGCCTATTCCTTCTTTGAACAGATCTGGATGCCGAAGGAAGCGAAGAATCAGGAGATTGGAAAAGCATTTCTCGCATTTTTATATTCTGATGAAGCCGCAGACATCTTCGCAGCTTCGTACGCCATTCAGCCGATCAAGGGTATGTCCGATAAGCTGCCGGAAGGAGACGGAAAGCTATACTATAGTATTTATGACCAGGGAGCGGTTGCCGTGGTGGATGCGTTTGCCAGTGCATATCAGTCACAGGAAGTGAATGTAAGGGGGACATTTTTTGATCCGATGAATGATCTCGTAACCGGAACTGTGACAAAAGAGGAATGGGTGAAAAAAATTAAAGAAAATAGTGTGATATTCCGGGAAGGATTTTAAAGTCAGCGGTTATTATGTCATAAATTTCACGGATGGAATTCGGTTCTTTTTGGCTTGTTCTTTTTGATGAAAAAATTTGTGCTTGCATCTTACGGCGCATCGTGTATTGCAGATCAGATCCTGTTTTACAAACAGGTACTTCACGAAATATAAATAGCGTGTTGCAAAAATATGAAATAAGTGATATTTTAAAACAAACAAATTCTATGCGGATTTGGAGATAGAAGAGATTTTCCGTAAGTATCTTCTGTTCCTGCATATGACTGCGTCAGGAGTGAAGTCTGTGATGGGTGGAAGAGCTTTAGCATATGAGGCAAAGACAATAAGGAATGAAGGTATGCGAGAGGGTATGCGGGAAGGAATCAAAGAAGGAATCCGGGCATTGATAGGCAGCCTGAGATTTTTTCATATTTCAGATGGGGAAATCCGAAAGGAATTGATCAGTAGATATCATCTGACACAGAAGGAAGCGGAGGAATTCCTCGAAGAGAAGCCGTATTGATTCGAAACAGGAGCGGAAGTGTCTCCTGGCAAAAAGAGACAGAGAAAAACACAGGTGGTAAACCAGAGAATGGTTCGCCATCTGTGTTTTTTCTTGACTTTTAGACAGAATATGACTAAAATTTGAAGTAAGTAAGAAAAAGAAAGGGTGTCAGTGTTATGAAGGAAAGGTGACCTGAGACTGTGTATGGTTCGGCAGCTATCCGCAGGCAGAGGTGATTCCGGAGGGGACAGCATATACGGCGCTGAGTGGTGGCACTAACGCAGGAAGGAATGAGGGAGGAAGCACCGGAGAAAATTCGTCAGGGTATTCTGGATGGGAGTTCGATAATCATGAACCGGATTGGGATAAAAAGGAGTAAAAAAATGATGAAGACAAAAGGATTTTGTAAGTTTTGGATAATGTTTTTTGCATTTATTTTTGCATTATGGCTTTCAAAAGAGACAGCTTTGGCGGGAAGTGTGAGAACGAATATTTCTGAATCCCCTGTTTCGACGAATGCTACTGCTGGGAGTTTGCCAAGTTCTGCATCCCGCATTTTAGATTACGGAGAAAACTATTATTTTAATATGCAGGTAACAGAAGATGTAAGAGTGAAAACAGGAACTTTGTATATTTATAAAAACGGAAATACATATGACACAAAATCATATACCGCATCTGGATATTTCAGATATAGAGCAGAGCCATATGTTTTTACAGAGACGGGGAGTTACTCTTGTCATTGGGTGATAACAGATACAGATGGAGCTCAGACAACAACTGGCACGATATCTTTTAGTGTTGCATATAATGTTACTATGTCGTTTTCAAAGTCAAGTATGACGTTTAATTATGGCGGTGGAAGTTCGGTAAATACAATTTACTTTTCGGGTTATGGAGTATCAAAATGTTCTTATTCTATTGGAGACAGCAGTGTTGTAAGCGCAAAATGGGGAGAGTGGAGTGATAATGAACTCCCGATTACATTGAGCCCAAAATCAGCAGGGACAACTACGGTAACTGTTTCTGCGAAAAACAGTGCCGGCAACGTAATAACCTCGAAATCATTTACCGTTACGGTAAATAAAATATCCCCGACTTTAAATTTTAGCAATACATCTGTCACAAAGACATATGGAGACAGCAGTTTCACAAATACATTAAATAAAACAACAGATGGAACGATTCAATACAGTTCTTCAAATACAAGTGTTGCAACAGTAAGCAGCACAGGGCTTGTAACTATAACGGGAGCAGGAAGCTGCAGGATTACAGCAACGGCATCGTCCGGTAATAATTATTTATCGGGAAGCAGAAGTTATACGCTGACTGTGAATAGAGCAGCGCCAAGTATGAGGTTTTCCAGCAACACAGTTAATAAAACATACGGAGAAGGCTCTTTTAAAAATACATTAATTGCAGTGACGGACGGAACGATTTCTTATACTTCATCAAATGCACGTGTTGCGGATGTAAATAGCAGTACAGGGTATGTAACAATAACAGGAACTGGTCAATGTACAATTACGGCTTCAGCATCGACAGGAAAAAATTATACAGCAGGAAGTACAAGTTATGCTTTAAAGGTAGAAAATGGAAGCTATATAGTGACATTTAATGCGAATGGAGGAAGCGTAGGAACAAACAGCAAGAGTGTAACATATGGAAATACTTACGGTGCGCTGCCAACACCGATAAGGACGGGATATACGTTTAGCGGCTGGTATACGTCAAGCAGTGGGGGAAGCGAAGTAACAAGCAGCACGACAGTAAATACGTCATCAAATCATGTTCTGTATGCGCATTGGACAGGGCTTTCTCGTTACACGGTTACTTATAATGCAAACGGAGGAAGCGGAGCGCCGTCGCCGCAGGAAAAGGTGCACGGAAGCACCCTGATACTGAGCAGCAGTACGCCGACCCGTGCAGGGTATACCTTTAAAGGCTGGGCAACCAGCAGCAGTGCGGCAAGCGCCATGTATCAGCCGGGAGGAAGCTATACCGCAAATACTGGAGTGACTTTATATGCGGTCTGGCAGGGTCGGTCTTATACGGTAACGTTTTCTGCAAACGGAGGAAACGTCAGTCCTTCCAGCAAATCCGTGACGTATGGAGGTACTTACGGCGCCCTGCCGACGTCGACCCGAAGCGGCTATACGTTCGCAGGCTGGTATACGGCGTCAAGCGGAGGAAGCCGGGTGACAGAGAGCACGACAGTAGCTAACCCATCAAATCATACGCTGTATGCGCACTGGACAGAGCCTTCCCGTTACACGGTCACTTATGATGCGAACGGAGGAAGCGGAGTGCCGTCGCCGCAGGAAAAAGTGCATGGAAGAGCTCTGACACTGAGCAGCAGTACGCCGACCCGTGCAGGGTATACCTTTAAAGGCTGGGCAACCAACAGCAGTGCGGCAAGCGCCATATATCAGCCGGGAGGAACCTATCAGGCTGATCAATCGGTGACGCTCTATGCCGTGTGGGGAAAAATTCCGTCCGGCAAAAATGTTACCGTGTTTTTCAATGCCAACGGAGGAAATTGCAGCCTTTCAGAAAAAGTAGTGCCAGTAGGAAGAGACTATGGACCACTGCCCATACCAATCCGTGACGGCTATCTCTTTACCGGGTGGTATTTTGGAGACAGTCAGGTGACAGAGGCGACGAAAGTGAGATTAACTGTGTCTCATGTTTTGGATGCACACTGGAAAAAGGACGAATCTCCAGCTCAGAAGCCGTCGGCACCGTCAAGTCCGTCAGTTCCATCAAATCCGTCCGTTTCGTCAACACCGTCTTTGAATTTAAAGACTGTTGCACGGAAGAATCACGCCATCACCGTGAAGTCCGGGGGGGTTTCTCTGAAATCCGCCACGGGCGTTACAGAAGCGGACAAGTATCTGTCCCTGGGGAAGATCCGCATGGGGGCGAAGCGCTTCACACTGAAGCTGAAAGCGGACGGCGTGAGCAGGATTACTTATAAAAGCTCCAGTAAAAAGACGGCGTCCATCAGCTCCAAAGGCGAGGTAAAGATCAGGGGCGTGGGTCAGACGACCATCACGGTCACTGGAATTCTGAACAGTACCGGAAAGAAAATCACGAAAAAATACACGCTGACGGTGAATCCGGACAGGACGGTGATAGAATCTGTCCGGGCAGTAGGTGACGGGAGAATCAAGATTTACTGGAAGAAAGATAAGAAGGGAGACTGGTATGAGGTGTGCTATTCCCGGTCCCGGAACTTTAAAGGCAGAGCGAGGTCTTTCCGGGTTTCAAAGGCGCATAAAGTGATTACACTGAAAGATCTGGTAAGAAATGCGAAATATTATGTCAGAATGAGAAGCTGTAAAGTCATCTCCGGTAAAATATACTGCGGGGAATGGAGTAAAACAAAGTCTGTAACCGTGAAATAGAACCTGAAAAAGAAAAGCGGAACCTGCTTGCTTTGGCTTGCAGACATAGGTTGAACCACAATAAAAATATAAAGCATTTGTTGCATATACAAAGAATAAGTGATATACTAATAGCAGAAAGATTCCAAGCGGCATGGACATGGCAAACGCATCCCGGCAATCACAAAGCGGCCAGACAAGTAGTTTGCTCATAGAATGGACTTTGCACAGGAGTTGTGGTAAACTGAAAACAATCATCAGCAGACAGATAGAATAGGTGGTGAGCATATGACAGACAGTGAAAAACTTGATTTACTGCTTGAAAAAGCAGGCACTATGGAAGCCGATATAAAAGAGCTGAAACAACGCACAGGAAACATGGAAAACTGTGTTTCAGACATCAGATTAACACTTGAAAATGAAATCCGTGTCAATATCCAGCGTGTAGCTGAGGGGCATCTTGATTTGTCAAGAAATTTGCATGAAGCATTAAAAGTGGATAGTGAGAAAGAAGTACTTGCTATCCGTCTGAACGTTTTTGAGACGGAATTGCGTAAGATTAAGAAACAACTTGAAATAGCATAATCACCCCCATAGAAACACAGGTCGTGAATCTGAGAAGGATTTTCGATCTGTGTTTTTTTCTTGACTTTTAGACGGAAAATGTCTAAAATTTAAAATAAGTAAGAAAAAGAAAGGATATCAGAGCTATGAAGGGAAAAAAGAAACATAAGGGGAAGAAATGGCGGAAGCTGATGCAGGCGGTGCGTGCGGCGGCGTTCCTTGCCGCAGGCGTGCTGGGGCTTTTCTGGCCGGACGGTATGGAGACGGTGCGCGCGGTATCCCTTTCCAATCCCCGCATCGTTACAGACTCCAGTATGCGGGCGGGGCAGAAGGTGACCTGGGACTGTATCTGGTTCGGCAGCTACCCACAGGCGGAAGTAATACCTTCAAATGCAGCGTATACAGCGCTGGATGAAAGCCTGCGGCGGGACGGGGATGTTATTGTGTCGGACAGTGTGTATGCCACTCTCCAGAGCGCATCCGGCTGGGATGAGAAGAATGATATTACTTTAAATGGGGTAAAGTACCGGAGGATGAAAAAAGGGGATGCGACTTACGCATCCGGCAACAATGGCTATTATCGATGGAAAAATAGCACAGACTATCACTACTTCAAATATGAACCTATCAAGTGGAGGGTACTCCGCACCGACGGGAACCAGGCGCTGCTCCTCTCGGATATCGCCCTGGACGACAAGAAGTACTGTACGGTAGAGGGAAGTGTTACCTGGGAGACCAGCACCCTGCGGAGCTGGCTGAACGGCTATGGTGCGGGGAGTAACAAGCAGTCCGCGGACTACAGGCGGAAAAATTTTATCGGTAGTGCCTTTACTGCTTCGGAACGGGCGGCAATCGTGAATTCAACGCTGGAGAATGCAGATAATATCACTCAAGGCACGGAAGGCGGGAATTACACCACGGACAAAGTCTTCCTGCTCTCTGAGCCGGACGTATGGAATACCGATACCGCAAAGGCATATGGATTTGTGAAGGACGGCAGTACAGCGGACGAAGCCCGCCGCTGCCAGAGCAGCGCCTATGCAAAGGCGATGGGGATGTGGAGTAGCACGGATACAGCTTACGCCGGAAACGGCTGGTGGTGGCTGCGCTCGCCGGGCTATAATGACGACCTTGCTATGTACGTCAACCCCGACGGTTGGATCCGCAGGGATGGTTGCAGGGTCAGCAACAGTGGTAACGGCGTCCGTCCAGCTTTGAATCTGAATCTTTCATCTTCGAATCTCTATACCTATGCGGGGACGGTATGTTCTGATGGAACTGTAAATGAGAAACAAAATTATACCGTATACTTTTCTGCAAACGGAGGAAACGTCAGTCCCTCAAATAAGTTCGTGACGTGTGGAAGTGCATATGGCACACTGCCCGCACCTACGCGAAGCGGCTATACGTTCACAGGCTGGTATACGTCTGCGAACGGAGGAAACCGGGTGACAGAGAGTACGATAGTAGCTGCCGCATCGAATCATACGTTGTATGCGCACTGGGAAGAGGGCGAATCCACAGTTCAGAATCCGTGGATTTTGCCAAATCCGTCCGCTCCGTCGATGATGTCCGTGGATTTAAAGGACGTTGCACGGAAGAATCACGCCATCACTGTTTCGTCCGGTGGGCTTTCCCTGAAATCCGCCACGGGCATTACGGAAGCGGACAAGTATCTGTCCCTGGGGAAAATCCGGATGGGGGCGAAGCGTTTCACACTAAAGCTAAAAGCGAACGGTGTGAGCAGGATTACCTATAAAAGCTCCAGTAAAAAGACGGCGTCCATCAGCTCCAAAGGCGTGGTAAAGATCAGGGGTGTGGGAACGACGACCATCACAGTCACCGGAATCCTGAACAGCACCGGAAAGAAAATCATAAAGAAATATACGCTGACAGTGAATCCGGATAGGATGACGATAAAATCTATCCGGGCAGTAGGTGATGGGAGAATCAAGATTTACTGGAAGAAAGATAAGAAGGGAGACTGGTATGAGATGTGCTATTCCCGGTCCCGGAACTTTAAGGGAGGAAAGAAAACGGTAACTGTCCAGGTCTCAAAGGCATATACAGTGATGACGGTGAAAGATATGGTAAGAAATGCGAAATATTATGTCAGGATGAGAAGCTGTAAAGTTGTCTCTGGTATCGTGTACTACGGGGAATGGAGCAAAACAAAGACAGTGAAGGTAAGATAAGATGAAGATAAACTATTCAGGCTACACACACAGAGGAAACGCAAAACCGAACAATGAGGATAATTTTTTCCTCAACGGTTACATCAAGGAAGAGAAGAGAGGAATGCTTCTGCTGTCCGGGAAATGTCAGGGAGAGGCGGTCTTTGCGGTCTGCGACGGAATTGGAGGAGAGGCAGCGGGAGAGAAAGCGGCCTTTCTTTCCGTATCTTATTTAAAAAGGGCAGTTTACGAGGAGAAGCTTAAGCTGACGGGCGCGTATATCAACGAGATGAACACATGGCTCTGCAAACAGCAGGAGCTGATGAAAATTTCTAAGATGGGAAGTACGCTGGTGCTGGTGAAGCTGTATGGAAATAAGATGGAATTTGCAAACCTGGGGGACAGCAGGCTCTATCTGATGAGGAAGAACAGGCTGATCAGGCTGTCGGAAGATCACACGGAGTATGAGTATTTGAGACAGTTCCGGGCGCTTCCGAAAAATCCTGCGGCGCTGGAGCATTCAAAGCATACACTGCTACAGCACCTGGGGGTAGACAGTGAGGAAATGATGCTGGAGCCTCAGACGGGAAAAATGGAGTTATGGACAGGGGATAAGCTGCTGTTATGCAGCGACGGCATCAGCGACATGCTGGAGGAGGAAAGGATTCAGGCCATTCTGCAAAGCCATGCCAGCACGGAAAGAGCCTGTATCTCCCTGGTGGACAGGGCGATGGAATGTGGAAAAACAGATAATCTTACGGCAGTTGTACTGTCAGTCAGGTGAGGAGAGAGAATATGGAAGAATTTTCGGAAGCGATAAAGCACGCGTTGGGAGATTGGAAAATCGTACGGCTTCTCGGCGCGGGGCAGTACGGGAAAGTGTATGAAATCGAACGTATGGATTTTGGAACCGTATATCGGGCGGCGCTCAAAATGGTTACCATCCCGCAGTCTGAGGAGGAGTTTCAGGAAATCAAAGCGACGGGAATGAACGATACGGAGATTTCCCGCTATTTTAAAAGTGCGGTGGAGGATTTTGTACGGGAATTTGCCCTGATGGCACAGTTAAAAGGGCATACCAATATTGTAAGCTATGAAGATCATCGGGTGATTCCTGCCGAAAACGGCATCGGCTGGACGATTCTGATCCGCATGGAGCTTTTGACCTCCCTGACGAAATATGTGGCGGAAAAGCAGATGACAAGACGGGACGTCATGAAACTGGGCATTGACATATGCAAGGCTTTGGAGCTGTGTCAAAAAGTCAATGTCATTCACAGGGACATTAAGCCGGCAAATATCTTTGTTTCCAGAATGGGAGAGTATAAGCTGGGAGACTTTGGCGTCGCCCGCATGATTGAGAATACCATGTCCGGGCGGACGGGAACGGATACCTATATGGCGCCAGAGGTATATTATGAAGAAAAGTATGGCCCAAGCGCTGATATTTATTCGCTGGGAATCGTGCTGTACCGACTTCTGAATTTTAATCGTGCGCCGTTTCTGCCGGCGTATCCGCATACGGTTACTTACCGCGACAATGCAGAAGCATTTCGCAGGAGAATTAACGGAGAAGAGCTGCCAGATCCGGCACAGGCAGATGGCAGGCTGGTAGAAATCGTGCTGAAAGCCTGCGCATACCGCACGGCGGATCGTTATTCCAGTCCGGTAGCCATGAGGAAGGATTTAGAAGCGATTCTATATGAAAAAGGCGAGGCAGAAGCGATTTATCCAAAGGGCGATGAGGTGTCTGCCAGAGATGAGCTGAGCACCAATGGTACGGTTTCTTTGAAGGAGCGGAAACGGGGGAGCATTCCAGGCAGAAGATACCACGTCAGAGATCAAGTGGAAGAGGGGCAGGACAGACCAAAAGAGCCGTCCGGGGAAACTGAAAGCCCGGAGGAGAAAAAGGACGTCCCGGAAGGAACAGAAATTTTGAAAAAAACCGAAAGCGAGGCGGTTTCAGAAGAAAAAAAGTGTGTGCAGGAGGAGAAAGATCAGTCGGAAAATCTGCGGGGAAAGGTTTTGAAAGAGAAGCCGAAAAATGGCGGTATCGATTATCATGGAGACGAAACGATGACCCTGCGAAAGAAAATCCGGCGCGAAATGGCGAAGAAAGACACAAAGAGCGAGGGACAGGAAGAGGAGAAAAACGTCTCGGATGCGAAGAAAGAGCCAGAAGAAAAAGCAGAAGAATCTCAGAAAACACTTCTGAAAGCAGAGCCAGAAGAAAAAACTGAAAAAATTCCGAAATCGGACATAGAAAAGAAAGAGACAGAGCAGTCAGAGCCGGAAGAGAAAAAGTCCGGAAAGAAAAAGGCAGTCCCGGTTTTACTGTCTGTGGCGGCGATTGGAATCGCAGCCGTATTTTTTGCAGGCCAGTCCCGAAAGACGGCGGTGGTGCCGGATATCTGCGGGGAAGCGTTTGCAAAAGCGAAAGCTGTGATGCAGGAGGCAGGATTCACTGTGGAAGTGAAGAATGTGTATAGTGATACGGTAGAGAAAGATGTGATTATCAACCAGGATGCAGCAGGCGGTGAAAAGAGGGAGAAAGGCAGCGTCATCACGTTAACAGTCAGCGCCGGGGAAAAGACGTTTCCGATACCGGACGTCTTGTCAAAGACTGGAGAAGAGGCAAAAAAAGAGCTGGAAGGACTGGGACTTACCGTGTCAGTGCGGGAAGAATATAGCAGCAGCAAAGAAGGAACGGTAGCCGCACAGAGTATGGAAGGCGGAACGGCTGCAAAAAAGGGTCAGGAAATTACACTGACGGTCAGCAAACAACGTCCGGAAATGAAAGGTAAGACGCTGGAAGAAGCAGTAGAGCTTTTGAAACAGGAGGGGTTTAGGCTGGCAAAGCTCAAACAAAAGAGCAGCAGTAAAGCAGAGCCTGGCAGAATTCTTGGAGTAAAATATCAGATAGCGGAAGAAAGGACAGCGGCGCTGACGATCAACTGTATTCGGACTCCGGATGTGTCTGAAATGAAAGAAGAAGATGCGCTTGAGATGCTGAAACAGGCGGGATTTCGTGAAGAAGATATTGAGCGGGAGGAAGAATATAATGGCGATATAGAGGCGGGACGTGTCTGCGAATATAGTGTCACGGATTCGGGAGAGTCACTGCTCTTTGGCGTACCGGAAGAGACGGAGATTTCAGCCACGGACGGGCTGGTATTTCCGGGAGCGAAGATTCATATTACGATCAGTAAGGGCGCAAAGCCGCAGCCGGTCAGAGATTCAGGCACATCTTCCTCTTACACACCGCCGTCAAACCCTGTACAGCCGCAGCAGCCGTCAAACCCTGCCCCGTCCTATGAGCCGGACGAAGGATTTGTGATTTCAGACGGAGATGCGCATTTTGTGAATTAGCGGGAGGCTTCCGATTCTTTTAACGGATGCAGACGGTGGTAGATTTCCTTTTCGTCAGCATCCGGATCAGCGGTTACTATGTCGTAAATTCCACGGATGGAATCTGGTTCTTCCTCAAGCTCCTGGGCGATCAGGGTAAGGGGCTTGTTCTTTTTGATTTTTTTCCGGATTAAAGAAATCAGATGCAGCTTATTTTGTGCCTGAATTTCTTTTTGCATTTGTGTCCGTGTTTCTGCCCGGACTTCCTCTTGGATTTCCGCCCGTACTTCCGCTCGTATGTCTTCTCTCATTTTCGCTTTCGCTTCTTCCAGTTCATCATGCCATAATTCTCTCAATGCGTTAC
>CALCMD010000127.1 GCA_937965795.1 uncultured Lachnospiraceae bacterium | reverse complement strand
TACGGACAGACATTTATAACTGAATAAAGATTCACATGAGCAGTAAATCTATAAGGTTTGCTGCTTTTTGGATGAAAAGGAAAGAGGGAATATTTTCTCCCTCTCCGGTTTAACCCATAAAGCAATAAATAATTAAAAGATAGTAATAATACTCCAGCATTATATTACATAGCATAAAAATACAAGTCTATATTTTCAGCAGAAACGGATGTATTATATAAATATAATGAATTACGGAGGATAAATAGAATGAAAATTGAAAACGAAAGAAAAACGGAGTGGGTAAAATGCTACAGAGGAAAAATCGTTGAAATGGTCTGGAAGATTGAAGAAAAAAGATTCCTAAAAGCCATTTACATATCCATATCAGAATATCTACAAGAAAACGAGCCGGGATAACCGGCTCAATCTTCTTGAGTTTCGAACAGCTTTTTCATAAATTCCTCAATTTTTTTTAAAACGCTTGGGTCAGTCTCGGCAATGGCATTCACCCAACGCATGATTGTTTCGTCATCTGCCCGTTGTAATTTTCCGACATTGGAGAAATAGCGGTTATCTTTGCAGTCCTCTATTTTCATTTCTCCCTCGCCGGTACGCAGCCATTTTTCACTTATTCCATATTTTAAGCATATTTGCTCTATATGAATGTCTTTTGGGTCTCTCTGCCCGTTTTCGAACATTGCAAGTGTGGGTTGGCTTATTTTTATAGAAGAAGCAAAATCCCTTTGATTTTTTTCTTCTAATTCACGAACTATTTTTATTCTATCTCCTATAGTCATATTCTAAATATCTCCTTTCTGCAATCATCATAGCACAAAAAATATTACAATGCAATCAAAAAGTTATTGACTTGTGATTTGTTTGTGATATAATTAGATTACAAAGCAATCAACAAGGAGGTGCTATCATGGCAGATGTTAAAAATTTGGAGCTTACAGAAGACCCGTTGACAAATATTAATATTATTTTTCCGATGCTCAACGAACGGTCGAGAGAAGCGGTATCCCATCTTATGTTTGGATGCTACTTGGGTGAATCTATTGTAAAAGATAGCCAAAGAGACAAGCAGTTACAGGAAGTGTAGAGGGAGGAGAGGGGAAACCTCTCGTTTAACCCTTTGAGAGTACTTTCGTAAGCATCAATGTATTTTTTAATCTTACAAAAGGACACGCACAGAAAGAACAATAAATCATAGTTATAAAAGTGGGGGTGAGCTGATGGCGTTAAAATGTGTAAACTATGTAAAAATTAATGGGGAATGGGTGGAGCAGAAAGATATACCCAAAGAAGAATTCGACCGGATCATGAGCGAGATTTTGATTCGGGGGATGAAAAATATTGGATTCGAACTAAAGGAAAAAAACGCCTGAGGGCGGAGGGACAGGCGTGGGAGGCAGACATTGACCAAAACAATCACTATAAAGCTTGACGAGGGGAACAGGACAACGAGGGAATTCTATGAGGCGGTAGAGAAACGGGACAGGAACATCTTTTCCTCGCAGTCCAAATACATCATGTACTGCGTCCTGCTGGTGGCGAACGCAGCAGATGAGAATAAGGAAAAGGAAATCCGGAAGAACAAAAAGCTGCTGAAGGAGATTGTAAAGGAGGCGCTTGAGGAGTTCGAAACAGAAAGGGCGACGTACTGAGCAGGGCGCAATGATGGCGGGAGGTGAGGAGATGGCGGAAGATCTGGGCGCCCCGGACAGGCTGACGGACGGGGAAATCATAGATTTCTTCCAGTCCGGGGAAAAAAAGCAGCTTTACCTGACCAGGAACATAACCGTGCTCTGCAAACTTATAAAATCAAACAGGGATATCATACTGAGCAACACCTTTAACCCGTTTGGAGACGGGATACGGTTCCGAAACGTAGAGAGCATCCTGGCAAAGACGGAGGCGGACACCAGGGAGAGGATACGGGAACTCGAAGCGGAATACCAGAAAATCCAGGAAGAAATAAACAGGCTGAACCGTATCCGCCAGTCGGTGTTCCGCCTGAAGGCGGAGGATTATGAGCTGCTCAGCTACCTGTACCAGAAAGGGAAGTCCTGGCGGCAGGCAGAGGGCAGGTTCTATCTGAGCCGTTCGGCAATATCCATCCGCAGGAGGAGGGCGCTTGAGCAGGTAAAGGCGTATTTCGAAGAAACAGGAAAGAAAGAAGGAGGAGCGTATCGTGAAAATCGAGGGTGAGCAGATCGGCAGATACCATGCCATAATCAAGAAGAGCTATGCGGACGGGAGTGCGGATTATGAAACTTCCTTTTCGGATAAAAATGACCTTATGGAGAGCGCTGCATGTATCAGGGCGTGTATCGGAAGGACGGTAGGGCTGGGAACAGACTGCCCGAAAGTACTTGCCGGAGTGGAGATTATCCGGGGAAAGGAAAACATCAGAAAGGAACTGGAAGGGCGGGAAGAAGAGGCCCAGGAAAAGAAAAGGAGGAAACACATCAGATGAAAGTCAGCTTCGAACATCCATCTCTTAATAGAAATATGCTTGTGATTGGGGCGGAAAGAACATTCAAAAAGACTGCGCTTATGTATCCGAGTATTCTCCGGATGGAGTCAACGTATGTAATCCTTGATGTGAATGGATGTACGCAGAGGAAATTTGGGAAAGCATTTTTAGATGCGGGATATTGTGTGCGTTCCCTGAACCTGATGGAACCAGAGAAATCGGACAAGTATAATCCATTTGCCAATGTTGTGGATACGGATGGAATTTGGCAAATAATAGAAGTAATGATGAAGCATGAAATACAATTTAGGGGAAAGGCTGCTGTTGATCCATGCTGGCATTACAGCGCTGTAGACATGTACCTTCGGGCACTGTTTTATTATGAATGGCTAGATTCGAGGGAAAATAGCAGAGTGGGGAGCATAAACAGGGTTGTCTGCTTATCGGGTATGGAGGAGCAATATGTAAATGAAAGTACGACAAGGCTGGGACAGCTTATGGACGAAAAAGCAGCGGTTCATGGTGACAGCTATCTTCCGGTACGATTTTATCGGTCATTAAAAACATGTGGAGAATCAAATGCTGTCCGTTTTGTTGTAAGAGTAGTTAATGATATGCTTGCCCAATATAAAGAAACAGCATACAGGAATATTTTTTCAGGCAATGACATCAATATCCGGGAACTGGGAACCGGGGTGGGCGGAGATCCGGAAAAGAAAACTGTCTTATTCCTAATACCATCGGACAGGAAGCTGCCAGGAGATATTTTGATTGATATGTTCTATACACAGATGCTAACGACTCTCTTTCATCTGTCAGAGGAGCTGTATGCACCACTCCCATGTCATGTAGAAGTATGGATGAATCAATTTGACAGAGTAAGGCCCGTATACGCAGAAGAATTGCTGGCAACAAATAAAGGACGTAATATATCCATGATTCCTGCCGTCCGGTCTTTTTTCCAACTGAAGACAATCTGTGAAGAGGATGGCTGGAGCATTCCATTATTTGAGGATTGTATGGAGGGAATCGTATATTTTGGATGTTCCCCCACAGATCAGGAAACTTCTTTTTATATTTCTGAAAAAATCGGGGGGCAAATCGTTCAAAAAGTGGAGAAAGACGGCAGAAAGAGGTGTATGATCGAAAAACTGCGTACAATGGTGTCCGGAAAAAAGGACTTCAAAGCAGCGGGACAGAAAAGGTTCAGGTGTCCACTTTTGAAAACTGAGGAGGTTAACCGGATGCCGATAACGGACTGCATGATCTTTCTGAAAGGGCAGAACCCCATATATGCAAAAAAGGCAATCCCATTTGATATTCCAGAATGCGGATATAAAGCTTCCGGGGAATGGAAGACGTGTTATCAGGAAGCCTGCGGCAAGGGCAGTGAGGATACATGATGAAAGGGACGTGCCGGATTCCGGCACGGGGAGGAGGGATAGGTGAACAGGAAACCAAGCGAAACAATAACAGAATTTTTGAATTTCCTTGAAACATCTAAGAATGAGTATGAATCTGCTTATGCAGATGTTGGGAAAGAGGATAGCAAGACGCAGACGTTTTTACATGACATAGAGTTTGCGCCAAATAAAAATGAGCGCAACAAAGTTTGTACAAGGCTCCAGCAGAGCCGACGGGCGAGACGAAAAGCAAAGGACATGGCGAAACTATATGAGCATATATATAAGTTTTATACTGACAAACAGAACCAGGTTCTTTTGAAAGCTTTGCGTAGATTGCAGAATGAGCAGATTACAGAAGAGAAATACTTGTTTGGAAACCGGGAATTTAAAAACCGTGTGGACTAGCGAGGCGATACCGTGCGTATTATGGGTGGCGGCGGTCTGTGTTTTCGGTTTTTGATAAAGTGAAGAGATTTGAAGGTTACAGTATTGGAAGCAGTGAAAGGAGAAAACAGGATGAAAGTATACATATCCGGTGACACGGATGCTGAAGATTACGGGGAGCGTTTCATGGAAGCGGAAGAAACCCTGACTGGGAGAGATCATACCGTGGTCAATATGGCGGCAATGGAACAGCTCTATCCGGAACTGAGCCAGGAGGAGTGCATGATGCTGAATTTTGGCATTATCGATGTCTGCGATGCCGTTTACATGCTGAAAGGCTGGGATGAGAGCGGCCAGTCCATGCGGGAATTCTGTTATGCTTTCGCCAGGGACAAGCTGATAAAAATTGCCGCGGGGCATAAGGAGAAAGGGAGGACAGGAACGATGGGAGCAGGAAGGATCGATATAGGCGATGCGGCCAGCATATTCGCGCCGTGTGCCGAGTATACGGGAAGGGAAGTCATGGAACTGTTAAGACGTCTCCCCGTGACAGAACAGCGGGAGACAGCATCCGGGGCACATGGAAGCTTTGTCCCCTGCCGGGAATGTATGTATGTGCAGCATTTATTCGACGGGGGCATGCAGTGCCGGAACTTAAGAGGGCTGGCCTGTGAAGTAGGGGAAAATGACGGGTGCAGCCACGGTGTGTTCCCGGAAGGCTCCCGTCTGTAGAAGGAGGTATTTATGAACAGAGTGGAACTGATGGGGCGGCTGACGAGAGATCCGGACGTGAGGTATTCCCAGGGGGAGGACAGCGTCTGCGTGGCAAGCTATGTGCTGGCGGTAAAAAGACGGGCTGCACGGGACGGCGGGGAGGACGCCGATTTCATAAGATGTATTGCACTTGGGAAAAAGGGAGAGTTCGCCGAAAAGCACCTGAAACGGGGAATGAAGATCGTGGTGGCCGGGAGGCTCCAGTCAGGGCGTTATGAGAAAGAGGGGCAGACACATTTCACGACGGACGTGATCGTGGAGGCACACTATTTCTGTGGGAACGCTGTTGCGGAGAACAGGGCGGGGGAGAGCCCGGATGACGGCGAAGAGGGCTTCATGGACATACCGGAATATATTGACGATGAAGTCCCGTTCCGGTAAAGTACCGTGGAACGGGATGGAAATGCGGCAAAATTGAGCCGGGAAAGGGGGAGGTAAAAGATGGGCACATACAAGGACATGGCAGAGGAGTTCTGCGAACTGGAGGGATTGGGGCACAGCCCCGGCGATTCCTGGAAGATGATGGAGCTTTCCAGGCTTGACCGGATCGCCGATGCGCTGGAAGGCATCAAAAGCAGCCTGCCGGAGATTTCCGTGTCACTGGAAAGACTGGAAAAGGATTTGGACGGCTGCATTTCCATAAGCGGGAAGGGCCGGTTCCTGTGCATCACAGGCAATATCAGCACGTATTAGAATACCCAGCAGGTACGCAGATACCTTCTGGTAAAGTTAATGAAAGAGAGGAGGAAGCCAAAATGCAGAGGCTGAGCTTGGA
>CALCMD010000126.1 GCA_937965795.1 uncultured Lachnospiraceae bacterium | reverse complement strand
TGATCCAGATTCGGGGCTATGGGCTGGTGGATGCGGTCCATACGCTGGTAGGCGGGGAAATCCAGCAAACGCCGGCTTATCGGAGTGCAGCAGCAACAGAACGCGTGCATAAGGAACCGGAGAAGAAACCTTTTTCTCTCCCCTGGGCCAGACGGTGCGCCACCTCTGCCGTTTCCTATTTGCAGCGGCGCGGGATCAGCCCTGATGTGATCAGCCAGTGTTTCCGGGAAGGGCTGTTCTATGAGGCACGGTATCATGGCGAGCCGGTCTGTGTGTTTGTGGGAAAGGATGATGCGGGGAAAGCAAAGTTTGCATGTATGCGGAGCATTACCGGTAATCTCAGAAAAGATGTCTACGGCAGCGACAAGGAATATAGCTTCTGCTATCCACCGAGGAATCCGGGCAGCCGACATGTGGCGGTGTTTGAGGCGCCCATTGACGCCCTCTCCCATGCCACGCTGCAGGAGTTAGAAGGCTGGAAATGGGATGGCTACCGGCTATCGCTGGGCGGAACTTCCCATGTGGCGCTGATTGCATTTCTGAAACGCCACCCGGAAATACGGCGCGTTAATCTTTACATGGACAATGACCTTGGCGGCCTTAAAAATGCCAGGAGAATCAAGGCAATGCTCCATGAGGAACGGCGTTTCAGGCATATCCGGGTGGGGATCAACCCGCCCCGCACAGGGAAGGACTACAACGAAAAGCTGCTGCGGATCAGGGAGCAGATACAGGAACGCCAGCAGCCACGCCGCCAGAAAGAGGCGGCTGTTTCTATTTAAGGGGGATTTTTGCTTATGAATGAAGCTCAGCAGATTTGCTTTACGGACAGCACAGGAAAAAAACTGTTTTCACTTCCAAACAACGGCGTACTCTGCCTTTCCTATGGGAACGGCGATACGCATTTTTCCCTCTGCCGGTTCCTGGACCAGACCCATGCAGAGATTGACGGAGTGAAATATGCCGTCCAGGAATTTGCCCGGAGGATGGAACACAACAAAATCAGCTTTGCCCCGGTTTAACAGCGAGGGGCCAGAATAACAGGAGGAATTTATCATGACAAATACAGAAAATACCGCTTTACAGATGATTGCCGAAGCTGCCCGGTGCCCGGACTATGGCCCTGACATGGTTAAGGCCCTAATGGAAAAACTGGATATGAACGAGAAAGGCTTTGCGCTTCTAATGAATGTCGCCCCTTCCACGGTCCGGCTCTGGACCAGTGGTGCCGTGCAGCCCAGCGGAACGGCCAAGCGGCTCATGCAGATTTACGAGACCGGGCCGGAGATCGTCGGCAAGATTGCCGGAGGGCAGCCGCCAGCAGATGGGAGGAATTTATAAATGGCACAAACCACAATGAAAGAGGACGCGCTTCCGCAGATTCACTTAGTCCGCGATACGGATTTAGGCATGTTTGCCTATGAGCTCCATATCTTGGCCGGGGATTTCCTGCGAGAAAGTGAATTCAACCTGCGCTCACTGGCAACCAACACCGGGCCGGATTCTATCGCTATCATGGGAAAAAACCACATATGGCTTGCTGATGCCCTGTCTGCCTACTATCCCACAGGAGAGCTTTACCGGATGGCCGCCATGACAGAATACCCCGCCGCAAGGGCCTTCCTGTTCCACACGGAACGAAGGGAGGACGGGCGCCCGTATGGGGATGTCCTGATGATGGACCTTGACACGCTGCGGCAGGACATAGAAAGGAATACCCTCTACCCTTACGGCGTCAGCATGGAATACCGGGACGGCACGAAGGCGGAGGCAGGCATTGAAAAATGGGAGGCAATGGAGCTGTGCGAAAAGGACGCCCTGAAAACCTGGCGCTACCTCTATGCGCCGGAGCAGGTGACGGAATGGCAGTACCGCTATTCTAACCGGTTCAGCCAATGGAAGGAGCAGGCATTTTCCTATATGCCCCAGGATTTGGAGGAACGTCTGAATGTGGAGTATATGGAGGAGGCGCAGAACCCGGACACAGATATGTACCGCATACCCCTGGGGACAGCGAAGCAGATGCTCCTTGACGGCGGTCCGGTCTACCGCCTTTTTCCCGGAGGGCCGGAAAAGGTACCGCCGATTGCGGCAGTCACGGGGCTCTGGTATGAGAATTACCGGGAGTTTGCCGTTACGCCGGAGGATTTGGGCGCACTTGACCGATTGGTCCGTAGGGAAACGGACCGGATCATGGGAATACGCCCGCAGCATGATAAATCACAGGAACGCCGCCCTTCCACGGAGCGGTGATTTTTTATGACAGACTGGAGGTGATAATGATTGGCGGATAACATGCAGCATGAAGATTTCGGGGAAAAGATCGGCGGTGCAAAAAAAGATTTATGGAAGGACCGTGGGCTCTATGTGAACGATCTGGACGCCATGAATGAGCGTGAAGCCGAGAAATTTGTAAAAAAGGATAATATCTGGAAGAAACCGGATTATGAGGCCATGCTGGAGGATGGGATTCCTCTTGGCGTGGTCTATTTTATTAAAAAGGCACGGGACGGGCTGAATGCCTCCCCGCAGTATTACCGCAGGGATGATACGCCGGAGAAACGCCTTGCAAGGCAGAAAGAATATATCCAGACAGTACGGGAGCTGCAGAGTGTGGTTTCGGAGGTTCGCACCGTGGAGGATGCCATGCAGGTCTATGACCGTTTCTTTGTGAAAAACGGGTATCTGGAACAGGTGCAGGGCTGGGGCAGCGGCACCCATTACCAGGCAACGGAGAAGGGCCGTGAAAACCCGGCCATTACAAACAAGCTGTCCAATGCCCTGATGATCCGCTCGGCAGGATATTTTGAGCGGAATTTCACACAGAAAGCACAGAAGGAACAGTTTGGCGTTTCCAAAGACCAGAAGGTGCCGAAGGGCTATGCAATCCATTTCAACGACGGGAAGAATACCTATTCCAAAAATAATGACTGGAAACCTGATACCTATTATGTGACGAAGGGTTATTCCATCTTACAGACAAATTTTGAAACGCGGGAGGCCGCCCTGAAATGGGTGCAGGAGCTGGCGAAAGGCCGCAGCAAGAGCGGAAAGACGCGGTTTGTGCCTCCCCAGCTTATCGCTGTGCGGCGGACCGGGCCGGATTACAGAAACGGCGCAGAGATTACCGGGCAGCATTACCTTGATACCTTCGGATTCCGCGGCGGAGAGTTCGGGAACTGGATGAACCAGAATGACCGGCAGGCTTCCCTCAACATGGGGTTTGATGCGCTCAAAGATTTGGCGGCTGCCCTGCAGGTCAGCGACAGGGATATTGCCTATCAGGGAACGCTTGCCATCGCTTTCGGCGCCAGGGGCAGCGGGAATGCGGCGGCCCATTATGAACCGCTGCGCAAGGTTATCAATCTCACGAAGATGCACGGGGCCGGCTCCTTAGCCCATGAATGGTGGCACGGATTGGACGATTACCTGGGTACGAAAATGGGGGAAAAAGGGATGCTCTCGGAACAGCCCCGCCTTTATGCGCCGTTCCAAAAGCTGATCGATACCATGAAATATAAGCCGGAGACACCGGAGCAGGCGGCGGCCCGAACCGAAGCACAGACAGAGCGCACCCGGAAGAATGCAGCAGGCTGGCTGGATTCGGCGGTGCTCGGTTCCCTGAAACGGCATGGCAATGAGGAACAGATGGAAACCTACGCGGTTCTCAGGGAGGCGTTCTTGTCCGGCGAGGCCGGCTCCGTGGAACAGATCAGTGCCTTTAAGAAGTCTGTCACCGGGCGGGTGATCCCCAAAAGTGAGCGGGAAAGGCTGGAAATATTCGAGCACATGCTGTCCGGGATGCAGGCACAGGAGGCGCCGCAGATCGGACGGGTGGAAACTGATTTTTACCGGAATTCCATGCGCATGGGTAAGGAATGTGAAAAGGACGGCGGCTATTGGGACAGTAACGTGGAAATGACCGCCAGGGCCTTCGCCTGTTACATCAAGGATAAGCTGCCCTATCAATCGGATTATCTGGCAGGCCATGCGGATTGTGCTGTTACCTTCGTTTCCGATAAAGACGGAAAAATGGAGGTTCTGAAAGCCTATCCGGAAGGTGAGGAACGCAGAGCCATCAACGCGGTGTTTGACGAGATCGTGGCAGACCTGAAACGGGAGCAGATACTTACCCATTCGGATGTGACGCTGCCCCTTCCGGCGCAGCCGTTGGTGGAGAATGAACAGATTTCCATATTTACGTCAGAGAGGCCTTCGGTCATGGCGCAGCTTGCAGCGGCGAAGCCGGCAGAAAAAACGATCCCGGCACAGGCGGCCCCGAAAAAGAGCCATGCGCCGGAGATTTAAGGAGGTGTGAAAGAGTTTGGAAGAAAATAAAGATTACCGCGCTTACCGGTACGGCGATCATTTGGAACCAGGTGCAGAGCTGAAAATCGAGCACAGTGTTTTTTGTGAGGATGTGGATATTTCTTCCCTGATTACAATGGGCGCCGAAAATCTGGAATCCATGCGCCAGGGAAGTATCGACGGTGAACAGAAAGCCTATGAGATTGTGGTCGCTGCGGCAAAACAATGGGAACAGCAGGCAGCCGCCACACAGATGATTAACCGGGCGCTTTCTTACCTGCGAACCCCGGAGGTGACGCATACCGCAAATGAATGGCGAAAAACCAACAACTGGCGGAATGACGAGGAAATCAGTAACCGCGTCTACCGTATGACCTGTGGTATTTGGGAAGATACCAAATATGACCGGGAAACCAAACAGAGCGTACCGGTTGCCTGGTATGTGACCTGGGATGTCTATGTGAACTCCCCGAAGCAGGGTTATGGCGAAAAGATTGCCGGGCAGAACCAGAAACGCTATACGGTCAGAGCCGCTGCAGAAAAGTACCTGGAAGGACGGAAAAAAGCCTATTCCCATTTATTTACGGAAATTTCCCCGCAGATACCCAAACAGTATGAGCGCCATTTTACCGTGTATGGAGCGCTCCTGCCGGGCTATACAGTGGAAGGCCAGGAACCAGTAAAAACAGACCGCACCGCCGCCGAAGTTTCGGAGGGCGGTATTTCTATGCCTGAAAAGCCGGAGAAACCTTCTGTGCTGGGAAAGCTGTCTGCGGCCAAAACGCAGGAGAAAATACCTGTTGCCCCTGGTGCGGCAAATAAAAAGAAGGAGGACATGCAGATTTGAAAGTGTTGATGATAGAGCCTGGGAAAGCGCCTTATGAGGCCGAGCTTGACGGGAGCCTTGAATCCATGCAGAAGGCAGTCGGGGGAGGCATAGAGGGCTACTACCCTTATGCGGAGCCTGTCGCGATTGTCTGCAATGATGAAGGGAAAATAAACGGGCTGCCCTTAAACCGGGCAATCTACAACCAGGGCGGCGAGATGATCGAGATCATGGCCGGCACCTTTTTCATAGCCGGCCTCGGCGAGGAAAGTTTTGCCGACCTTCCCGATTACTTTATGGAGCAGTTTAAGGAACAGTTCAAATACCCGGAGAAGTTCTTCCGGCTGGCTGGTGAGATCGTTGCGGTGAAGCAGCCCCTCCCGCCGGAGGAAAAACAGCAGCCGGCCCCTGTCATGGAGGAACCGGACGGGGATGACATAAGGCTTGACGACACCACGGATTTGGCCTTTGACCTGGATGAATTTTTCAGGCAGAACAGCGGGGCCTATGCAGACCTGTACCCGGATTCCCATGCGGAAAAGGAACGCATGGCGGACGGGCTGCTTTCAGGAGATACCGGGAAAATTCGCATGAGGCTGGCGGCATTTGAGCGTGAGGAACACATGGAGGGAGAAACAGCGCCGCTTCTGGAGCGTATTTCTTCCTATGAAAAAGAGTATGGGATCAGCACTTGTTCCATTTACCAGCTTGACTTATCGGACAATACAGATAACCTCCGTTTTATGTCACTGGATTGGGTACAGGGCAAAGGGCTTTCCGTGGATCGGGATCATTACCAGATGGTCTATGCAATGCAGCGGGAACCGGGCGAAACACTGGAGGATATTTACAGGCGTTTTAATATCGACCACCCGGAAGATTTCAAGGGTCACTCCCTTTCCGTTTCCGATGTGGTAGTCCTGCATGAAAAAGGCACTGATACCGCATATTACGTGGACAGCATCGGCTTCAAGGAGCTGCCGGATTTTTTCGGCGCAGGAACCCCGGAGGCAAAGCGGGATGTCTCCGTGCGGGAACAGCTTGACAGTGCGAGGAAACAGGCGGCACAGGCAGAGCCGAAAGCGCCGGATAAAAAGGCCAGAGGGCCGGAAAGGAGCTGATAGCCTATGCTGATGGCAGTAGAAGGGCCCTATGCGCTGATGGTGCAGCCGGACGATATTTTAATCTCTCCCCGTGAAGTGGACGAACATTTCGGGACAATGGCCTGCTTCCATCCCCGCTATGCGCTGGGTGACAGCCACAATTACATGGATAAAGACGATTTCTTGCGGGAGATGTATTTAGATACCGTGGGGCATGATGAAGCGGGTCTGAAACGCTATGAACATATGGTGAACATTGTGAGCAGCCGGTTCCGGCACGGGCCAAAGACGGAGGAACGGGCGGTTGATGACGCCATGCTGAAGGTGATCTCCGAAAAATACATTACACTGCCCCTTTATCTCATGGATCACAGCGGCCTTGCCATGCAGACCACAAGTTTCAATGATCCCTGGGACAGCGAGCAGGTGGGATGGATTTATGTTTCCAAAGAGGACGTCCTGAAAGAGTTCGGAGGCGAAAAAATGACCGGTGCTATTCGGAAAAAGGCGGAGGATCTGATGCGCAGCGAAGTAGCGGCTTATGATTCCTACCTGCGCGGCGAGTGCTACGGATTTGAGCTTTACAAAAACGGTGAGCTCACGGATAGCTGCTGGGACTTCATGGGCGACCTGGCCGATGTCTGTAAAGATATGGCTGAATATCTCCCGGAGGGCTGTAAGGATATGGTGGAACACCTGGAGGAACAGGAGCACCCGGCGACCATCATCAAGACGCTTCTGAAACATGCGAAAATTCAGGTGGACCAGGCGGCAAAAGCCTTTGAGCACGCCCCGCGCCAGCAGGTGATCGGGGACGCCCGTTAAACAGTTATTTCCTATTTATAATTACAGATTCTATCAGGAAGGAGGATGCTTATGCAGGAAGATTTGGAACAGCGAACCGTATCGGTCTCCATCCAGGCAGCAAAGCTGTCTGGGCGGGTGCTGCGTTCTGCGATTGCCGCTGTTCTCAGGAAAATGGAGCAGGAACGCACCACCCCGAAAGTCGGCAGGAACAGCATGACACGGCTGACCTATAAAGACCCAGGGGCCAATACCATTGAAGTGTCCGGCAGAATCCGCTCTTTTGAGCGGTATGCCCGGAAACACCAGGTCCGCTACCATATTGAAAAAGAGCTGGGGACTGATCCACCGAAGTGGACGGTCTATTTCAAGGCAAACCAGGCGGATGCTCTGACAGCGGCTTTTAAGGAATATACGAGAAAGGACCTTACCCGCAGCACCAGGCCATCGCTTCTTTCGCAGCTTCATAAGTTCAAGGAGCTGGCGCAGGCACTTGGCCGTGACCGGGTGAAAAACAAGGAGCATGGAGGGCCGGAACGATGAAGATAGATACCGATGCTCTCAAAAAGCAGGTGATCCTTCACCTGCCCTATCTTCTGTTCCTTCTGGTATTTGCGAAGCTGGGCGAGGCGGTGCGCCTTGCCCCCGGAGCGGATGCCTCACAAAAGCTGCTTGGGCTTTCCGAAGGATTTACTCTGGCGTTTCAGAGTATGTGGCCGGGTGCGGCGCTGGACTGGCTAGTGGGATTATGCGGAGCAGTGATTGTGCGGCTGGCTGTCTATCTTAGAGGAAAGGACGCAAAAAAATACCGCAAAAATGTGGAATACGGATCGGCCCGTT
>CALCMD010000125.1 GCA_937965795.1 uncultured Lachnospiraceae bacterium | reverse complement strand
CTGCCCCCGTTTGCGTGAGATACGTTTCCACCCGACCTGCGTACGGAAGGAACGCAAACTCCCCGCCAAACCAGAATTTAGCGCTAAGTCGTTAAAAAATACGAAAAACCAGATAACCGCCAAACGCCGCCACCCACGCGATCACACACTGGCCAACGACGACCCCCGCCGCCAGACGGCTTCCAAGCTCCCTTTTAATAGAAGCAACGGCCGCCACGCACGGCGTATAGAGCAGACAGAAAATCAAAAGACTCCCCGCTGCCGCCGGCGTCAGAGCCTGTGTCAGAGCCGCCGTCGTCCCATAAAGGACAGAGAGGGTAGAAACCACGCTTTCTTTCGCCATAAATCCGGTAATCAGCGCCGTAGAAATTCTCCAGTCCCCAAACCCCAGAGGTGCAAAAACCGGGGAAATCACGCCCGCCAAAGCAGCAAGAATACTGTCCTGGGAGTCTGTCACGAGATTCAGGCGCAAATCAAAGGTCTGAAGGAACCAAATCACCATCGTTGCTATAAAAATCACGGTAAAAGCCCTCTGTAAAAAGTCCTTTGCCTTCTCCCATAAAAGCTGCCCTACGTTTTTCGCTCCAGGCAGCCGGTAATTCGGCAGCTCCATGACAAACGGAACCGCTTCCCCTTTAAACACAGTCCCACGCAGCAGCAGCGCCATGAGGATTCCTACAAGAATCCCGCCAAAATACAGGCCAACCATCACAAGCGCCCCATAAGCAGGGAAAAACGCCGCCGTGAAAAACGCATAGATCGGAAGTTTCGCAGAACAGCTCATAAAAGGCGTCAGAAGAATCGTCATTTTCCGATCCCGTTCAGAAGGCAGGGTACGGCTCGCCATCACGCCCGGCACAGTACACCCGAACCCGATCAGCATTGGTACGATGCTTCTTCCCGATAGCCCGATCTTTCGAAGCAATTTATCCATCACGAAAGCGACTCTTGCCATATAACCGCTGTCCTCCAGCATGGAAAGGAAAAAGAACAGCGTCACGATAATCGGAAGAAAACTCAGCACGCTTCCCACGCCATTGAAAATACCGTCGATAATCAGGGAACGGAGCACTTCATTCACATTCCAGGCTGTCATGGCTCCCTCCACAGCCCCTGTCACCCAGTCGATCCCCATTTCCAGAAGCGCCGAGAGTCCCTCGCCGATGACCTGGAAGGTCAGCCAGAATACTGCCGCCATAATTGCCACAAAGCAGGGAATCGCCGTATATTTTCCTGTTAAAATCCTGTCCATCTTTCTGCTCCGGGCATGTTCAATGCTCTCCTTCGGCTTTACGACCGTTTCCCGGCAGATTTTTTCGATAAAGGTATACCGCATATCTGCCAGAGCCGCCGCCCGGTCAAGTCCCCTCTCTGTCTCCATCTGCTTCGTGATGTGCTCTAAAGCTTCCTTTTCATTCTCATCCAGGCCAAGCCGCTCCAGAATCAGAGGATCTCCCTCCGCCAGTTTTCCTGCGGCAAAGCGGATTGGGATTTCTGCTTTCTTCGCATGATCCTCGATCATGTGCATAATGCCATGCAGACACCTGTGCACCGCGCCTCCATGATCATCCACATCGCAAAAGTCCATTCTTCCCGGCCGCTCCTGATATTTTGCCACATGCAGCGCGTGATTGATCAGCTCGTCAATGCCCTCATTCTTTGCCGCCGAGATCGGAACGACCGGAATCCCCAGAAGCTCCTCCATTTCATTGACCAGAATGGCGCCTCCGTTTTCCCGCACCTCATCCATCATATTCAGCGCCAGAACCATCGGAACATCCAGCTCCATAAGCTGCATCGTGAGATACAGGTTTCTCTCAATATTCGTCGCATCCACAATGTTTATAATTCCTCTCGGATGCTCGTTTAAAACAAAATTCCTGGTTACGATCTCCTCACTGGAATAAGGGGACATGGAATAGATACCCGGAAGATCTGTCACACACGTATTCTTCTGCCCTTTGATGGTTCCGTCCTTCCTGTCTACCGTCACACCCGGAAAATTCCCCACATGCTGGCTGGAACCCGTCAACTGGTTAAACAGCGTCGTCTTTCCGCAATTCTGGTTTCCCGCAAGCGCAAAAGTCAGCATCTCACTGTCCGGCAAAGGGGTTTCCTCCGCTTTATTGTGATATTTTCCACCCTCTCCAAGTCCCGGATGCGGAATCGCTCTTCTTTCCAAAGCCGTCTTCTCTGTTTCCTCTTCCCGTATATCTTCAATCCCGATTTTCTCTGCATCGGCAAGCCGCAGGGTCAGCTCATAACTATGTATCTGCACCTGTATGGGATCTCCCATAGGCGCATATTTCACCATCGTGACGTCCGCCCCCGGAATCAGCCCCATGTCAAGAAAATGCTGACGCAGCGCTCCCTCTCCCCCCGTGGTGAGAATCGTGGCCGTCTTGCCAATCGGTAAATCCTTTAAAGTCATTTTCCCATTCCTCCGCCCTTTCTTGTGTCTCTTTCACAGAAGTTAGTATAGCCTAATCAGGCGTCCCGGTCAACCCTGCGTTTATCGCGTGCCGCCTGACGCTCTTTCCAGAATTTCCGTATCTTCTCCTGCGCCGTCCTCTGCGTGCAGAACGTATAATCCGCCCATTCTCTTGGAAACAGCTCCAGATACTGCCGTCTGGCAAACCTCTCGTCCAAAAGCAAAATGACGCCTTCATCCTCATCCGTACGGATGACCCTTCCTGCCGACTGTAGAACCTTATTCATGCCAGGATAGAGATAGGCGTAAGCAAACCCGTCCTCCCCCCGCTTATCATAATAATTTTTCAAAATCTCCCGTTCATTGCAAACCTGAGGCAGTCCGGTTCCCACGATGACGGCTCCGATCAGACGGTCATGCTTCAAATCAATTCCCTCGCCAAAAATACCGCCCATCACGCCAAACCCCGCCAGGCTCTTTTCCCTTTCTCCCTCAAATGCCGCAAGAAATTCCTCTTTTTCCTTCTCTCTCATACCGCTGCTCTGCAAAAGAAGCTCCGTTTCGCCCTGATTGATTTTCTCAAAGCATTCCGCCACGTCACGCATCATCTTATAGGAAGGGAAAAAGATCAAATAATTTCCTTTTTTTTGCCGAATCATGTTCTGAATATAGGCTGCCATGCGGCGGTACTCCGGATAACCCCGTCTGGCGTAAAGGCTGCTCACATCCGTTCCTACGAGCACAAGCTTCTTTTCCATGTGAAACGGTGATTTCGCATACATTGTATACGGTTCCCTGTCTTCTCCCAGCAGATGAATATAGTACTGCACGGGAAGAAGCGTAGCCGAGAAGAACACCGCGCTGTTTCCTTTCTCCAGACATTGCTGCAAATTCGCCGCAGGGTCGACACAGAAAAGCTTCACCATAAAACGTCCATCCGCCTGCATTTCTGTATAGATCACATAATGGTCATCCATTCTGTCGCAGGTATCCAAAAAGGTACGCACCGCAAAAAACAGATCCACCACCTTTTCCCGCACTTCCCCCTGCGGACAGTCCTCCAGAAAATTTTCCAGTTCCCCGCTCAGATTCAGCAGCATCGTATAGAACACATGCACATCCGGAAGCATCTGATACACAGGACATTCCCGCTTCCATTCCAGCATCTGACGATTGCATCTCTCAAGCTGCCGCTCAAGCTTTCGGCTATAGGGCTTTATGGCGCGTTTCACCTCCAGAAAATCCTCTTTGAACAAAGCGGCGCTGAACATCTCCCTTCCCCGTTCCACCAGATTATGCGCCTCGTCGATCAGAAAAAGATAACTGCCCTTCACGCTGTCTCCGAAATACCGTTTCAGATGTGCCCTGGGGTCAAACACATAATTATAATCACAGATCACGGCGTCCACCCAGTTTGAGACGTCCAGGGACAATTCAAAAGGACAGACCTGCCATTTTTCACTCTGACGGAGCAGAGCTTCCCTTGAGAAATCCTCCTGCTCCGTCACCATCTCATACACAGCGTCGTTGATTCTGTCAAAATGTCCCTTCGCATAGGGACAGGCATCCGGATTGCATACCATCTCTTCGCAGGCGCATATCTTCTCTTTTGCCGTCAGGGTCACGACCTTATAGGAAAGGCCCCGCCTTTTCAGCAGAGCAAACGCCTCCTCCGCCACCGTGCGGGTAATCGTTTTTGCCGTCAGATAGAAAATCTTTTCGCCCAGCCCTTCTCCTACTGCCTTTACAGACGGAAACACGGTGGAAATGGTTTTTCCCACGCCCGTAGGGGCCTGGATAAAAAGATTCTTCTTATGGAAAATCGTACGGTATACGCCTGCCGCCAGCTCTTTTTGCCCTTCTCGGTAGGCAAACGGAAATACCATTTTCTTTATCGAAGCCGTCCTTTTTTCCCACCATGCAACCTGATAGTCACACCACTTTTGATATTCCTCCAAAAGTTTCCCAAACCATTCCTCCAGCTCCAAAAGAGTATAGTCCGTCTGAAACCGCCTGATTTCCTCTGTTTCCAGATTACAGTAAGTCATCTGCACACAGATATTTTTCAGTCCCTTTTGCCGCGCGTAAATACAGGCATAGCACTTGGCCTGTGCCAGATGTATTGGCACAGGCTCTGTCAAAAGCTCCAGGCTTCGGTAAATGCCCTTGATCTCATCGACTAGCGTTCCCTTTTCATTTGTCTGAATTCCATCGGCCCGTCCCTCCACGACAATGGCATATTTTCCACACTCTGTCCTGTGCCGCAGAAACACCTCCGCCGTGTAATCCGCTCCCATCTGTCCCTGTATCTTCCGGTGAAGCCTGCTGCCGATCTGCATGGCCTCCTTATCCGCCATGCCGCCCTTCCGGTTGTCAATATCGCCGCTTTGCAGGATAAACTCTACCAGATTCCGGACAGAAATCCTGATTTCTTCCATATTGTTCCTTCTTTATAAAATAGAAATCCGCCCCTTCGGGCTCCTTTCTCATGTGTTCTTGGTCTCAAGGTCATACGCTTTCATGCCAGCATGAAAACGCATGACTTTGAGACCTTTGTATCATAGTATAGCAAAACCGGGGATACAAGTCTACTGTGTATCCCCGGCTCTTTCTTTATCGTCTATTTTTCACCTAAGCTGTCTCATATTTACTCAGCACATTTTCAAATTGCAAATCTTTGCCGCCGTACTTCACGGTCAGATCGTGGTTCAAATCCAAACTGAGAACTCCTAACATGGATTTTGCATCGATGATTACCCTGTTATAAGAAACATCAATGTCAAAGTCACAATTCTCAGCAGCATGGACGAACTCTTTCACCTCTTCCACCTGCGTCAGTTTAATCTTTTTTTCTGTTCTCTCTGACATAGCTATCATCCTTTCTGAAAATCAATCTCATGATACAGGGACAAAACGCCCCGGGAATATCCTTCCTTCTGCCGCCGCACATCCCTGCGGCAAAGCATCCGGCCTGACATTTCTTCCCTGCATTATGCCACCATGCTTTTTATTTGTCAATCCCGGCAGAAATGCACATTTTGTCCTTTTTCCTGCCGTTCTTCGGTATTCTCCATGATTTTCCTCTGAAGGAAACCTTCCTTTTTGTGGATTATTTTAAATACCGAATTCCCGATCCTTTCCAGTTCTTTGAAAAACGATAAGAAATTCCCGCCCTTTCACTGCATTTCTATCATAAATGCACGGAATTTTAATGGTAAAAACTGTTGCTGGAGCTTCAGATTCTTCCTCTCCTCTATGGCAATCGAACGGCAGAACCCTTTCCAGAGCTGTCCCATCTTCACCTCATTCTCCGAAATCTTCCGGGTTTCTTCCCGGTTCAGCTCCTCTCCGAGCACAAGCGCCCACTGCTTATATGCCTCGTGAACAAGAAAAGTCTGATGCGTCTCATCATATACCAGAAAGTGTTCCCCCGGAAAACGATCGGCAAAGTGCTCCCCGATCAATGGGAGAATATCGTTTTCCGGCCTGATCTCTGAAAACAGCACGCCGCTTTCCAGCTCCCGGAAACGCAGGAACTGAAAATAGCGGTGCGCTTCGTTTCCTGTGGTTCTGGAAAGCTCAAAGACCCGGCAGACGTCAGGATTCTGAAGATTCTGCATCACCGGCCCCATCCTGCGCCCCGACAGTCCGGCCGCTACCGTCCGATAGATGCTGTCCGCCTTTTCTTTCTCCCGCGACAGGCTCGCCTGATAAATGTGGTAGTAATCTTCACTTCCCAACCGCTTTCTGATGGTATTCGCCACCTTCTCTGCTTTTTCCTGATCCGGTTTTACCTCACGGTAATCGGCAAACAGTTCAAAATTAGCGCCCTCCCCAATCGCCAGCTTTACGTTCGCATGGCCCAGCCTGCTGTCCCATGCGTCATATACCCCGGAAAAAATGCCGTCTGTACTGTTTTCGCATAAAAATATGGTTTTCCCTGTCATTTATCCTGTCACCCCGCAATCATCAAACAGATTCAACTGGTGATAATGCTCCAGGTCAAAGGGGAGCCTCTCTTTTACACTCAGCAGGTTCCGCATGATATAATCCTCCTCAATCTTCACCGGATACATCATCTTTCCTGCACAGGTGATGAAGTACAGCGCCCGCTTTAACACCACTCCCATTTTCTTCAGGTCTCCAAAGCTTAACCCCCCGTACCTTCTCGCTTTCACAATCCTCTGTGCCGACTTCACCCCGATTCCGGGAACCCGAAGAAGTGTCATATAATCTGCCCGCGTCACCTCCACCGGAAACTGCTCTAAGTGGGACAGCGCCCAGTCGCACTTGGGATCTAAAAACACATTAAAATTCGGCCGCTTTTCACTTAAAAGCTCCGATGCCTGAAAGCCATAAAACCGCATCAGCCAGTCTGCCTGATACAGACGGTGCTCCCGCAAAAGGGGCGGCCCTCCGGGGAGCGCCGGAAGATCCGAGTCCTCATTTACCTGGACAAACGCAGAATAAAAAACCCTTTTTAACTGAAACTTCTGATAAAGTGACTCTGCCACCGACACGATCTCAAAATCATTTTCCGGCGTCGCGCCAATAATCATCTGCGTGCTCTGTCCTGCTGGGACGAAACGGGGCGCCTGTTTGTAAAGCATCAGCTCCTGTTTGTTCTCCTCCATCCGGTTCTGAATCTGGCGCATGGGCGTCAAAATCGTCCGCCTGCTTTTATGGGGCGCCAGCTTTTTCAGGCTCTCTGCCGTAGGAAGCTCCAGATTGATGCTCATCCGGTCTGCCAGAAGCCCGGTTCGGTCGATCAGCTCCTGTGGCGCCCCCGGTATGGCTTTCACATGGATATATCCCTGAAAATGATACTCATTTCTCAGTTTGTACAGCGTCTGGTATAAAAGCTCCATCGTGTACGTAGGATTACGCAAAATCCCGGAGCTTAAAAACAGACCTTCTATATAATTACGCCGGTAAAACTCCATCGTGAGCGTGCAGACCTCCTCTGGCGTAAAAGAGGTTCTCGGCACATCGTTTGAGCGGCGGTTGATGCAGTATTTACAATCAAAAACGCACTCATTGGTAAACAGAATCTTCAGAAGTGAAATACATCTGCCGTCCGCTGAGAAGCTGTGGCAGATTCCCTTCGCCAGTGTGTTTCCCATGTTCTTCCCGTCGCCTTTCCTGGTCACTCCGCTGGAGGTACACGCCACGTCATATTTCGCCGCATCTGAGAGAATGTCCAGCTTTTCATAAATACTCATCGTTTCCTGTATTTTCACAAGCCCCACCGCCTTTTTTTAGAACATTTGTTTGATTTTTATTGTAACATATGTTCGGTTCAAATGCAAGTTCTTTCGAACAAAAGTTTGCATTCGTATTTTTGCACTGTGTGGAAATTCTGGTTTGGCGGGGAGGTGGCATTCCTTCCGTACGCAGGCCGGGTGGAAACGTATCTCACGCAAACGGGGCAGGGAATTCG
>CALCMD010000124.1 GCA_937965795.1 uncultured Lachnospiraceae bacterium | reverse complement strand
CTGTCTTCTTTCGCTTTTGTCCAAACAAAATCCAGTGCCACGAACATCCCCAGCAGAAGATCCCCGGATAGTTCCGAAATATCAAGGACCACATATTTATTCTCCAGATCCACGTTTGTCTGCTGGTTGAAACTGGACGCCGAACCATGTACCAGACGATTTAAGATATTCGCCATCCTCCGGCACTCTGCCTTCCGCAAAAGTACCTCATACAGATCCCCCAGGATTGGCATCCTGCGGTAATGCCCCGGACGGTCCGCATCTTCCAGGCTCTGGTTGTCATGGGTAATCCCCTTCTCCTGATAGGTAATCACCAACGCCTCATCTAAGAGCTGCTTTTCCTCGTGGGTCATATCCGGAATTAACAAACTGAAAAAAATGTGAAGGCTCTGTATTTTTGTGGCAAGCGCCGACCGCTCCGCAATATAGCCATCCAAAAGTTCACTGGTCGCCGTATCAGCCGGACGGATCTCCATCACGTTGATACAATTTGGGGACGCCGGGGAAATCTGGATAAAAGCACCGCCGATATTACTGCATGCCCTTGCAAACTCATGCCCCTTGTCCGGGGCGATGATAAACACCTGGATGTTCTTTCTCCGCATCCGAAGCGCCATCAGCTGCATCGTAAAGGTTTTTCCTGCCCCGGAGGTTCCCAGGATCGCGATATTGGCGTTTTTGTAAATCTGCGTGTTGAAAATATCAACGATCACCAAAGAATTGTTCGCCTTGTTGACGCCCATCATAATGCCGTCCTTATCCGACATTTCATAAGAAGTGAACGGATAGCAGGCCGCCACACCGGAAGTCAGCACATTCCGTTTCGACTGTGCGTAAATTTTCTTGTCCAAAGACAAAAGCGGCAGGGAAGAAAGAAATGCCTGCTCCTCCCGGAACACACAGGTTGACGTACCAATGTCCTGAGAATTTAGAAGTTTTGCCATCTCTTTTGCCCGCCACTCTACTTCCTTTGCGCTATATCCTGTCACCGTGATCAGGATACTCATGTAGTAAAACTCTTCACTTCCGCTAAGCCCCCGTTTTAAGTAGTACCCGGCGTGTATGGACTCACTTAAATTGTCAAAATCACTGTTTGTATTATATGTTTCCTTGATTTTTGACTGGTTCAGACGGATTCTCCGCCCGATACGCTCCATACTCTTCGCCTTGTCCTGCTTAAAAACAAAAACATCCACGTCAATTCCTTCTCCCGCGTTGATCAGAAGGGAAAGCCAGCCAGCCGGAACCTTTGTGCGGTATTTCTGGGATGGGATAAACAGATAGGTATGATATACCCCGTCAAGCACCACATAATTCCGATTCTTCAGATTTATACTTTCCGGGGCAAACAGCTCCGTTACCGGAATGTGCCGGATACTTTCCCTCCCGTTCTCTTCCAGATAGTAATCCCTTACTTTGCGTATCCGCTCATCCAGCGTTTCCTGCATACTGGTGCGCCGGTTTAAAATCTGGTAAAAAGTTTCTACGATAAACCTTGTCTCGTTCTCATGCTCCAGAACAACATTTCCACACAAAGCAAGGTACTTTTTCGCTGTCTGGACAGCAGACCTCATGTACAGGAATACATCCTTTTCCTCCGGATTTTTATTCCCGCTATAGGACTGATACTCAAAAACGAGAAAAAAGCGCCTGGTGATCGCCTCCTTCGTGCCAAGCGTCTGGATCAGCCTCATATAGTCCTCCTGCAGCATCCGGCACCGCTCGTCAGTTTCTTTTTCCGCCTCCTCCTGTATTTTTTCGATGTATTCCTGTATATCCGCCTTTTTGGATATGATCTTAAACTGCAGGTTTGCCGGAGCGATCTTTAAATAGGACATAAAAGAAAAAATAACATTGCGCTGCTCCGACGGGGAACGTAACAGGAAGTTGATCGGCAGAATCTCCACCAGCTTGACATACCGGTTATCCGCAGTCTTGATAATACCGTTTCTCACCTGCCGGATGGGCAGATACGAAGAAGCCCAGGTAACAGGGAGAAGATCCAGTTCCGGCTCTTTCTGCCGCTTCCTGATTTTTTCCTTTTCCTCCTGCCGGTTCCTTCTTTCCTGCCGTTCTTCCGGAGCCGGGATCTGGAGCAGTTCTTTCTTTAAAATCCGCTCTTCCGCCTCCTGTTTTTGGACACGCCGGTATTCCCTCTTTTCATCTTCTCTGCGTTTTTCTTCTGCTGCCCTGATGCGCTGGC
>CALCMD010000123.1 GCA_937965795.1 uncultured Lachnospiraceae bacterium | reverse complement strand
TTCCCGAACTTCCCTAACCGCCCCCAAATTGTTTGCTTCGTGATACGTTTCCCCCCGGCCTACTGCGTATTGGCGGCGCAGACGCACAAAAATGCCATCCACCACTGATTCCGCTGCACCGGAACCATCTGCGCCGCCACACTTCCTCCTTCGCTATCCACCACCCAGTCGGGAAGTCTGCCGCATATCCCTAAGCGGACATTTCAGGGGCGCTTTTAGCAGAGATGAAATCACCGGCTTACGGAGACTTGAACACGAAGGCTCTCCTGAGTGTTCTTAGTCGCAGTTAGCCGGAAGTTCATCGGAGCGTTGCCCCAGTCCGTGTGGGATATGCGGCAGGCTGCCCGTGTCCGGGGTGAGTAAGAGAACTATCGATTCCTCAAACGTACGGAAGGGGCGCAAACTCCCCGCCAAACCAGAATTGGCGCGTGGTTTTGTCCCCGGCAACGCTTGACTTTTTGATTTCATATGATAGAATAGTAACAAAAGAATTTTGTATACAAAGTGCAAAGGAGAACACGATGAAAGAAATCAGGCTGAAAGCGCTGGCAAAGATCAACCTGGGACTGGATGTGGTAAAAAAGAGGGAAGACGGCTATCATGAAGTGCGTATGATTATGCAGACGGTGAAACTCTACGACCAAATCGAGATTCACCGGACGGATAAACCGGGAATCCGGGTCAGAACGAATCTGCTCTATCTTCCGGTAAACGAAAATAATCTCGTATATAAGGCTGCAAAACTTTTGATGGATGAATTTGGGATTGGAAAAGGCGTGTCTGTTAAACTGCGCAAAGTGATTCCGGTAGCGGCAGGCATGGCGGGAGGAAGTTCGGACGCTGCCGCAGTGCTGGTGGGACTGAACCGGATGTTTGATCTGGGGCTTTCCAAAGAAGAACTAATGATCAGAGGCGTAAAGCTCGGCGCAGACGTCCCTTACTGTGTGATGCGTGGAACGGCGCTGGCGGAGGGGATCGGTGAAAGGCTGACAAGGCTTGCTCCTATGCCGAAATGTTATGTGGTGCTTGCGAAGCCGGGAATCCATGTCTCTACCAAATTTGTTTATACACATCTGAAAGCAGAAGAGCTGAAGGAACATCCGGACATTGACGGACAGGTACAGGCGATCCGGGACGGAGATTTACACCGTCTGGTATCACTTATGGGAAACGTGCTGGAGAGCGTGACCATTCCGGCGTATCCGGTAATCGGGGAGATTAAGGCGGAACTGATGGAGTATGGCGCACTGGGAGCTATGATGAGCGGAAGCGGCCCTACGGTATTCGGACTGTTCGAGGATAAGGAGAAAGCGAAAACAGCCTGTGAAAAGCTGCGCCGCAGCGTTTTGACGAAGCAGGTGTACCTGACCAGGATTTTTAATAACGGAGGGGACTTAAAGGATGGATGATTTTCAGATTGACATGAACGAATACCTGCCGCTTCGGGACGTCGTATTTAATACTCTGCGGCAGGCGATCCTGAAAGGAGAACTGAAACCGGGCGAGCGTTTGATGGAGATACAGCTTGCCAAAAGGCTCGGCGTCAGCAGGACGCCGGTGCGGGAAGCGATTCGAAAGCTGGAGCTGGAGGGGCTGGTTCTGATGATTCCAAGAAAAGGGGCAGAGGTGGCGGAGATTACCGTGAAAGACCTGGAGGATGTTTTACAGGTGCGCACGGCTCTGGAGGAACTGGCGGTAAAGGACGCCTGCGATAATATTACAGACAGCCAGCTTCAGGAACTGAAAAGAGCGAATGAGGAATTTGGGAGGGCTCTTGAGGGAGACAATCTCATTGCCTGCGGGAAAGCGGACATGGAGTTTCATGAGATTATCTATGACGCCACGAATAACCGCAGACTGATTCAGATTTTGAATAATCTTCGGGAGCAGATGTACCGGTACCGCATGGAATATCTAAAGGACAGGAATATGTATCCGGCGCTTCTAAAGGAACACGAAGCGATTCGGGAAGCGCTGAATGCGCATGACAGAGAGCGGGCGGGCATGGCGATTCGTACCCATATTGAAAATCAGAAGGAATCAATTATCAACAGTCTGAAAGAAAAAGAATAGAAGTAACTTCATGGATTTTTGCATCGGACCTGTGAAGGTACTGAGCAGTTACGAATAGAATCGGAAAAAACTGTACATATTACGAAAAAAAGGATGAGAAAAATCTTATCCTTTTTTTCATGCAAAATTCAAAAAGAGGCGGTTGAAACATGGGAAAGGTATCTGCAAACCTGGAAGAAAATAAGCGGGTCATACAGGAAATGATAACGGGATGTGACGATATTCTTTTCCGGCCTATGAAGCTGGGAAAAAACAAAGAAACAGACTGTTTCGTGATTTACATTGAGGTAGCCGCCAGTAATATGATGCTGGCGGATTCGGTCATTGGAAAAATGCTGAACAGCCTGTGGGATATGGAGGATGCGCAGGTAAAGGACGCTCTGGAGAAGAACAGTCTCGGCGTGTCGGATACGAAAGACCTTTTGACAATCGAGGAAGCAATGGCGGCAATGCTTGCCGGAAATGTCGTGTTGTTTGCGGACGGGTTTGAAAAGGCAATCAAAATCGGCAGCAAGGGCTATCCCGGAACAGGAGTGATGAAAGCAGACTCGGAGAAGGTTCTGCGGGGAAGCAGGGAGGCATTTTCTGAATCCGTAAAAATCAATACGGCGCTGATTCGAAAACGCGTCCGGGACACGGCGCTGAAGGTGAAGGAAAAGCCGCTTGGGAGATATTCGAATACAATGACTGCAACCGTATACATCGAGGGCCTGGCTTATCCGCCGATTCTGGAAAATCTGGAGGAACGGCTGAATTCCTTTGAGATTGACGGCGTGCTGGACGGCGGGGTCATTGAACATCTGACAGAGGATTTGAGATATTCGCCCTTTCCCCAGTACCAGACGACAGAACGGCCCGACCGGGCGGCGCAGGCAGTTCTTGAGGGGCGCGTCGTGCTGGTCTGTGACAACTCGGCGGAAGCGCTGATTCTTCCGACGACCTGCAATGCGCTGTTTCAGACGAGCGACGACTATTACCGGCATTTTGCCATCGTGTCCTTTCTCCGGATCATAAGGTATCTGGGAGCATTTTTGGCGGTATCTTTGCCGGGGCTTTATCTTCTGGCAGTAAATTTCCATACCCAGCTTCTCCCCACGAATTTGATCTTTTCGCTGGCGAAAGCACGGGAAGGCGTGCCTTTTCCGGCGGTAGTAGAAATTCTGTTTTTAGAGCTGTCTTTTGAACTTCTGCGGGAAGCGGGGCTTCGGATGCCGGGGCCGATCGGAAACACGATCGGTATTGTGGGCGGACTGATTATCGGGCAGGCGGCAGTGAGTGCGAATATCGTCAGCCCTGTGGTCGTGGTGGTCGTGGCGCTGACAGCGCTTGGCTCTTTTGCCATTCCGAATGAGGAGCTTTCAGAGGCGCTCCGGCTGCTGAAATATCTGCTGATTATTCTTTGCGCATGTTTCGGAATTCTGGGGCTGGTGTTTGGGTGGATACTGATACTGGCGCATCTGGCGAGACTCAAAAGCTTTGGAATCTCTTATTTGATGCCGTTTTCAGGAAAAGATGTAAATGAAGGAGGCGAGAGCAGAGACAGTATCCTGCGCGCGCCGCTGTACAAAATGAACAGGCGTCCCATCTTTGCACGCAGGCAGAACAGACGCAGGATGCGCGCAGAAAGGAGAGCAGGAAAATGATTTCCGATAATCTGAAAATATCCACAAGGCAGTTCGGACGGATGGTCGTACTGGACTGGCTGGCAAAGACCGTGCTTCTCCTGCCCGGATTTGCTGAAAAGGAAAGCGGACGGAGCTTTGTGCTGAGCCTGCTGTTCGGCGTGCTGCTGGCGCTCGCCTATGCGTGGCTGGTGGGAAAAGTGGCAAACCATATGGAGCATGGATTCTATGCGTATACGGCGGAAAGACTGGGGCAGTCATGCGCCCGCATACTTACAATTCTTTATCTTTTTTATGCGTTCTTAAATACCGTGTTTTTGGTGCGGCTGTTCGGCGTGATTGCCTGCACGTTTGTACTGCCGGAGACGTCTCAGGAAATTTTAATGGCAGTTCTGCTTCTGGGAAGCGTTTATATTATCCTGGGAGGGACGGAGGTACGCGCGCGGGTAAGTGAAGTACTTTTTTCCGTGTTGGTCTATCCGCTGCTTTTTTTGCTCATCTGCGCGGCATTTTCCACGAACTCTGGCTATCTGGCGCCGGGGAGGGTCCAGACGTCCTTTGAGACGGTAAAACATGGAATGCAGGTCTTTATCGGCTTTGGGGGAATGGGGATATTTCTGTTTTTTCTTCCGGAGCTGAAAGCACGTGAGAAAATGGGCAGGACGCTGATTCGGGCGGTGGCGGCGCTGGGGATGGCGGTGGTGGCGCTGTGTCTGGCAGCGATCGGCTCTTTCGGTGAGGCAGGGATGCGCGCGTTGTCCTGGCCGGCGATTACCCTGATGAGCAGCGCTCTCATTCCGGGAGGATTCCTTCAGCGATGGGACGTGATTTTTACCGGACTTTTGCTGGCGGCCTTTTTTCCGGCAGTGGGCGCGGGCCTGTATTATATGAAGATACTCGTCCGGGAACTTCTGGGAGAGAAAAAAAGGAGAGAGACGGGCAGCGCGCGGGTTTTCACGGCGGCGCTTCTGGTCTATGCAGCCGCGTTGTGGTGTGCTTCCTATGCAACGGCCTCCAGAGTGTTTACCGTGGTAAATGGATATCTGCTGGTTCCGTTTCTGGTTTTGTTTACCCTGTTTCTGGCGGTCGTGGAATATGCAGGAAGGAGGCGCTCATGAAGAGAACAGTTTTTGTGGTATTTCTGTGTCTGGTTCTTGGCGGATGCGGCAGGCGGGAACTGGAGGACCGGAGTTTTCCGACAGTTCTGACAGCCGAAACAGGAAATATCCGGGCGCGTCAGCAGGAACGCCAGGCACAGAGCAGTAAATATATCGATTATGGACATGTAAAAGCAGTCGTTCTTTCAAAGGAAGCGGCAGAAGATGCAGAGGCGCTTCGGGAAATTCTGAATTATCTGGAAAGCGATCCGGTCTTTGCACGCAGTATCCTTATGTTTGTGGGAGATGAGGAGGTCATTTGCAGGGCAAAAGAGGAGGAGCAGGATACCGGCCTGTATCTGGAAGATTTATCAAAGAATCAGCCCGGAAGCGGAATACCGGAATTGCCGCTGAAGGATTTACTGGATTATTTGCATAATACGGCGCCTTCCATAGAGATTCCCGTACTTCGCATGGAAGGGGAAGAAATCGTGCCGGGTGGAAGCCTGAAGCTGACCCAGGAGGCTGCCGCTGCCAGCAACGTGCCGGTTCCGAGACGTGTCTGTGAGCCAGAAAAGTGAATAAACTTCTCTTTTGGGGAAAGAATTCAAATAACAGGATGATTTCGTGAAAGGGGAGTTTTTTCATGCGGGAAGAAATAAAAGATTTTTTGTGGTTCTATAAAAAACAGGTGGTGATTTTGTTTGGCGTCCTGACGGCAGTCGGGGTAATGGCGGCGGCTGCGCTGACCGTGCGGGGGAAGGCTGCCGGCATTCAGCAGGGGATTGCCGGAGAGATTCTGCGCTTCCACGTGATTGCCAACAGCGACAGCAAAGAGGATCAGGCATTGAAGCTGAAAGTCCGGGATGCGGTCGTGGAATATATGAAAGACCTCCTGGAAGGAGCAGAAGATCTCGAAGAGACCAAAGGCCGGGTGGCAGAGCGTCTGGCGGACATCGAGGAGCTGGCAATGCGCATAGTCGAAAAGGAACAGGCGGGGTATCCGGTTCATGCGGAACTCACGGAGTGCTATTTTCCAAGAAAATCCTACGGTGACTGCACCTTTCCGGCGGGACGCTATGAGGCGCTGCGGATCTGTATCGGAAAGGCAGAAGGGAAGAACTGGTGGTGTGTGCTTTTCCCCAATCTGTGCTTTGTCGATTCCATCCATGCAGTCGTGCCCGAAGAGCAGAAGAAAGAATTAAAAAATGTGCTTACAGAAGAAGAGTATGAAAGTCTCTTCGACTGGAAGCACAGTGAGTTTAAAATCACTTCTTATTTATTTTAGCTCTCTTTCTGAGCGTGGGGTCCAGGATTTTCTTGCGGATGCGCAGGCTGTTCGGGGTAACCTCCAGAAGCTCGTCCGTATCGATGAATTCAAGCGCCTGCTCCAGACTCAGTACCTTTGGAGGAGTCAGCTTCAGGGCTTCGTCGGCGGAGGAGGAACGCGTATTCGTAAGGTGCTTGGTCTTACATACATTCAGCTCAATATCTTCCGGTTTCGCACTCTGGCCGATGACCATGCCGGAGTAAACCTTCTCTCCCGGCCCGATAAAGAGAGTTCCGCGCTCCTGTGCGCTGAACAGACCGTAGGTCACGGATTCTCCGGCCTCGAAAGCGATCAGGCTGCCCTGCTTCCGGTACTGGATGTCGCCCTTATACGGCGCATATCCGTCGAAAGAGGTATTCAGGACGCCATTTCCCTTCGTATCGGTCAGAAATTCCCCGCGGTATCCGATCAGGCCGCGGGAAGGAATTGAAAATTCCAGCCTGGTATAGCCGCCTCCTGCCAGGCTCATGCCCTGCAATTCACCCTTTCTAAGACTCAGCTTCTGGATCACGGCGCCGGAAAATTCTTCGGGGACATCCACATACGCCAGCTCCATTGGCTCCAGTTTTTGTCCGCGCTCGTCCTGATGGTAAAGAACTTCTGCTTTGCTGACGGCAAATTCATAACCTTCCCGGCGCATATTTTCAATAAGGACAGACAGATGAAGCTCCCCGCGTCCGGAAACCTTGAAAGATTCTGTGTTTTCTGTCTCTTCCACACGCAGGCTCACATCGGTATTCAGCTCACGGAACAGGCGGTCGCGCAGATGGCGGGAAGTGACAAATTTTCCTTCCTGCCCGGCCAGCGGGCTGTCATTGACGATAAAATACATCGCGATGGTAGGCTCTGAAATCTTCTGGAACGGAATGGCTTCCACATGCTCCGGGTCGCAGAGGGTGTCGCCGATGTGCAGATCTGCGATACCGGAAATGGCTACGATAGAACCGACGGAAGCCTGAGATACCTCCACTTTATTCAGACCGTCAAATTCATAAAGCTTGCTGATCTTTACCTTTTTCTGCTTGTCCGGGTCATGATGGTTTACCATGATACACTCCTGGTTTACTTTAATCGTACCATTGTCCACCTTGCCCACGCCGATGCGCCCGACATATTCATTATAATCAATCGTGCTGATGAGTACCTGAGTTCCGGCGCTTTCATCACCTTCCGGGGCGGGAATGGCGTCCAGAATCGTCTCGAACAAAGGCGTCATATCCTTTGGCTCATCTGTCAGATTCCGCACGGCATAGCCGGCTTTGGCGGACGCATAGAGGAAAGGACAGTCAAGCTGGGCGTCGGAAGCGTCCAGATCCATGAGCAGTTCCAGAACCTCGTCGACGACCTCTTCCGGACGTGCTTCCGGACGGTCGATTTTATTGATGCAGACGATTACGGGCAGGTCAAGGTCAAGCGCTTTTCGGAGCACAAATTTGGTCTGCGGCATGGAACCCTCGAAAGCGTCCACCAGAAGAATGACGCCGTTTACCATTTTCAGCACACGCTCCACTTCGCCGCCGAAATCTGCGTGGCCCGGCGTGTCTACGATATTTATTTTTGTGTTTTTATAAAAAACAGCCGTATTTTTGGACAGGATTGTGATTCCACGTTCACGTTCAAGATCATTGGAATCCATGACACGTTCCGCAACCTCCTGATTGGCGCGAAAGACGCCGCTCTGCTTTAAAAGTTCATCGACCAGCGTCGTCTTGCCATGATCTACATGGGCGATAATCGCGACATTACGAACATCTTCTCTTTTCATAGGTAATAAATCTCTCTTTCTTTCTCTTTTCGTAACTGTTCAGTACCTTCACAGTTTCGATGCAAAAATCCATGAAAATCGTCTTCGACGATGGGATTTTTGCACTCTTGGATTTGATAAATGCCTTTAACAGTGTACCACATTTTTTCGGGAATACAAGGACTTACCGGACTTTTTTCATCCGTCTGTGCTAAGAAAGTGCAAAGATAGCCCCCGGCCTGTTCTATGGAGAAAGCCTGTTTCATAGATTGAACTATAGAAAAAAGCACAGAGAGCGAGTGTGCGCAAAAAAGGCGTCATTTCGCCAGAGGAGAAGAAGGGAGAACATTTAAAATGACAGATAAGGTTATTGAAAACAACCAGGTTTCCATTATGGGGCAGATTGACTCGGAGTTTGTGTTCAGTCATGAGGTATTTGGGGAGGGATTCTACGTAGTGGATATTCTTGTAAAACGGCTGAGCAATTCCTGTGACAGAATTCCGGTGATGGTATCGGAGCGTCTGATTGACGTCACGCAGGACTATCAGGGAGAATACATACAGATTTCCGGCCAGTTCCGTTCTTATAACAGGCATGAGGAGAAGAAGAACCGGCTGGTGCTTTCCGTGTTTGCCAGAGAAATCAGTTTTGTAGAGGAAGAAAATGATAAAATAAAGACGAACCAGATCTTTCTGGATGGATATATCTGCAAAATGCCTGTTTACCGAAAGACGCCTCTCGGAAGAGAGATCGCAGATATGCTTGTGGCGGTAAACAGACCTTACGGGAAGTCGGACTATATTCCCTGTATCTGCTGGGGGCGGAACGCCAGATTTTCTTCCACGTTTGAAGTAGGAGGGCATGTACAGGTCTGGGGAAGAATTCAGAGCAGGGACTATATGAAAAAGCTTGAAGGGGATGTGACAGAAAAGCGTACCGCATATGAGGTATCCGTGAGCAAGCTGGAGTATAATTAGTCAGAACAGGAATGGCACTTCCGGGCAGGGGTGTCATTTTTTGTCGTTATGCGTCCGGAAAAAACTGCCAAAACTTGCATTTTATGGAAGTTTATAGTAATATATGTAAATTATGAATAGAAAGCATAGCTGCCAGAGGGCAGTATACATAGTGGGGCGCAGGTTTGGAAATAAACTTCCGAATCTGCCAGGATGATGCGGCAGGCGCGTCAGAAGGAGGAAAAATGGAGAAAGGGTTTGTACATATCGTCTGCGGCGAGGGAGAAGGAAAAACCTCGGCGGCCATTGGACAGGGGATTTCTGCGGCGAGCAAAGGGAAATCCGTGATTATTATTCAGTTTCTCAAACAAAAGCAGATGGATGAAATCGGGTTTATTAAGAGGCTGGAACCGGAAATCAAGGTTTTCCGGTTTGAAAAATCTGAAAAATCTTTTGAATGCCTGACAGAAGAAGAGCAGATGAAGGAACGGCAGAATCTGCAAAATGGTATGAATTTTGCGAGAAAGGTGCTGGCGACAGAAGGATGCGACGTGCTGATTCTGGATGAGATTCTGGGGCTGTTGGAATACGGGATTGTCACAAAGGAGGAGATCGCCTCGCTGCTTCAGGCAAATGAGGGAGGAATAGAAATCATTCTTACGGGCATCTATCAGGGAAAAGAAGTCTGGGATATGGCCGACAGAGTGACAGAGATGGTGACGAGGAGCAAAGGATAAAATGTTATTACTTCAGCAGATGATCGTGTTATTTCTTTTGATGCTAATTGGATATTTTATGAGAAAAAAGGAAATCATGCGTGCGGATACCACCCGGTTTTTGTCCTGGCTGGTGGTTCATGTCGCAAATCCGGCGCTGATTCTTTCAGGAAGCATCAGCCGCACGGAGCCGGTCAGCTTTGGGGATCTGGGGCTGTGCCTCGGAATTGCCGTGCTGATGTTTTTGGGGCTTATTCTCGTGGCGCTGGCAGTAATACCGCTTTTTCATGTGGAGAAAAAGAGCGCCGGCACTTATCGTGTCATGATGATTTTTTCCAATATCGGGTTTATGGGATTCCCTGTCATACGCGCGGTCTACGGCAGCGACGCGCTTCTTTATGCCTCCCTGTTTCTGATTCCTTATAATCTTTTGCTTTACACCTATGGGATTCAGGAAATGAGAGGAGCAAAAGGAGAGAAAACGGGAGTTTCCTGGAAGAAGATTGTGAATGCAGGAGTAATAAGCTGTCTGCTTTCTCTTGCCGTGGCAGCCTTTCAGATTCCGACGCCGGATTTCGTGGAAACCACGATTTCTTCTTTAAGCGGCCTGACGGCGCCCTTAAGTATGATGGTGATCGGCGCGTCTATGGTGGATATGGATGTGAAAGAGCTGTTTGCAGATGGAAAGCTGCTTCTCTTTTCCCTGCTGAAACTGCTGGTTCTTCCGGTGGCAGGAGTTCTTCTGATTGGAATCTTTGTAAAAAATGAGATGCTGCTTGGCGTCTGCCTGGTCATGCTGTCTACGCCGGTAGGAAGTATGACGGCTATGCTGGCGCAGCAATACGGCGGCGATTATGAACTGGATTCCAGGGGCGTGGCGCTGACGACGCTTCTTTCTGTCGTGACGATGCCGGCGGTGTCCATGCTGGCGGGATGGTTTTAAAAAATGCAGGGGCGTGCAGGAAGCCGCCCCTTTTTGAAATCCAAGAAGGAGATATAAACAATAAGAGAAGAGAAAAAGAAAGATTCGATGAAAAAGCAGAAAGTACGTGACATTTCAAAACAGAAATGCTATAATGATTTTAAGCATTTTATTTCTATGATTCACGTTCTTATGGCAGTCGCCATGTTATCTCTTTCGGCCAATATGTGCCGGTCTTAGAAATTTTCGATGCGGAAACTCAGGAAAAAAGCGGGCGGAGAGGATTCTAAGAAAGAGAACGGAATCCGGCGTGCTCTGCCCCGTACAAAGGAAAAGGAGCAGATATGCAGGTAGACCAGATATTAAAGGATTTCTGGGAGGACAACGACCGCTTTGCCGACTTCTTTAACACCGTATTCTTTGGGGGAGAAAACGTGATTGCCCCGGAGGAGCTGGAGACCCTCTCCCCGGAGGTGTCCGCGGCGGAAGAGACAAAGCAGGGATTGGAGGGACAGACAAAGTACCGGGATAAGGTAAAGCGCTGGAAAGGGGTAAAGCTGGCGGTTCTTGGGATTGAGAACCAGGACAGGATTCACTATGCCATGCCGGAGCGGACGCTTCTATACGAAGCCCTCCAGTACGCAGCACAGAGAAAAGAAGCGGCTTCCCGTCACAGGAAACAAAAAGATTTAAGGGGAAGCGAGTATTTGTCGGGCTTTGCCAGAACAGACCGGTTAAGCCCGGTACTGACAGCGGTCATTTATTACGGGGAGGAGCCGTGGGACGGCCCCACAAGCCTGGGGGAGATGGTAGACCTTCCGGAGGAGATGAAAGCCTCCTTTCAGGATTACCAGATGCACTTGTTCCAGGTGCTCGGAAACGATGGAAGGGATTTTAAAAATGAGGATATCCGCACCGTTTTAAGGAATGCGGATGCCCTGCGGAAAGGAAAGATCAGCAGGCTTGATGAAAAGATCGATGCGGAGCTGGTAAAATATGTGGCGGCATTCGTGAACTCGGAACGGGTCATGAAGCTGGCCGGGAAGCGGAAAAGGAAGGAGGGCGTGCCGATGTGTACAGCGCTGGAAGAACTGATTAAAGAAAGAGAAAACTGCGGGAAGGCAGAGGGAAGGGCAGAAGGAAAAGCAGAGTCTGTCCTGGAGCTTCTGGAGGAACTGGGAGAAGTGCCAAAGTGCGTGCAGGAGAGAATCATGGGAGAGAGAGACCTGGAGACGCTGAGGAGATGGCATAAGAAAGCGGCGCGTGTGGATTCCATCGGGGAGTTTGTGGCGTGCATGGAAGAGAAAGACTGACAGGAAGAAGAGAGACAGGGCTGTGAGGGCGTAGGAAAGCACGCTTTTCGCAGCCCTGAATGGCGTGTGGGAAATTGGCACATGGAAATTGGAGGAAATGGGCTTGAATTGTCCAGGATTCTATGTTAAAATTAAGTCCAGATATGAAATGACATTTGTGGAGAGATGCCGTTTCATAGAGAATCAATCATACGCAGGAAAGGTGGCAGAGATTTTAATTGCGGGGGATTCTGATTCATGTTACCAATTATTCTGTGAATAGTGTACAGAAGACTTTAAAGGAGAGTTAAAGGAGAGTTAAGTATGAAACTGAAACGAATTTTAGCCGGATTTATGACGGCAGCGATGGTAGTCACCAGCGTTCCTGTTTCAGGACTTGGTACGATTACTGCTTTTGCGGCAGAGACGGATGTACAGTACAAAGCCGTTAGCATTAAGATGGGCGCCGCAGACAGCCAGGAGCTTTCCGGCGAGAGCAGCGGAAACCAGGGCTGGGCAAAGTATGCCGTAGACGGAGATACTAGTACTTACTGGCATTCGGGTTATGGCAATCCGGATGACAAGAATGCAATTAGCAATGGTGAGAAGAGAAATTACTATATCGCGCTGACAGAGGCAGCAGATGTAGCGAAACTTGGATATTTTCCGAGAGTCTCCAACGGAGATGTAAACGGCAGAATCTTAAAATGCAAGGTTTATACGACCACGGCCGCTTTTGAGAATATGCCTGTACTGGCCGATATTACAAATCAGGAAACAGCAGCATCCAAAAATACGGAAGCGGTTACCGCATTTACAGCAGAGGGTGTTACCTGGGATGAGGTTGCGATTACGACTTTTGCTGAGGAAAACTGGGCAAATGATTCGACAGAAAAAGAAATCGTGTTCCCGGAAGTAAAGGCAGGAGTAACCGGTATTAAGATCGAGGTAGAGGAATCAGGAGCAGCGCCGGGGAATGCGAACAATAAGTTCCTTAGTGGCGCTGAGTTTAAAGTGTACGAGCAGGAAGAAGTAACTGAGGATGCTCCTACAAAGCGTACTTTTGCAAACGTTACCGTACCGAGCAGCACGAAGGTTACAACTTATGGTGATGCCGGCGGAAAGGAAGCGCTGACGGATGATAACAGTGATACCATCTGGCACACTCTTTATGCTTCAGAAACAGAGACCGATACAGAGAAAAGGCCTACGTGGGACAGCAGGGAGAATAATATCCAGCATTTGACTGGAAATAATGAGATTATCTTTGAGCTGGATACTCTCAGTGATATTACAAAAATCTGTTATCAGTTCAAGACCTATGATAAGAATGGAGATATCAAACAGATTGAGCTTTATACAGCAGGCGAAGACGGAGTGTATAAAGAAACTGCGGATTTTGCAGGTGAATGGGATGTCAAGAACAGCTACGGCTGGGATGAGCTGAACTTGGAGACGTCGATACAGAATGTGAAGTATGTAAAGATTGTAGCGACACATGTTTATTCCCAGGGGGATGAGGAAGCGGCATTCATCTGTGCAAGGGGAATGGAAGTTTGGGGAACTGACTCTGTAGCAGAAGTTCCAGATCCAGAGGCTGAGAAAGCAGCGGCAGTAGAAGCTCTGAAAACAGCTCTGACAGACGAGATCAAAGCAGCAGGAGCGTCAGATGGAAGCGCTTACACAGAAGCAACCTGGAATGCTTTCAAGGCAGCTTATGATGCAGCGGCGGCTTATGCGGCAGATGACGCTGATCTGACAGAAGTAACCGCAGAGCAGATTGCAGCGGCAAAAGATGCAGTAGCAGCAGCATTTGCAGCGCTGGAAGAAGTACCGAGCGAGGATGAGAGAATCTTCTACCCGAATGAGGACGGTACGTTCACGTTCACAGACGAGGATATGGCATTTATCAATTCTATGTCAAACTTCGACTTCTCGGCAGTTTACAGACTGACAGATGAGGCACAGGCAAGCAACACCAATGAATTGGCGCTTATTACTCTTCAGGGCGAAAACGGAGCATATTTTACCGTATGGCAGAGAGTAAACGGAAGCAGCGCAGGCAGCGCTTATGCTTTTGATGGTTCGGTATCTGGACTGAACTTTACGACGAGCACTATGGCGATTCAGGATACGAACTGGCATAAGTTCAGCTTCAGCGCAGAACCGAACGGAACGCAGGGCCGTATTGATATCTGGATGGACGGACATAAGATCCAGGATAGTGACACCTGGCCGTGGAACTCAACGGCTACGCACTGGAAAGAAGGGCTGTTCGGAGCAGAGGGACGTTACAATCAGGTGCTGGTTGGTAAAAAAGCAACAGATGTAACGTATGCCCGTGCGACTATGGCAGACTTCCTAGGAGAGTTCAAGTACGTGAAATTCTCCAAAAAGACGGCGGATAAAACTACAGACACAAAAAATTCGATGGCAAAAGAAGAGCAGTCTGTTGTAGCGCCGAAATACGAAAAAGCGTTAACAGACCTGGTAGCAGAATGTGAGGCTCTTAGCGCAGATGATTATACAGCAGAGACCTGGACTCCGTTTGCGGCAGCGCTGGCAACAGCAAAGGAAGCGACGACAGAGTGGGCGAAGATTAATGCAACCGAAGCTCTGGCAGCAGCAAAGGCAGCTCTGGTAGAAGGAGAAAATCCAGATCCGGGACCGCAGCCGGCTGAACCACAGAAGGCTGGCATCAAGATGGGCGCCGCAGACAGCCAGGAGCTTTCCGGCGAGTCTCAGACCTTGAAGGGCTGGGCAGGCTATGCAGTAGACGGTAATAATGATACGTTCTGGCATTCCGCATACAATAGCTCGAATGATAAGGCTGATATCGCCGCAGGAAATAAGAATAATTACTACATCGCACTGAACGAGGCGTCTGATGTGACGAAGGTTACCTATCTTCCGAGACAGGCTGCAGCAGCGAATGTAAACGGTACGATTCTGAAATGTGAAGTTTATGTAACCACAGATACATTGGAAAACATGCCTTCCTTAACAGATGTTACGGATATAGCATCAGCAGGAACGAAGAATACCGAAGCGCTTACCGCATTTACGGCAGAGGGCGTGAACTGGAAGCAGGTCGCTGTTACGACGTTTGACGCTGGAAACTGGGCAAATGATTCCGCAGAAAAGGAAATCGTATTCCCGGCAGTAGAAAAGGGCGTAACCGGAGTCAGAATTAAAGTGCTTGAGTCAGGTGTTGCAACAAATGGCAATGAGAACAATAATTATCTCAGCGGCGCTGAGTTTAATGTATACGCACAGCCGGCAGAGGAAGAAGATCCGGAAGTAGTAAAAGCAGCACAGGATGAACTGAAAGCGGCTATCACATCGGATATCGAAGCAAAAGCAGCTTCCAATAACCAGACGGCAGATGGAGAAAAAGCTTATACAACTGCTTCCTGGAACAAATTTAAAGCAGCTTATGATAAAGCAAAAGAGCTGGCAGAAAAAGAGGATCTGGCAGGCGTTACTTCAGCAGAGCTGAACGCAGCAAAGGAAGCTCTGGAAACAGCCGCAGCAGGACTGAGAGATTACGTTCCTGGACAGACAGAAGAAATTCCTGTGAACCCGGATGTGACAGTAGCAGCTCCGACAGCAGGTCAGGCAGTACCGAGTGGTCTGGCTACTCTGACAAGCTCCAGCATATCTTCAAACGTAGCAACACTGGTACCTGGAGATAACTTTGAAACAGGTGAGGACGGAGCAGTCAGGGGACGTATCACAGATGCAAACCCGAACGACCCGGATTCTATATTCAATGTAACGGGAACAACAAAATTACTGTTCCGTATGAAGATTAAGAGTGATGCGCCGGCCGAAAACGGTATCCAGTCCCTGATAGGCAAGATGAACGACCAGTATGGCGTACAGATGGAGAAGAGCGGCGACACGACAAGAATTTACTTCTATGCAAAATTAGTTCCTGCAAAATGGGCAGAAGCTTCTTATACCATTCCGGCAGATTATGACTGGAGCCAGTGGCATGACCTGGTAACATACTATGATGGCAGTGCGCTGCACCTGTGGGTAGACGGAAATGCAGAGACAAGTAACAGAAACCTTACCGGAGAATTACAGAATTGTGCGGACGCTGTATTTACCCTGGGTTACAACTATGCACCGAAGCAGGATAACCAGACGCTGGCAGCAGGATGGGATTACTCAGGATGGATGAAGGACATCGGCCTGTATATCGGCGAGCATGTTCCGGAACTGAACATTACCAGTGAGATGGATGCGGCAGCAGTTACGGCAGCGTTTGATACGGCGCTGGCAGATGCGACGAGTGACTTTGTACTGAGCGGCGCTGCTGCTGAGCAGGAAGATTATATGGAAGTAACAGCTACCACATGGACGCCGGCGACAGGAACTGTCAGCCCATATGAGGACTATGCAGTCAGCGTAGAACTGACAGCGAAAGAAGGCTATTACTTCGGAGAGAATGCGGCGGCAACTCTGAGAACGAGCGCTGCAAACGTTCTTACGGGAGCAACCGTTACTGTTTCCGATGATGGTAGTGCAATGACGATCAACTACACCTTCGAGGGTGAGGAACATCCGAGAGTAACACTCCAGAACTATCTGGAATCCGAGGCGGTTACAGCAATCGGAACACAGAATACAGAGAATGGAAAACGGAAATACACCGTAGATTCCTGGAACGCATACGCAGCAAAACGCAATGCAGCAATCACAGCAGCAGACAATGCGGCTCTGGAGCCGGCTGCATATACGACAGCACGTACAGAACTGGAAGCAGCAATCGCAGCGCTGAAACTGGCAGCAGAGAACTGCGAGTGTACACTGAGCGATATCACAGGATTTGAGGGTACGACCTTAGATCTCCAGGGAAGCACAGAAATGACCGTAACACTGGGTACGGGCGAATATACCTATAGCAACGGCTGTGTCAAACATGAAAACGCAACACCGGCAGTTTCTTATGCACTGGTAGGAAATCCGGCAGGCGCTACACTGACAGGCAATGTCCTGAAAGTGACACAGCCAGGTACCGTACAGGTTCGTTTCACCGTAACTCTGGGAGACCAGACAAAGAGCGCTACCGCTACTTATACAGTTGTAAAGACTGCTACAGCAGTAGAGAAGGAAGCTCTGACAAATGCAATCAAAGAAGCAGAAGATAAGTATGTGGCAAACGCAGACAAGTACACAGCAGATAGCTGGAAGAAGCTTGACGATGCACTGAAAGCAGCGAAGGCTCTGGGAGACAACGCATCCGCAGATCAGGTAGCCGCAGCTACAAAGGCTGTCAACGACGCAATCGCAGGTCTGGTACTGGTTGGCCCGACCGATCTGGATGTGGCAAAAGAAGCAGTAAACAAAGCCCTGACAGCAGCAGATGCAATCTACGCAGCAGGACAGAAGGATTACACAGACGCTACATGGAAAGCATTCGCAGACGCTTACCAGGCAGCAAAGGCAGCTCCGGCAAATGCAGACGCAGCAGCCCTGAACGCACTGGCAGCAGCGCTGACAAAGGCACAGGCAGCGTTGGCTAAGAATGCGGTACAGCCTCCGAAGAAAGGCGAGGTTATTACGATGCCAGACGGTTCCCGTTATGAAGTTGTTGATCCGAATGCAAAAACGGCAAAACTGGTAAAAGTAAAGAGCAAGAAGGCAACGAAGCTGAATGTTCCGGCAACCGTGAAACTGCAAGGCGAGACTTACAAGGTAACTGGCGTTGGCAAGAACGTTATGAGCAAGAACAAGAAGCTGACAAAGGTTATCCTGGGCAAGAACGTTACGACGATCGAGACAAAAGCATTCTATGGATGCACGAAACTGAAAACTGTTCAGTTGAAGGGCAAAGCGTTGAAGAAAGTCGGAAAACAGGCGTTTAAGAAGACCTATGCAAAGATGGTTGTAAGCGCGAAGAAGATGAACAAGAAAGAAAAAGCAAAACTGCTTAAGACTATGAGAAAAGCAGGCATGAGCAAAAAAGGCAAAGTGAAATAATTTGCTGAAGCGATAAGGAAAGCGCCCTGCGGGAAATCCCGCGGGGCGCTTTCTTTTGCCCAGGCAAAATCTCTTCCTGCTGTCCGGTCTGTCTTGCATGGGAGAAAAGAGAATGGTATAATGAGGACATCGTACTTGCGGATAAAAGACAAGGAGGGGTTTAGATGAAGGGAAAAAGATGGGCTGCCGGGCTTTTGGCGGCAGTGGTGATAGCCGGGGGAGCGCCGTCCGTATCTATGACGATAGCTCTGGCGTCGGACGAGACGCCTTTCGAGCCGATCGACGGGAATGCAGAGCAGAAGAGGAAAGAGAAAGAGGCGAAAGAAGCGCTGGATAAAGCCCTGGCTGCGGCGGCTTCGGTCTATCAGGCAGGCCAGAAGAATTACAGGGATACTGAATGGAAAGCGTTTGTCAAGGCTTATGAGACGGCACAGGGAGCGCCGGAGAATGCGGGGCTGGAGACGCTGTATGCGCTCACGGAAGCGCTGGTAAAGGCGCAGGGAGCGCTGAATGGGAATGCGGTCGTGATACCGTCTCCGGGTACTGTAGAACCGCTTATAAAAGATCGGTATGCGATTCTTGATGCGGAACGGAAGCTGGCAAAGCTGGTATATGTGAAAAACAAGAAAGCGGCGAAGCTGAGCGTGCCTGCGGTCGTTAAAATCAAAGGCGAGACCTATAAGGTCACCTCCATCGGAAAAGGCGTGATGAAGAATAATACGAAGCTGAAAAAGGTGATTCTCGGAAGGAATGTCCGCACCGTGGAAGCCCAGGCATTTTTCGGGTGCAGGAATCTGAAAATCCTCCAGCTAAAAGGAAAAGCCCTGCGAAAAGTCGGAAAACAGGCATTGAAAAAAACGTCTGCAAAGATCGTCGTGCAAACGAAGGGAATGAAGAAAAAACAGAAAGAAAAGCTGTTAAAGGGCATGAGAAAAGCAGGCATGAGTAAAAAAGGAAAAATAAAATAGAAAGAGGACGAAAAGGTATGAAGCTTTTGATGATAAGACACGGCGATCCGGACTATTCCATCGACTCTCTGACAGAGAAAGGATGGAGGGAAGCAAAGCTTTTAGCAGAGCGGATGGCCAGACTGGATGTAAAGGAGTTTTACGTGTCGCCGCTCGGACGGGCGAAGGACACGGCCTCCTGCACATTGAAGAAAATGAGCCGCACGGCGGTTGAACTGGAATGGCTTGCGGAGTTTCGTCCGCAAATCCTCCGGCCGGACGGGGAAGGGCGCAGAACGGTTTCCTGGGACTGGCTGCCGCAGGACTGGACGGCGGATGAAAGATTTTACAGCTATGAACACTGGCATGAATGCGAGGTTTTTCAGGAGGCGCATGTGAAGGAAGAGTATGAAAGAGTTACCACGCAGTTTGATGAGTTTCTCGCCCGGCATGGTTACCGGAGAGAAGGGCATTTTTACCGGGTGGAGCAGGAGAATAACGATACGCTGGTTTTCTTCTGCCATTTCGCGCTGGGCTGTGTGCTTTTGAGCCATCTTTTTTGCATTTCTCCCATGCTTCTGTGGCATCATACCTGCTCAGCCCCGACAGGCGTTACCACGGTGACGACGGAGGAGAGGCGGCAGGGAATCGCCAGCTTCCGCATGAATGCCTATGGAGATATTTCCCATTTGTATGCAAAAGGGGAGGAACCGGCGTTTGCAGCGCGTTTCTGCGAGGCGTATGGAAATGCAGAGGAAAGACATTAGGGGGAATACGGATGATAGGGACAATCGTAAATACAGGGACGATTCTGGCGGGAAGCGTGATCGGAAGCGCGCTTAGAAAGGGAATCAAAGAGGAGTACCAGAGCGCGCTTTATAACGCCATGGGTTTTGCGGCAACGGCACTGGGAATCAATGCCGTGGTATCCAATATGGGAAAAAGTACGTTTCCGGTACTCTTTATTCTGAGCCTTGCCATCGGAAGCCTGACGGGAACGGCGCTGGATTTGGACGGGAGATTTAACCGTCTGACAAACCGTTTCGCAAAGTCGAATCTGGGACAGGGACTGTCTACGGCAATTCTTCTGTTCTGCATCGGTACACTGTCGATTCTGGGACCCATCGAGAGCGCGGTGCATGGAGACCACACGTATTTGTTTACCAATGCCACGCTGGATTTCGTGACGTCTATGGTTCTGGCTTCGACTTATGGAATCGGAATCGCGGCGGCGGCGCCGGTGCTCTTTTGCTGGCAGGGCGGCATTTATCTGGGAGCCGGGTTTTTAAGTTCCTTTCTGACGCAGGAGCTTTTGACGGAAATATCCATTGTGGGAGGAATCCTGATCGCGGCCTCCGGACTGTCGATTCTAAAGATTAAGGATGCGAAATCCCTGAACATGCTCCCGGCGCTGGCGGTGCCGGTTCTGTGGTTTCTGATCAAAGGGATTTTTCATTTTTAAAGGGGGAAGAGAAAAAGATGAGATTAAAAAGAAGGATACTGGCGGCGGCTCTGTGTTCTTTTTTGCTAATGGGTGCGGCGAAGGCAGAGGCAGCCGGCATACAGGAACCAAACGTGCAGGAGACGGAAAGCACGGGGAAGGGGAATGGACAGAGGGCGGTTTCCGGTGAGGTGCAGGAGGCTCCGAAGAAAAAGGGAAATAAGGAAAAAGGCTGGTATCGGTATCAGGGAAAGAAATATTATATCGCTCCGGACGGCAGGCTGGCGAAAGGCTGGCGGAAGATTGGAAAATCCAGATACTATTTTAAGAAAAACGGCGTGATGGCCTCGGAGGAATGGCGGAAGATCAAAGGAAAATATTATTACTTCGGGAGACAGGGGAGGATGCGGAAGGGATGGCTGACCCTGGCTGGCGGAAAGAAATATTACCTGAACGCAAAGGGTGAGCGGGTGACCGGAGACTGTTTTATTAAGGAGAAAGGGTATCACTTTAACGAAAAAGGAGTCTATCAGCCGAAGGTAAAGGTGCGCGTCAATCCGAAGAAACCAATGGTGGCCCTGACTTTTGACGATGGCCCCGGCCCCTATACGGAGCGGCTGCTGAAATGCCTGAAGGAGAATGACGCGGTAGCGACGTTCTTTCTGGTGGGAAGCAGCGTCGAACGGTATCAGAGTACCGTGAAAAAGGCTTATCAAATGGGGTGCGAGATTGGAAATCACAGTTGGAACCATCCACAGCTTACGCAGCTTGACGGGGCGGCGCTGGCAGCACAGATAGGGAATACGAACCGGGTGATAAAGAGCGCCTGCGGGCATGAACCGAGCCTGCTCAGACCTCCCTATGGCGCTTACAATTCCACAGTGGGAGCCGCCGCAGGGATGCCGCTGATCCTGTGGGACGTGGATACGCTGGACTGGAAAACAAGAAATGTGCAGAGTACGGTCACGTCAGTCATGACGGACGCCAAAGATGGCTCCATCGTTCTGATGCACGACATCCATCTGCCGACCGTGGAGGCGGTGGAGCGGATCATTCCGATGCTGAAGCAGAAAGGCTATCAGCTTGTGACAGTCAGCGAGCTGGCGAAATACAAAAAAGAGAAGCTGGCGGACGGGGCCGCTTACCGTGCGATAAGATAGGGAAATAGGGCAGGGCTGGTCTTGCATTTTTTTTCCAAATGCGGTACACTTATTTTATCAAAATGGAGTTTGGAGGGAACCATGAAATACCAAATCAAAACGATTTATGCGAAGACAGAAATCGACTCCTGCCCGCAGTTTCAGGTGGACAAGTACAACTGGGGCGGCGATTACCGTCCGAAAACCTCCGGGGCGCTTGCTTTTCTTCCGGGAACAGGTTTTTATGTAAAAATGACCTGTCAGGAAAAAGATCCGGTGCGTACCTACACGCAGCCGAATGATCCGGTACACCTCGACAGCACGATGGAGGCGTTTTTCCAGTTTTATCCGGAGGAATTTCCGGATATGTACTTAAACTTTGAAGCCAATTCCTACGGCGCGCTTCATGCGAACTTCGGAAATGGCAGAAAGGGAAGAAAGCCGTTTCCACCGGCTCTTCATGAAGCGTGTAACTGTACAGGGACGGTATATGAGGATCACTGGACGCTGGAGATCACCATACCGCTGGAGCTGATTGATTTCGTTTACGGCAGGAATGATTTTAAATCCGGCGATACCATTGCCTGCAACTTTTACAAGATCAAAGAGAGTGAAGGGCTGACTCATTTTGGCAGCTATACGGTAATTGAAAATGAAACGCCAAATTTTCATTTGCCAAAGTTCTTTGCAAAAGGAATCATTGAATAAAGAAAAGGAGAGGATTAGTATGAAGGTTTTAAAAACAAGAGATTATGAGGACATGAGCAGAAAAGCGGCAAACATCATCGGGGCGCAGGTTACGATGAAGCCAAACTGTGTTTTGGGACTGGCAACCGGTTCTTCACCGATCGGCACTTACAAGGAGCTGATCGCCCGTTATAACAACGGCGACCTGGATTTCTCCAACGCGACAAGCGTAAATCTGGATGAGTACAAAGGACTGTCCGGCGATCATGACCAGAGCTACCGTTACTTTATGAACCATAATTTCTTTGACCATGTAAACATCCCGAAGGAGCGCACCTTTGTGCCGGACGGTACGGAGCCGGACGCTGACAAGGCATGCAGCGCATACAATGCAATCATCAAAAGCGTAGGCGGTATCGACTTACAGCTTCTGGGACTGGGACATAACGGGCACATCGGGTTTAACGAGCCGACTGACTGCTTCCCGCCTGTAACGCACTGTGTGGATTTGACAGAGAGCACCATCGAGGCAAATAAGCGTTTCTTTGCATCCGTGGACGATGTGCCGAAGCAGGCTTATACGATGGGTATCCAGAACATCATGCTGGCACGTAAGATCGTCGTAGTCGTAAGCGGCGCGGACAAAGCAGATATTCTGAAAAAAGTCGTAGAAGGCCCGATTACCCCACAGGTACCGGCTTCTATTCTCCAGCTTCATCCGGATGTTACCATCGTGGCAGACGAAGCGGCAGCTTCCAAATTAGCGTAATATGGAATTTTTTTCAGCCATGCGGAAATACTCTGCATGGCTGAACATTAAAATACAATAGAAAGGCTGAGTCTTATGATTATTAAGAATGCAAGTGTTTTTGAAGAGAACGGTACTTTTGTAACCAAAGATGTCTGCATCGAGGGCGGGCAGTTCGCAGAATCCGCATCGGAGGATACGGTGATCGATGCTTCCGGTCTGTATGCGGTTCCGGGACTTACGGACATTCATTTTCACGGCTGCGTAGGCTATGATTTCTGCGACGGAAATCAGGAGGCGATTCGTGCGATCGCAGAGTACGAGCTGAAAAACGGCGTCATGAATATCTGCCCTGCTACGATGACCTATGATGAGGAGACGCTCACGAAGATCGCTTTAGCGGCGGCGGCTTATGACAATGCGCCCACAGGTGCGGAGCTGGTGGGCATTAATATGGAGGGGCCTTTTATCTCTCCGGCAAAGAAGGGCGCGCAGAACGGAAAATATATCCACAAACCGGACGTCGACATGTTCCGCCGCCTTCAGGAAAAGGCAAACGGCCTGTTTAAGCTGGTCGATATTGCGCCGGAAGAGGAAGGCTCGATGGAATTTATCGAGGCGCTGAAGGATGAGGTGGCGATCTCCATCGCCCATACGACAGCAGATTTCGAAGTGGCAAATGAGGCTTATCAGAAAGGGGCGCGCCACACGACGCATCTGTATAACGCTATGCCGGCATTTTCGCACAGAGCGCCGGGAGTGATCGGGGCGGCCTGTGACAACGAGCATGTCCGCGTGGAACTGATCGCAGACGGCATTCATATTCATCCGGCAGTTGTCCGCACGACCTTCAAGATGTTCGGTGAGGACCGTGTCATTCTGATCAGCGACAGTATGATGGCTACCGGACTGACGGATGGGGACTATTCTCTGGGAGGACAGGCCGTGAAGGTGGTAGGCCAGCTCGCTACGCTGGCGGACGGAACCATCGCAGGTTCCGCCACTAATCTGATGGGCTGTGTCCGCGTTGCCGTACAGAAGATGGGGATTCCGCTGGGAACAGCCATCAAGGCGGCTGCTGTGAACTCTGCAAAGGCAATCGGCATCTTTGATAAATGCGGAAGCATCGAGGCTGGAAAGACGGCGAATCTGGTGCTCCTGGATAAAGATTTAAATATCGTAAAGATGATTTTCAAGGGACAGGAAGTTTAAACGGTTCATGAAAAGAAAGCGCCAGTCACGCAGACATGGAGACATGCTGCGGGGCTGGCGTTTTCTTATGGTGATTATTTTTCCTTCTGCAAAGCTGCTTCCACGAAGCCGCGAAACAGTGGGTGCGGGCGGTTTGGCCTGGATTTCAGTTCCGGATGCGCCTGTGTTCCGATGAAGAAGGGGTGGTCTTTTAATTCGATCATTTCTACGATGCGCCCATCCGGAGAGAGGCCGGAAAGCGTCAGGCCATGCCCGGCCAGGGCGCTCCGGTAATCATTGTTGACCTCGTAGCGGTGCCTGTGGCGCTCATAAATGGTTTTTTCACCATAAAGCGCACAGGCTTTGGAGGTTTCATCCAGGACGCAGGGCCAGGAGCCCAGACGCAGGGTGCCGCCGATGTCCCCGGCGTCATTCTGGCCTGGCAGGAGTGCGATGACCGGATGGGAAGTTGAAGGATTGAGCTCAATGCTGTGGGCGTCCTGAAGGCCGAGCACGTGCCTTGCGTACTCCACGATGGCGAGCTGCATTCCCAGGCACAGGCCCAGAAAAGGAACTTTATGGGTGCGGGCATAGCGGATTGCCGTGATCTTTCCTTCAATTCCACGGTCACCGAAGCCGCCGGGCACGAGAATGCCATCTGCGTTTTCCAGGATTTCGTCTGCGTTTTCTTCCGTCAGAAGCTCAGAATCCACCCATTGAATCTGGACGGTGGCGTGACTGGCGATTCCGCCGTGTTTTAAGGCTTCCACAACGCTGATATACGCATCATGCAGGGAAATGTATTTGCCGACCAGTGCGATGGTCACTTCCGTGGAAGGATGCCGCAGCGCTTCCACCATTTCCTCCCAGTCTGCCAGGTCGGGGGCGGGGCAGCAAAGGTGCAGACATTCGCAGGCGACTTCTGCGAGACGTTCCCGTTCCATTGCCAGAGGGGCTTCGTAGAGGTACTCTACGTCAAGATTCTGGAGGACGTGGCTTTTCGGGACGTTGCAGAACAGCGCAATTTTCTCCTTGATGCCATCTTCCAGAGGAAGCTCGGAGCGGCAGACGATGATATCCGGCCGGATGCCCATTCCCTGAAGCTCCTTTACGCTGGCCTGGGTGGGCTTCGTTTTCATCTCGCCGGAGGCTTTCAGATAAGGAATGAGCGTCACATGAATCAGGATTGCGTTTTCGTGCCCCACATCATGCTGAAACTGGCGGATGGCTTCGAGAAATGGCTGGCTTTCAATGTCTCCGACCGTTCCGCCGACTTCGATGATGGCAATGCGGGTGTCATGGGCATCGGGGTTCCGGTAGAAACGGTTTTTGATTTCATTTGTAATATGGGGAATGACCTGTACCGTTCCGCCGCCGAAATCTCCCCGGCGTTCTTTCTGGAGGACAGACCAGTAAATTTTCCCGGTGGTAACGTTTGAATTTTTATCCAGGCTTTCGTCAATAAAGCGCTCATAATGCCCCAGGTCGAGATCGGTTTCCGCCCCGTCGTCCGTGACGAACACTTCCCCGTGCTGGATGGGGTTCATGGTTCCGGGATCAATATTGATGTAAGGGTCAAATTTCTGCATGGTCACTTTATAGCCGCGGGCTTTTAAAAGGCGTCCCAGGGATGCGGCGGTGATTCCTTTTCCAAGACCTGAAACGACTCCTCCTGTAACAAAGACATATTTTACTGGCATAATTTTCCTCCTCTTTTTCGTATTCTTTTCTGAAAACGGAGAAGGAAGCCCCTGACGCCACAGCTTTGTGGCCTCCGGAACTTCCTTCTTTTTGTTTGTAACAGTTCAGACATGGCCGATAAAACGGGCGAATCAGGCTTGCATGAATGAGCACGTTGTGCAGGCCATGAGCGGAGCGCCAGATTATGAGCAAAAAGAGCTGCGAAGCAGCAAAGAGCACATAAGTGCGGTTTTGCGAATGGCGCGAGCTGAACTGTTACTTTTGTGTTTTTACCCAATGGATGAATTATACACCAAACACGGGAAAAAATACAGAGGGAATTTGAAAAAATTTTTAATGATACAGACGCTTGTTTTCGTATACTGGCTCCGCGGTCATCTGAACGCCCAGGCGTTTAAACTGGTTGACGTCCACGGCGGAAAGCATGGAGGTGGCGTGCGCCTGGCAGCCTTTCAGCTTTGGAAGCTGCTCTAAGGCTTTCTGTGCATAAGAATCGGAGGCGGCGCTTGTGGAGAGAGCGATCAGCACTTCGTCCGTGTGAAGCCTGGGGTTCTGGCTGCCCAGATATTCGGTCTTTAATCGCTGGATCGGCTCAATGGCGGCGGGGGAAATCACATGCCGGTCGGCAGGGACGCCCGCAAGGGTTTTTAATGCGTTTAAAAGGAGCGCCGCGCAGGGACCCAGAAGGTCGGAGGTCTTTCCGGTGACGATGCGTCCGTCCGGAAGCTCCAGTGCGGCGGCGGTCCCTCCGGTGAGCTGGGCGCGCTTAAGGGCGGCGGGAACAACAAGACGGTCGGTGACAGTGACCTGCGCCTGTTTCATGATAAGCTCGATTTTAAAGGCTTCATCGTCAGATTTTTTTCCGGACGCAAGCTCGCTCAAAGCCTGATAATAGCGGCGTATAATTTCCTGGCGGGATGCTTCCCGGCAGGCTTCGTCGTCAATGATGCAGTTTCCGGCCATGTTTACGCCCATATCGGTCGGGGATTTGTAGGGGCTTTCGCCGTAGATCTGCTGAAAGATGGCGGATAAAACCGGGAAAATCTCTACGTCCCGGTTATAGTTTACGGTCGTCTTTCCATAGGCTTCCAGATGGAACGGATCAATCATATTTACGTCGTTTAGGTCGGCGGTAGCGGCTTCATAAGCCAGATTAACGGGGTGTTTCAGAGGAATGTTCCAGATCGGGAAGGTTTCGAATTTTGCGTATCCGGCAGGAATCCCCCGCTTGTGCTCGTGATAGAGCTGGGAAAGGCAGGTCGCCATTTTTCCGCTGCCGGGGCCGGGGGCTGTGATCACTACCAGAGGACGTTTTGTTTCGATGTATTCATTTTTTCCGAATCCATTGTCGCTGACGATGAGAGGAATATTGAAGGGATAACCTTCAATGATGTAATGGGTGTACACCTTAAGCCCCAGTTTTTGCAGACGGCTTTTAAAGAGGCCGGCGCTGCTCTGCCCGGTGTATTGGGTGATGACTACACTTCCGACGTACAGCCCCTTTGCCTCGAAGGAGTCGATCAGACGTAGCACATCCGTGTCATAAGTGATGCCCAGGTCGCCCCGGATTTTATTTTTTTCAATGTCGCCGGCGCTGATCACAATGACAATTTCCGCCTGGTCGGAGAGCTGCATCAGCATCCGCAGTTTGCTGTCCGGCTCAAAGCCCGGAAGGACTCTGGACGCATGGTAATCATCAAAAAGTTTTCCGCCGAATTCCAGATAAAGTTTGTTTCCGAACTGTCCGATGCGCTCACGAATGTGCTCGGACTGCGTAGAAAGGTATTTTTCGTTATCAAATCCTGTTTTCATTGATGTTCTTCTCCTGAAAAATTATTTAATCGTATCATTATACTACAGAACGGAGCCAGAGTACAAACCCTTTTCGACAAAATTTTAGAAAACCTTTATAATTGTGAGACTTTTTTCACAAACTTCATATTGATTTCTACGGGAAGTATCTTTATAATTAGTAAAAGGATAATCTAGGAGGTAGAAATGGACAATAAACAGACGCCGGGGAATGGAAATGGTTCCCAGGGAGGGCAAAATGGTGGGCCGAAAAATGATAAAACACCGAAGAATGGACAGAATATCGTTGTTTTCCTGGTCGTATCGCTCGTCGCATTGGTTTTGATTAATCTTTTTAATTCGATGTTGAAAAGTTCCACGGAGACGAAGATCACATACAATGAGTTTATCGAAATGGTTGACAAAGGAGAAGTCGAAAAGGTAACGGTCATGGGGAGCGAGATCACGATCATACCGAAAAAGCAGCCGTTTCCGGGCATTGAGATCAGCTATACGACCGGGCGCATGGATGACAGCGAGCTGACACAGAGGCTTCTGGACGCCCACGTACAGTGTGAGTATAAGGTGCAGGACACCACGAAGGTGATGATCTACAATCTTCTGGCAACGCTGCTTCCCCTGATTCTGATCTGGGTGTTGCTGTGGCTTTTCATGCGGAAGATGTCAAAGGGCGGCGGCGTCATGAGCGTCGGGAAAAATAAAGCCCGTGTTTATGCGCAGAAGGAAACAGGGGTGACCTTTGCGGACGTAGCGGGACAGGATGAAGCGAAGGAGTCTTTACAGGAAGTGGTGGATTTTCTGGAAAATCCGGGACGTTATGCAAAGATCGGAGCGAAACTTCCGAAAGGAGCCCTGCTCGTGGGTCCTCCGGGAACCGGGAAAACGCTGCTGGCAAAAGCGGTGGCGGGAGAAGCGCACGCGCCGTTCTTTTCCCTTTCGGGTTCGGATTTTGTAGAGATGTTTGTGGGCGTCGGCGCTTCCCGTGTGCGCGACCTTTTCGCGGAGGCGAAGAAGAACGCGCCGTGTATTATTTTCATTGACGAGATCGATACCATCGGAAAGAGCCGTGACAGCCGCTACGGGGGCGGAAACGATGAGCGTGAGCAGACGCTGAATCAGCTTCTGGCGGAGATGGATGGGTTTGACAGTGAATCAGGGCTTCTGATTCTGGCGGCCACGAACCGTCCGGAGGTTCTGGACCCGGCGCTTCTGCGTCCGGGACGTTTCGACAGGCGGATCATCGTGAACAAGCCGGATCTCAAAGGCAGGGTGGATACCCTGAAGGTGCATTGTAAAAATGTAAGGCTGGATGAGACGGTCGATCTGGACGCGATCGCGCTGGCGACTTCGGGAGCGGTCGGTTCCGATCTGGCGAATATGGTAAATGAAGCGGCGATCCTGGCGGTAAAGCAGGGCCGGAACGTGGTTTCGCAGAAAGACCTTTTTGAAGCGGTCGAACTGGTACTGGTAGGAAAAGAGAAGAAGAATAAGATTCTGAGCGCCCAGGAACGGCGCATCGTTTCTTATCATGAAGTGGGCCACGCACTGGTGAGCGCGCTCCAGAAGGACGCGGAGCCGGTACAGAAGATTACCATCGTACCCCGCACGATGGGAGCGCTGGGGTACGTTATGAACGTGCCGGAAGAGGAGAAGAATCTGGAGTCGGAAAAGGAGCTTCGGGCTCAGTTAATCTCCCTGACGGCGGGCCGCGCGGCGGAGGAGCTTGTATTTGATTCGATCACGACGGGAGCGGCCGGGGATATTCAGCAGGCCACGAGAATTGCCAGAGCGATGGTGACACGTTACGGCATGTCGGAAAAGTTCGGCATGGTGGAGCTGGAAATGCCGGCGAACGAGTATCTGGATAACCGGGTTGTCAGAAATTGCAGCCAGGTAACGGAAGCGGAAATCGACAGAGAAGTGATGGAACTGATTCAGAATTCTTATGAGAAGGCAAAACAGCTTTTGGCGGAGCACCGTGACACGATGGATAAGATTGCGGCTTTCCTGATTGAAAAGGAAACGATCACAGGAAAGCAGTTCATGAAGATTCTGCATGAGGCCGAGGGCGTGACGGATGAAAAGGTCAGCCTGGAAAAGAAAGAGATTTAAATCGGAGGGGTGGATTTGCGAAGAAGGTTTTTTGGTTCTGCCGGGGAGCGCAGAAGAGCGAGGAGAGAATTTGAAAGAAGGTTTGCCGGGGTTTTAGAGAGAACGGTACGGGAATCTTCGCTTTTGCAAATGGAGGATTATACGCAGCATGGAAATACAAGTACCCTGCTCCACTGCATTGCAGTCTCATATTTTAGCTGCATTCTGGCGGAAAGGCTTCGCATCTCCTGTCACAGGCGGGAGCTTGCGCGGGGAGCGCTGCTTCATGATTATTTTCTGTATGACTGGCATGAAAAGGACGCAGGTCACAGATGGCATGGATTTACCCATGCAAGACGGGCGCTTCTCAATGCCAGACGGGATTTTGAGCTGTCGGAGAGGGAGCAGGACATTATTGAGAAGCATATGTTCCCGCTGAACATCCGCCTGCCGAGATACAGGGAGTCCGTTCTGGTTTGTCTGGTAGATAAAGGGTGTTCGACCTATGAGGTGTTCAGCCGGAATCCTTACGGGGAACTCCGCAGGAAGTTCCTTCTGGCAGTCGTAGCGCAGAGGGGCATGGGCGCATAAAAAGGAGCGGTGAAAGTGTTTGATATTCAGGAAGAATTAAAAAAACTCCCGGGGAAACCGGGGGTTTATCTTATGCACGACGACAAAGACGCCATTATCTATGTGGGGAAAGCGGTCAGTCTGAAAAACCGTGTCCGGCAGTATTTTCAGAGCAGCCGGAATAAAGGGGCGAAGATTGAACAGATGGTGTCGAGAATCGCCAGATTTGAATATATTGTGACGGATTCCGAGCTGGAGGCGCTGGTGCTGGAGTGTAATCTGATCAAAGAATACAGGCCGAAATACAATACCATGCTGACGGATGATAAGACGTATCCGTTCATTAAAGTGACGACATCCGAGGATTATCCGAGGGTGCTTTTTTCACGTTCCATGAAAAAGGATAAGAATAAGTATTATGGACCGTACACCAGTGCGGGAGCCGTGAAGGATACCATCGAACTGATTCATAAGATTTATAAGATTCGTACATGCAGCCGAAGGCTTCCAAGAGACGTCGGAAAGGAAAGGCCGTGTCTGAATTACCACATTAAACAGTGCAGCGCGCCCTGCCAGGGGTACATCAGCAGGGAGGATTACCGGAAGTCGGTGGAGGAGGTACTGGGATTTCTGAATGGAAATTATGCGCCGGTGATGAAGATGCTGGAGAGCCGGATGCAGGAAGCTTCGGAGAGGATGGATTTCGAAATGGCGATCGAGCAGCGGGAGCTTTTAAAGAGCGTACAGCAGATTGCCCAGAAACAGAAGATCACGAACAGCGACGGCGAGGATAAGGACATTATCGCCCTTGCGCAGCAGGAGGGGGATGCGGTGGTGCAGATGTTCTTTATCCGCGGAGGGAGGATGATCGGCAGAGATCATTTTTATTTAAGAGTGGCGCCGCAGGATACCATGAGCGCAATCCTGTCCAGCTTTATCAAGCAGTTTTATACCGGAACGCCTTTTATTCCCAGAGAGATCATGCTGCCTGCCGAAGTGGAGGATGGCGCGGTGATCGAGGAATGGCTCGGTGGAAAACGGGGCGGCAGGGTCTATATCCGGGTGCCGAAAAAAGGAACGAAGGAAAAGCTGGTGGAGCTTGCGGCAAGAAATGCCCAGATTGTTTTAAACCAGGACAAAGAGCGGATAAAAAGAGAAGAGGGACGTACCATCGGGGCCATGAAAGAGATTGCGGGGCTTCTGGGTCTGGAAAATGTGTCGCGGGTGGAGGCTTATGATATTTCGAATATCAGCGGATTCGAGTCTGTGGGGTCTATGATCGTCTATGAAAAAGGAAAGCCGAAACGCAGCGATTACCGCAAATTTAAGATAAAATCGGTCAAAGGGCCGAATGATTACGCCAGCATGGAGGAAGTGCTGACCAGAAGATTTGAACATGGGATTAAGGAACAGCGGGAGCTGGAAGAGAAGAAGGTGGACGACAGGCTTGGGAAATTCCGCGTCTTTCCCGATCTGATTATGATGGACGGCGGAAAGGGGCAGGTGAATATCGCTCTTGGGGTGCTGGAGCGTCTGCACCTGAATATTCCGGTCTGCGGTATGGTGAAAGATGATAACCACAGGACAAGGGGGCTGTATTTTGACAATGAGGAGCTTCCCATTGACAAATCCTCCGAAGGGTTCCGGCTGATTACCCGGATTCAGGACGAGGCGCACCGGTTTGCCATTGAATATCACCGTTCCTTAAGAAGCAGGGAGCAGGTACATTCGATTCTGGATGACATCGACGGCATCGGCCCGGCGAGAAGAAAGTCCCTGATGCGGACGTTTCAGTCCCTGGAGGCGATCAGGGCGGCCGGGATTGAAGAGCTTGCAAAAGCGCCGTCCATGAATGAAGCAAGCGCCCGGAAGGTCTATGAGTTTTTTGCGGGGACAAAGCCGCAGGAGATGTAGATTGCACTGGATGTCAGAGGAAAAGTATGTTAAGATAACAGTATCTGAAACGTAACTGTGAAGGGAACCAAACAGTTACCCGAAAACATAGGACAAGGAGAAAAGATATGAGCAGTGTAGCGTTGAAAAAGATTATCGACCAGCTCAAGCTGGAAAATCTTACGCCGGACATTGATATATCGGATATTAAGATCACGCTTCCCGATATTAATCGTCCTGCGTTGCAGCTTGCCGGATATTTTGAGCACTTCTCTTCTGAGCGCGTACAGATTATCGGATATGTGGAATATACCTATCTGGCGAGCCTGCCGAGGGAGAAGAAGATTCCGGCATACGAGCAGTTCCTGTCGAGTAAGATTCCCTGCGTCGTTTATACCACGAGGACAAGGCCGGATGAGGACATGATGAGGCTGGCGCACAAATATCATGTGCCGATCCTGCTTTCCAGGCAGCAGACCTCCCCGTTTATGGCAGAGATCATCCGCAGGCTGAATGTGGAGCTTGCGCCGTGCATTTCGATTCATGGCGTGCTGGTGGATGTTTACGGAGAGGGCGTCATGATTACCGGCGAGAGCGGAATCGGAAAGAGCGAGGCGGCTCTGGAGCTGATTAAGCGGGGACACCGTCTGGTTACGGATGATGTGGTGGAAATCCGCAGGGTCAGCGACGAGACTCTGATCGGTACGGCGCCGGATATTACGAAGCATTTTATTGAGCTGCGAGGTATTGGAATTATTGATGTAAAGACGCTGTTTGGCGTAGAGAGCGTGAAAGATACCCAGTCCATTGATCTGGTCATCAAACTGGAAGAGTGGGACAGGGATAAGGAGTATGACCGTCTGGGGCTGGAGGAAGAGTATACGGAATACCTCGGAAACAAGGTCGTATGTCATTCGCTTCCGATTCGTCCGGGACGAAATCTGGCGGTGATCGTAGAGACGGCGGCGGTCAACCACAGACAGAAGAAGATGGGATATAATGCGGCACAGGAGCTTTATAAGCGTGTGCAGGCATCCCTGGCAAGAGGAAGAGAAGAATAACAGGAGGAATTTGTGATGAAAAAATATTGTTTTGGAATTGATATAGGAGGAACCACCGTAAAATGCGGACTGTTTGACGTGCAGGGAGAGGTTCTGGATAAATGGGAGATCAAGACCCGCTCCGAGGGAAGCGGAGAGAACATTATCCCGGATGTGGCAGCAACGATTGAAGCGAAGATTGCTGAGAAGAATCTGAAGAAGGAAGAGATTGCCGGCGTGGGCGTCGGCGTGCCGGGGCCGGTCAATGAGGAAGGGGCCGTCATTGCGGCGGTAAACCTGCATTGGGGGTATGTAAAGCTGGCAGAAGAGATGGAGAAGCTCACGGGACTTGTGACGAAGGTCGGAAACGATGCGAATGTGGCGGCCCTGGGCGAGATGTGGAAGGGCGGCGGCGAAGGCCATAAGAATGTAGTGATGGTGACGCTCGGAACAGGCGTGGGCGGCGGTATCATCCTCGGCGGAAAGATCGTGACCGGAAGCCACGGGGCAGGCGGTGAGATCGGACATATTCACGTCACAGATGATGTGGATAAGCCGTGCGGCTGCGGAAACGTGGGCTGTCTGGAACAGGTAGCTTCCGCTACGGGCGTGGTTTATCTGGCGAACCGAAAGCTTTTGGCAAGCGACGCTCCATCCGTTCTGCGTGAGGGAGAGGTTTCGGCGAAGGCCGTCTTTGACGCGGTGAAAGCAGGGGACGCCCTGGCCTGTGAAGTGGCGGAGGAGTTTGGAAAATATCTGGGTACGGCGCTTGCGGGCGTCACGGGTGTGGCAGACCCTGAGATTTTTGTTATCGGCGGCGGCGTGTCCAAAGCCGGGACAGTAATTCTGGATTATGTAAAGAAGTACTATGTGAACTATGTGCTGGATGCCTGCAAAGGAACGGAATTCGCCCTTGCAAAGCTTGGAAACGATGCGGGAATTTTTGGCGCGGCACGGATGGTAATCGAATAGAGGGTTCTCTTTGAAAAAAGAAATGACGCACCGGATTTAAAAATCTGATGCGTCATTTTTCAATGCCAATCCCTTTTTTTGCGCCAGTTCATGGTTTAAAACCAGAATCTTAATTTTCCATATTTTCCGCAGGGATAATAGTCGCTTTTCTAAAATTGCCTTTACTCCTGAAAGCCATGAAATTTCGGCGCACTTTATTACTAAAACAAAGAATATTTCTTTCTCGCTGTAATTCTCCGGGGTGCAGAGATTGTGCCCTATTTCTGACAGATTCCCATAACGATTTAAAATTGCCGCCAGATAAACTTGCAGGGAATCCGTGAATTTCTGAGTTACATCATTGTAAAAATTTTCGAATTTAAGTCTCTTGTTTGGCGAGTCATTCATATTGTGCTCGTTCGGGCAGTTTTTCTTTGCTTCCAGGAAAATGATATGCGTATCGTTCTTTAGCAAAATAAATTCAACTGTTTTAACGCCTTCTCCTAAAGACTTTCGTATTTGTGAATTTTCTATTTCAAATAAGTTTTCTTCTTTGTATCTGCCAAAGTTCATTTCAGATTCAGTAATCGTTTTCAATTCAGCGCCACCCCTATTTCATCTAAGTACAACTGGCGAAATGTTTCCATAATGGCATTGTGTTCCAATAAATCAAATTCTTCTGAAATTTCACAGGTTACATTTTTCAATTTGTCATCTTTATAATAAAAGGAGCAATATTGAAGAAAATTTTTATCAGTACGTTTTACTTCAAGATATTTTGCCAAAAAATAATCGTGTGTGGAAATGAAAATCTGTACGCCTTCTTCCTGTAAAAGCAAAAGAAGCTCTGCAAGAATTGGGATATGTTTCGGATTCATATTCGCTTCGGGTTCATCCCAAAACAGTACAGATCCCTTTTCCAAAGTTCCGTTCTTAATGAGCTGCCATAGCAGAGCAATTTTTCGTAATCCCTCAGCGACAAGATTGAATTCTAATTTCGCCTGAGTTCCCGGTTTCAAATAGAATCTTTCATCTGAAACCGTTACCTTTCCTGTACTGATTTTTTGGAGCACATCTAAATATTTTTTTCTTTCGCTTGAATCGACGCCCGGCGATACATTTATTTTAGCGGCGGCAATAATGTCGAGATAGGTATCGTCAAATTCTACGTTGCCCATTTTGACTGCGGCTTCTAAATTCCATGCGTTTGACAGAATTTCTTTTGCAGGTATAAAGACGCTTGTCAGATCTGACATTTGTTTTTCCCAATTTTGCTCACCCGTCAGTTTCGCATCCCATTTTTTGGTTTTATTTGTAAAGGTCATTCCAATTTTAGAAGTATCGGAAATAACCATGATTTTCGCCGTATTGTTATTGCTTTTTTTTCGATTGACCAGCCTTCCGATGGATGAATGATCGGGTCTGAAAACGGTGACTGTTTTCTGGGGAAAAGAGACATCGTGCTTTGAGGATTGGCAGGCAGCATATAAGATTTTCATAATATGTGTTTTGCCCATTCCATTTTCTCCAATTAAAATATTTATCCCATTACAAAAGGGAATTGACATTTTTTCAAATACTGTAAAATTATCCAGGTCAATTTTTATGATTGGCATATATGACATCCTCCGTTTTTGTGCTCTCTTAAGGTAAAGGAAATTTATAGTACCTCTTTGATAATAAACCATCTTGTGGGTTATTTCCACATAATTTTTTGAAATTTATATTCACCGAATGAAAAGGTTCTCTTTTAAGAAAACAGGGATTTTGAAATATTGTCTGTTTCCCAAAGAGAACCTTTTGAAATAAAAAATGTTTTTATACCAGCAGCTCCAGCGCCCCGATCAGAATCAATAAAATTGCCGACAGGGGAGTGAGCATGGAGAAGAATTTACAGCGCAGGAACTTGTGTCCAAGAAGCACGCTGGCCTGGATGCTGAGACAGGAAAACAGCATGGAAAAGAATCCTACCCACAAGGGAGAAAGGGACATCACCCCGGCGCTGAGGGAGGGCGGGATACAGTTTACAGCCAGCACAAAGCCGAGAATCAGCACGTCGGTCAGCCGTGGGGCATCCTGGAGTTCGGGAGTCTCTTCTTTCTGCGTTACGCTCTGGTAGAGACAGAAAATTCCGAAAAGAATCATGATGGCGGAAGCAATCAGGTTTGTATAGAATAAAAAATGACCGGAAATCAGCCGTGCGGCACAGGTAGAACCAAAGGCGCACAGTCCTGTCGTGCCGCCGATGACCAGATTCTGCCCTGCGCTAAGCCTCTGATGGCGGATTCCCAGATGAATCCCGATCAAAAGATTATCCAGGTTCACCGCAAGCCCGATCAGAAGAGCCATAAAAATATTCATAGTTATCACCTCTTTACAACCTATTCAGAAAATCCAAAGTTGTGAAAGAAGCGAATCTGTGCTATACTGAACCGAAATTGGTGTTAGATGGGTAACTATTCAGAACAGGCCGAAGTACTTGCTGCTGAAACCGTGAAAACATGATTCAAGAGTGCAAAAATCCCATTGTCGAAGACGATTTTCATGGATTTTTGCATCGGAACTGTGAAGGAACTGAACAGTTACTTAGAATAGATAGATGATATTTGTAGGAGGATATATGATTTTCGATCTTTTGATGGATGCTGCGGCAGATAGTGTGAAAATGCTGCCATTTTTGCTGGCGGCGTTTCTGCTGATGGAATGGCTGGAAAAATATTCAGGGGAATATATCAATCGAACCCTGACGAGAGTAGGACATGCCGGGCCTTTGATGGGCGCGCTTCTGGGCTGCGTTCCCCAGTGCGGTTTTTCCGTGGTGGCGGCAAATTTGTATGCGGGAGGAATCCTCACGCCGGGGACGCTTTTGGCCGTATTTCTGGCCACGTCCGATGAAGCGATTCTGATTCTTCTGGGGAATCCGGGGCGGGGAAAAGACATTTTGTGGCTGATTGCCGTAAAAGTCATCATCGGAACGGCAGCGGGGTATCTGATTGATTTTCTGGTTCCAAAGCGCCACAACCGTGAGGCGGATATGGAACGCATCTGCGCGGACTGCGGCTGCCACGGCCACGACCACGATGGAGGCCATGCGCATGGAGAAATTTTCCATGCGGCGCTGCATCATACGGTACAGATTTTTGTGTACATTTTTGTCTTTAGTGTGATTCTGGGTCTGGCAATTGAAGGGCTGGGCATCGAACGGCTGTCAGGGATTTTGCTGGGCAATACGATTTTCCAGCCGCTCATTGCCGCCGTTATCGGTATGATCCCGAACTGCGCGGCGTCCGTGATGCTGACCGGGCTTTACTTAAACGGGGCGATCAGCTTTGCATCCGTAGTGGCAGGCTTAAGCGCCGGGGCGGGGCTTGGGCTGGTCGTGCTGTTCCGCATGAATGACGATAAAAAAGAAAGCCTGAAAATCGCCGGGCTGCTGTATGGCGTTGCGGCGATTTCAGGCATACTTCTGGAGTTCCTTTAATTCTTTTCCGATGATTCATTTCAAAGGTATAAATCTGAAAGCAATCTAAGAATGGGACTATTCTGTAAAATTCAAGCTTTTTCAAAGTCTTGGGCTTCCACAGGATAGCTCCGTTTTTTTATTTGGAAGAAACTAATCTTTTCAGACATCATATTCGGCAGAGTTTATATCATATCTGGAAAATTTTGTAGAGAATATTATAGGGCAGGCATTGAAATTTTTACAAAACGTAGTATCATAAAGATATGAAACAAAAACACATTGCACGAAAGGATGGTTGGTTTTATGAAGAAGACGAGAAGGGTATGTGCTCTTGTTCTGGGGATAACTATGTTGTTCGGAAATGTGGGCTATGCGGAGGAAGAGTGTGCCGCAGAACAGGAAGCAGTCGAGATAGAGCTGGAAGCGTCGGAGCGGGCGGCTTCGGATATTGCATTTCTGGAAGAAGCGTTTCCAATGAGAGAGGATTGTTCCAAAAGAGAGGAACGAAAGGTGGAGCGGCTGGTCGAACGTGCGGCCAATGACGCTGTCCTTACGGCAGAGCAGTTAAATGAGATTACGGATGAGAAGATCTATGACGTGGCGCTCCATGAGGTACTGGACAAGTATTATGGGGAAAATCTTGAAGAGCCGCTGGCACAGTTTACGGAGACGGTCGATGAGCGGGCATGGGAGACGTTACAGGACTATGAGGAAGCAAAGGCGGAGCGGGAGAACCAGGCGAACCTGGATTATGAGACCGAGGAAGTCCTCCTCACCTTTGAAAGCGGAGTGACCGATGAGGAAATCGGGGAGATGGCCAGACGTATTGGAAGTACATATGAGATACTCAGCGACTTTACCATAGACGAGACACTGCCGGAAGAGAAATTAAAACGGATGCGGATGTCGGGGGAAGAAGAATTTCCGAAAGTTGTGCTGGTTCATTTGAATTTGGATCAAACTGTGGAGCGTGCAGAGGAGGTCATGCAGGAACTGGAGAGTGTGGAGGATAGTTCGAAGAATTATAATAACATAACGGGCAGTAGTTTTGAAGATGAGATGGGGAGCAATGACCCTGAGTTAATTATGCAGGATTATCTGAAGCAGATTAAAGTTCCGGATGCGTGGAACTCCTGGAATGAGTCGGGGGAAGAGGACAATTATTCGGAAGCATGGGTGGCGGTGATTGACACAGGGCTTGATATTACGCATCCGGATTTAAAAAACAGATATATAAAGGATAAGAGTGTAGTGATTAGCGAGGGTGTTGTGGACTGGGAAAGTGGAGATGTAGTGAGTTCAAAGATAGTCCCGATGAATGAAGCCAATTGTTATGTACATGATGTGGATACAAAGTATGGCAGGAGCGGCGACTACCACGGAACACATGTTGCGGGTATTATTGCGGCAGAAGCAGATAATAAAAAAGGAATCGTAGGGATTGCGTCTGTTTATAATAAATATACAGGTTATGTGGATCAAAACTGTAGGATTATGGCAATTAATGCAGCCCATCGGGAGTGGGATGAAAAAGGGAAAGAATATGTGAGTAAGTTTAATGTTGCAGATACAATCACGGCAATTTATTATGCAGCTAATAATGGGGCAGATGTTATCAATATGAGTTTGTATGGTAAGACTAGTAGTTCTTGTTATCAAAAAGCGATTGATTATGCGCATGCGAAGAATGTGGTTGTTTGTGCATGTGCGGGAAATGGACATTATAAAGTAGATGAAAATGGTCATTTTATATTAGACGAACAGGAGAATATTATTATAGAGGACGTAAATGTAACCAATTATCCGGCAGCCTATAATCATGTGATTTCTGTGGCAAATGTGGATAGTTCGAATCACAGGGCATCTTTATCTGTGTATAATCAGTCGGTAGATATTTCAGCGCCTGGGGTGGATATCTATAGCTGTGTTATAGACGGAGACAAATATGATGAGGACTCTGGAACTTCAATGGCAACTCCTATGGTATCGGCAACAGCAGCCATTCTGCGTTCGATGTATCCGGATACCACGGCAGATGAAATTGAAGAGATACTTTTAACAACAGCTACCGACCTGAAACCTGACGGAAAAGATATCTATACAGGGCATGGATTGTTAAATGTGGGTCTGGCAGTACAGACGTTGAAAGCAAGGAGATTAAATAAGGTTTCTCCACAAAATGCGGTTGCAAAATGTGTAGACTATCAGTCAATTAAACTTGCATGGGATGCAATCGACTGGGCGGAGCGGTATGTGGTTTTACGTTCAACCAGTGCAAATGGTGAATATACGAAGATAAAATCAATTCAGGCATTAGACTGGTACACGTATACGAGTTCGCTGGGAAGATACCGCTTTACGGATAAAGGGCTGGCGACCGGAACGACTTATTATTATAAAATCCGGGCGGCCAGCAAATATAAAGAAACAGAGTTCCGCTTTAGCCAGTTCTGCCCAGTAATCTCAGTGAAATGTATGATGGATGCCCCAACAGGACTTACGCTGACTCCAACGGCAGGAAAGATGAAAGCTTCCTGGGCAAAAGTAAATGGTGCAGAAGGGTATCAGGTCTGGCGTGCGGACAACAAAGACGGGACATATAAACGGATACATACCCTGACAAGCGGGGCAACGGTTTCTTATGAAGATA
>CALCMD010000122.1 GCA_937965795.1 uncultured Lachnospiraceae bacterium | reverse complement strand
GTTCAGACGTGTGCTCTTCCGATCTAATTTGCCGGATATATAATTGCTTTTGCACATAATTGTTTAAAATCCGGCCTTTCATATCCACTTACAACGATATAACCCTCTGTGATTTTAAATTTCTCTGGAACAAACCATACAATCAAACCATTTTTCAAAGGTTCACTCTCTCTTATTTTTTTCGTTTCAATTAATCTTCCATCATTTGTATATTTTTCATATTTCAAATATATTACCTCTGGTATTGTACTTGTTGTATCGGCGGTCAACACTGTATACCTTCCATTATTATCACTACTATATCCTCTTACTGATATATCCCCTAATTTTTGAAATGAAAAATCTTTATCTATCAATTGATCGTAGTATCCTCTTACAGGCGAATAATCACCTATCAAATTTCCCCTTAAATACAACTTCTTTAAGTTTGTCAAACCTGACAGGGCAGTAACCGTTTTTATATTGTTATTGCGTAAATCTACTTCTGTAAGCTGATTCAAAGAATTCAAATAAGAAATATCCTCAATCTTACACCCGTCTGCTGTCAATTTGCTCAAATTTTTAAGTTTATCCATTCCTTCTAAATCTATCGGCAAATCATAGTCTTTCACAAGAGGTATTTGCAACTCAGTAATCGTTGATAAATCTGCTTCCGTAAGCGCATCTACGTTTTTCTTTAACTGTGTCGCTACAGCCTGCGCCACTCTTCTGTCGCGAAAATACCCGCCGGCTCTCTGCGTTGTAAGTTCAACATCAAAGGTTACTTGATTTCCGGCAAGCGCGATATTTTTTATCGCAATCCCCGCATCTACGTTATCCCTTAACTTTAAATCTATACTTGTTCCAGCATGAGGATAATATTTTTCGCTTGGCTTTCTATTTGATATTGCTATTTCATTAAATATCTTTTTTCCATCATGGAGGAAATTTCCTGTCCACCTCATATCTATTTTATAGATTACTAATCCAGTTCCCGGTATAACTTCACCATCTCTTTTTTCAAATACCCCCTCTTTTTTTCGATATTCCAGCCAAAAATATTCATATTCTGAAAAAGGTGAAAGGATATAATAACAATTCCCGCTGCTCATGGATGCCTTGTTCAATACATAAGTACCATTAACTTTTATTTCCGATACATTCTCAATCCAACCTCCATATTTATATCTCATATAGGTACTCGTCATTTCTCCCAAAGAATCACACATATTATCCCAACGATAAACAGGAAACTTTTTGTCTGGATTATTTTCATTTTCTTCATATCTCGGATCTGCATATTTATGATACAAATCAGGTGCCCCATATAGATGAAACATTTCATGAGTTAACGTCTTTACCCCCTTTTCTTTCATATGTTCTTCTGTAAGAAAAATAAATTTCCTTGCTTTAATGCCATGAATGTACGGAATAAGATACTCATATTCTCCCTTCTCCCCGGAATAAAACCCCCACTGATGTGACCACAACAGATTACCCCAACCAACGTTATTACCCGCCACTACAAACGTTAAACTGTCAATATATCCATCATCATCTATATCCAAATTTAAATCTTTCGGCACTATCCCACTTGCTTTTTCAACAGCCTCTTTTAATAAGCCATATTCCAGAACAGTACGATTGCTATCTGTTGCATTTTCATATATTGATCTTTTGTTCGCGCTACGATAGGCCACTACCGTACCTCCGTTTTGTTTTGGATACATAGAGGAAACGATTTTTGCATGCCCATACGACGCTTCGTTCATCCAGGCTTTCAATGAATCACCATCAGAATTAAACATATTATCATAAGCAGTAGCTGTTGGCGTTGATTGAAAAGATTTATCTGCAAAATCAATAAAAATCACAAGATTATTCACCGTCTTATCCTTAAATCTATGTTCCCCCCTGCTTTGATCCAGGCTCATCCCCTGCTGTACAGCGCTTTGGTACAGCGGTGAAGATTCATAAACCTCGTCCAGATACTCCTCCGGAATATCCTCATACGTAATCTTTTCCGTCACGTTTCCTTTTTCCTGCTTTAAAATATAGCGGAGCATCGGATTTTCCGCTGCGATATTCCTCGTCGCCCTGCTTTCAGAGACTGTCGGTTCGCCATTTTCTATCTTTGCATAAACATACTCACCCGTATCCTCATTCTTCATAATCATGTTTCCATCCATATCATGAAGATAATGAAAATATTCATCTCCACTCACAAAGCACTCTATCGTTGTCCCGTCCGGCTGTTCCAGCGTTCTTGGCAGATTTCTTACCGGCGCAGCATCGGTACGGATTCCGTTCCCCATAAAAATGCAGATTGCCGTACACACACATAAAAGCAGTTTTCTCTTTAAATGATAGATACCTCTCATATTGCTTCCTCCCTCGCAGTAAATGCAGTCTTATCGTCTGAATTCTCCTGTTTTTTCAGAAAAACTGATAAGCATAACAGCTAATCGTTTCTTTTGTATTCGTTTTCACCTTTAACTTGACAGTGTTAAACCGTGACGTATAACTATGGATATATCTGGCCTTAAACGAAAGCCCTCCTTCTGTCACGATCGCCGAGACATTACCTGCCGTTCCGGAAGCGTTTTCCAACACCTCCGAATCATCATTCACATCAATAAGATCAAACTTGCCGGACGCATATCCCACTGAAAAGGTATAGTCCGTCACCTTTTTCTGCCCTTCATAAAGGAAAGGAATGAGAAGTTCTTCGTCTGCTTCACAGGGATACGGCGTAAGTTCCTTTTTCTGCGCCACGGAAATATCTGTTGCTTCTGCCACACTCTCTCCCGCATACAGTAATACTCTGTATTCTCCCTGCGCCAGTGGACAATAAATTCTGGCCTCCTTTTTTCCATCTGCATTCACAGAGAAAACAGGAGCCTTGCTGACTGCAAGTACATTTCCATTCTGATCGATCACTTTTGCATCGGTAAATCCGGTCTGGGTCTGACTCATTTGAAGAATCGTCTCTTTTCCTAAGATCACCTCAGGAACAGACTTCCTCTTTTCAATACGCAACGAATAAGAGTTCCCCAGCCATCCTGTCGCACCGGCTTCTACTTTAATATAATATTTCGTTCCCTTACTCAAATCCGCTTTTAAAAGAAAATTCTTATCGACAGTGCTAATATCATCGTTAGCGATAATCTCCGTTCCATCCTGCTTACAAACCGTCCCTTTGACATTCGCTGAGCCCTTTGTATAAATCAAATAAGTTCCTGTCTCCTGGGGCGTCCACTGGAATACATCAACATCCTGGCGATAATCGATTCTTCCACTGATCTCTCCCTGCCCGGAAATCACAAATGCTTCCTCCGGCGTATTCTTATAGTCGTCTGCATAATCTATCTTTAATTGATAATCTCCTATAACTGAAGTTGAAAATGCCTTAACTTTTATATAATAGGTTTTTCCGGCTTCCAGCAGAGAAGTAAAATAGAAATCCCGGTTATTTTTGCTCTCCCCCTTCCCTTGACCATCGTCATTATAGACAAGTTGTTTTCCATTTGCATCATACAAGTATCCATACGTGTCGAAACCGCTGATTGACTGAAAAGCATAATTCCCATCTTCCACAGGAACAAAGCAAAACATATCTTCATCTTTTGGATAGTTGATCCTGTAAGGACGCTTTCCACTGGAAATTCTGCTGGCATTCGCTATACTGTTTCCGCAATCATCCCAGTAATCCACACAAAGCGTATACATATCATTGTTACCGGAACCGGACACTTCCAATTTATAAGTGGTTCCCTTTTCCAGAAGCGCTCGGATTTCTCCGCTTTCTTCATCATCTGTATCCGATATCACGTTCCCGGAAACGTCAGTTAAAATTCCCCGAATACCTCCACGCCTGCTGGAAAGATCAAATCGGTAGTCCGCCGTCTGCTCTGATGTGAAACGGTAATACCTGTGTTCCCCTTCCTCCATAATATAATCCGATATACTTTCCTGAAACGTAAGTTCCAGTGCGTTCTCCGGCCGGGTATTTGACATAATATTTCTGGGTGTGGTCTGCATCGCAACTGATTCTCCAAGTCCCAATTCTCCAGAGGCATTCGTTCCCCATCCCCAGATACTCCCATCCTCTTTCAAAGCAAGTGTAAATCCATTTCCTGCTCTGATTGACACAATATCGGAAATTCCTTCTATTTCTGTCATCATGTAGCGATCCGTCGTCGTTCCGTCTCCCAGTTCCCCGTGTGCATTGCTTCCCCAGGTCCAGACCCTTCCATCCGCGCGCACTGCCGCTCCATGATTCATTCCAAAAGAAGCTTCTTTCGTTTCCATCATGTCATCCAGTGTGCTTCCATGAATATAAGTCGGAAGATTCACACTTTCCCATGAGGCGCCCCCTCCAAAGCATCCCTGCCCCCATGCGTGTGTAAATCCTTCTATCTGATCAATTCCTCCATAGATCGTGCCGTGTCCCGATGCAAAGCTGCCAATGTCAGATAAGCCATATATTTCCTCCGGCACATATACGATACCTCCATGCTCCACATATCCCGGCATGGAGCTTCCAACTCCCCATACCTTTCCATCGTCTCCCAGTGCAAGTGTTATGTCCCATCCGGCAAACACCCCGGTTACATTGGTGTTAAAGCCAGAAATCAGAATCGGAAAGGGCACACTGTCGCCTCCCGTCGCCTCTCCAAGATTCCAGCCTTCTCCATAGCCCCAGCCCCAGACGTTTCCACTTTTACCTAAAGCTACACTATGCGCATAGCCTGCCGAAATACTTTGAATCGTATCCCTGGAAGACAGATATACCAGTTTGACCGGTACCGGACGGTCTACCGTAGTATCATCCCCCAACTGCCCATAGTCATTTCTTCCCCAGGCCCAGACATTTCCAGTCCAGTCCAATGCCAGGCTATATTGATAGCCTGCGGCGATTGCCCTGATATTGGTAAGTCCAACTACCTGCCTCGGTTCATATACCGTCTCTGTACTTCCATCTCCAACCTGTCCGTAAGAATTATCTCCCCAGCCCCAGACCGTTCCATCCGTTTTCAGTACAAGGCAGTGTTTATTTCCCACTGAAATTTCCGCATTTTCTTCTCCGGCAAACAATTCCCAGTTTTCCGATGGCGTCCGTACCTCAAGGACATCAAAATCTTCCGCTGGAATTCTCTCAATGATTTCATGATTTTCAATTCCCAAAGCTGATATGTAATGACTTTTGTCAAGAGGTAAATTTAAAAAAATCACCACAAATTT
>CALCMD010000121.1 GCA_937965795.1 uncultured Lachnospiraceae bacterium | reverse complement strand
TATGAATACGTTAGTGCTGTTTTTCTGTATAAACTGCAATAATTCGTGAACAATAGACTGTATTTTAGGGGAAGAAACATCTTCTGACAAATCAGCGGTTAATTTGCTATATAACATATCAGACTGTCTGGCAATTTCCTTTGCTTCTTCTGGTAACTGTGTTTCTAGGATTTCCGAAAAATGCTCCAGATTATATTTCATAGCTTCGGTATATTGCTCTATACTTCCAAATTGCTTAATAGCAAGTTTTGCTACTTCGGATTCATCATCTTTGATTTTTTGAATGAACATATCAAAATTTGCGATGCTTCCCCAGTGCTTGATCACTTCTTCTGTTTGCTTGGACTTAAAATCTTCCAACGCATTGATATAATCGGACAAATCAAATTCTTTAAAACTCATACATTGCTCTCCTTTCTCTAAGCGGCTAAGAAGCTGTATAAGTCTGTCCGTCCGATTACGCTTTAGAAGAAGAAACTCTTTTTGCTTCTTGAAAGCGGCAATTCTGTCAAAATCGGGTTTTTCAAGAATTTCCCGAATGTCCTTTAGTTTAAAGCCTAATTCCTTAAAAAACAGGATTTGCTGAAGCTTCTGCAAGGCTTCGTCATTATATAAGCGATAGCCGGACTGCGTCAGTTCACTTGGCTTTAACAGTCCGATTTCGTCATAGTATTGCAGAGTGCGTATGCTGATACCTGTTAATTCTGCTACTTGGCTTATGGTTCTCATTCTTACCAGCTCCTTTGGTTATGGGAGAAGCAAGATAGAAATCGCCGGCTCATATCTATTCTGCTTCTATGAGAATAGAATACAGTATCACGTTACGTTGGAGTCAATAGCTTTTTTAATATTTTAAAGAGCAAGTCCACATTCAAAGGCAAGTATCATATATTTCTCTGCATTGTTCAGACCATGCAAACTCAAATCTCTGATTTCCCAGGTGTCACAACTAAGATGATCTGCGCCGTACAAGAACTGGATAAAGGGAATATGCCGATATTTTGCAACTGCCAGCATGGAAGCGCATTCCATTTCCACGACAAGGCAGCCCTCTTGTCTGCGTTCTTGAATCAGGGGGAGTGTTTCTCTGTAAATAGCGTCCGAAGTCCATGTTTTCCCTTTTACATATGGATAACCGCAGTTTAATAAAACCCTTTCTAATGTTTGGACTGCATGTGGATCTGCTTCAATTTCTGAAGAAGGCGCTATATAGTGGTAGCTTGTTCCCTCGTCACGAATGGCCGAAACGGGGATTATAATACTATCTTTTACTTTATCATCGTCCAACACTCCGCAGGAACCGAACAAAACAAATTTTTTGGCTCCCATAGCAATTATTTCTTCAAAGCCAGCGACACAAGCAGGTGCGCCTACTTTGGACAGATAGAAAGCAATATCTGTATCTTTATAACGAATTTTGTAAACGGGTATCATGCCATTTGCGGTATATAGTTCTGCTATCTTTTCAGTATTGTCCAGGGAAGAAAATTTTTGAATAATATTCTCTGAAAATGTGGAAACACAGACCTCCGGGAAATTATCAATTTTTTTCGTTGTATCGGATGGACCGAATAAAGCTGGTTCTAAAATATTTGTTCGCTGAAATATTGTACGCAAGCTACTTACCTCCATTACTGATTTTCTGGATATACCTTGACAGTGATACCGGATGTTTGATTTTGGGGTGCTTAAAACGAATATATATCGTGCCTGGAATGAGAGTTCCGTTTGCCGGGCGCTTGGGGTTCCGGATTTCCAATTCATATTTACGGATAGTGTTTTTTCTATGCCCTGACCTATTCTGTGAAATTCTTCAGATATTTCGGAACGCCTTGATTTTCTCTCCTGCTGTCATGGGAGAACTCCTTTTATGTTGAAAATATGACTGACAAGAAGTTTACTTTCTTGCAAGGGTAAACTTCGTAAGTCAACGGGCAGCTATGTTGTGAGTATAATAGGGATATTTGTATTCTAGCATACCCGTTTTAAATATGAAAGCGTTCATTTTAGGAAATATCGAACCGGATAAAAATTTGTTTAGGAAATGTTTAGGTTTTCAGATATTTTTTGTTTATCAATGAATTATATCATGACCGGGAGGTATCATGATGTTGAAAAAATGGAAACAACGTGCAATTCAAATGAATTTTAAGAAGGCAATTCTCATTTTTGTGGCAGTCAGCGTTCTTCTGGTTTTGGGATTTTCTGCTGCATTGTATGGAAATTTCAAGGGCAGAATGGAACAATGGGAGTCTGTTACAAAAACAAGATGGGAGTATCAGATTGGAGAAAAAGAAGATAAATATGACAGACATAAGGATTTTTTCGGAGAAAATTATGGGAAGGAACATTCAGACAGAAAGGCAAAGATGGAGTTTGAACAGATATGGAAAGAATCATATTTATCAATAGGAGATATTGCGCTTATAGCAGGATGCGCTATAATAGGAACAGGGATTGCCATATGGTATTGGCTGCTTTGTATGGCATGGGCATACCGAAAATCTAAACGCATGGGAGTAGGCAGTGCGGTGTGGATTTTGGCAGCATTCTTTTTTCATCATAAATCTGTTTGTGATTAAATTCTATGCGGAATCTATTGAGGCGGAGTTTCGGACGTCTGTGGAGGGTATTACAGATGAGGACGGGTTAGACGATCTGCTGGAGGATTGGACGGTTCACCCGAATGAGTTCCTTTTGGTTTTTGGGGCGGACGGAATCCTTTGCATTATCGTTCTTGTGATGATCAGCCAGCTTTTCGCGAAGAATCTGACCGATCGCATCATGGAGCCTTTGGATGCGTTGGCGGAAGGGGCGAAAAGAATCAAAGAAAATGATTTGACACAGGATATTGCGTATGTGGGAGAACTGGAATTTGAAAATGTGTGCGCTGCTTTTAATGATATGCAGGAATCTATTTTAGCGGCGCAGGAAAAGAACCGGAAATATGAAAAAGCAAGAACGGATATGATTGCAGGGATTTCCCATGACCTGCGTACTCCGCTTACTGCAATGAAAGGAACAATCAAGGGGCTGATGGATGGGGTCGTGTCGGAGCCAAAGCAGCAAAAAAATTTTTGCAGGCGGCATACAGGCGGACGGGAGATATGGATAATATGGGGATACGATTATGTGGGCGATAATGCGACGGTTATGGTACACATTAACCGCATCCGGGAAAAGATTGAGGATGACAGTAAAAATCCCCGGATTTTGGAGACGGTATGGGGCGCAGGCTACCGATTGAATAAGTAGGAGAAAGGAAAAGAAATATGTGGATGATTTATGCGGTAGGTTCTTCCTTTTTTGCAGGAATCACGGCAATCCTCGCAAAGTGTGGGATTCGGAAAACAGATTCGAATGTAGCGACTGCAATCCGGACAGTCATTGTGTTGCTGTTTTCGTGGCTGATGGTGCTGATTACGGGAACAGGAGGGCAAATCAGACAAATGGATGGAAGGACGTTCCTCTTCCTTGTGTTATCCGGACTGGCAACAGGCGTATCGTGGCTGTGTTATTTTCGTGCCCTGCAAAAAGGGGATATTAATAAAGTTGTACCCATTGATAAGTCCAGTACAGTGCTGACGGTTTTATTGGCGCTGATCTTTCTTCAGGAAGGGATTTCAGGAGTAAAAATATTATCCGTTCTGCTGATCGGCGGCGGCACGATGCTTATGCTTGATAAAAAGGACATGGAAACGAATGCACAAAAGCAAAGCGGTGGATGGATGATTTATGCGGTTCTGTCCGCGGTATTTGCAAGTCTGACCGCTATTTTGGGGAAAATCGGTATTGCGGGAATTGACTCGAATCTCGGAACTGCAATTCGCACAACTGTTGTGCTGGTTATGGCATGGCTGATGGTGTTCTTTACTGGAAAACAGAGAGAAATCAGGAAGATAGAGAAAAAAGAACTGACGTTTATCTGTCTGTCCGGACTGGCAACAGGTGCGTCGTGGATGTGCTATTACCGGGCGCTTCAGAACGGTCCGGCGAGCGTGGTCGTTCCAATAGACAAACTGAGTATTCTCGTTACGATTGCTTTTTCGTGGATGGTGTTCCATGAAAAACTGGCAAAAAAATCTATGTTGGGCGTAGCTTGTATGACATTTGGAACAGTGCTGTTAGCAATAGGCTAGTTATTTATGAAACGATGTACTAGTAACAGATACATAAAATATAACAGAGTTTAGGATTTGTTTAGAAAAAACCCTCTTGTTTGTTTAATGCTGGTTGTTAAGATAACCGCAGAAAATAGAACAGGAGGGATTTTTGATGTTAAAAGAAGGAATTAATGGGTTTTGTATGGCGCTGGCGGACAGCGTGCCGGGAGTATCGGGAGGCACGGTTGCGTTTATCCTGGGATTTTATGACCAGTTTATCGGTTCCATCCACAATTTCGCATTTGGAAAAATGAAAGAGAAGAAATCGGCGCTTGGCTATCTGGTAAAGTTGGGAATTGGATGGGCGGTTGGAATGGTTCTGGCGGCGCTTGTCTTGTCTGCGCTATTTGAAAGCCAGATTTATAGTGTAAGTTCCCTGTTCATTGGATTTATTGCAGGAGCCATTCCATTAATTATAAAAGAGGAAAAAGACAGTTTTCGTGAAGTGAGAAAGGGGATTTCGTTTTGCTTGTTTGGAATCGCACTTGTTGTGGGGATTACATGGCTGAGTGGGCGGGTCGGAGAAACCTCTATGGATCTGAGCCGGTTTTCCATCGGGCTTGGAATGAAATTGTTTTTTATCGGTATGGCTGCAATATCCGCCATGTTCCTTCCGGGGATTTCCGGTTCCACGCTGCTTCTGATTTTCGGGGCATATATACCTGTTATATCAGCGGTGAGGGGATTTATAAGTTTGGATTTTGTCTATGTTCCCGGTCTGATGTTTTTTGGAGGCGGCGTGCTTGCAGGGGCAATGACAGTGGTAAAGGCAATTAAGGTTTGTCTTGAGAAATTCCGTCCGCAGACGATATACATGATTTTAGGTATGATGGCAGGTTCTTTCTATGCGATTATACAGGGGCCGACCACGTTGGAGATACCCAAAAAGGCAATGAATTTAGGAAATTTTCAGCCGGCGGCATGTCTGGCTGGTGTAGTGCTTGTGGCGGCTATGCAGATGATAAAGGAAAGCTATGCAGATGATAAAAGAAAGAAGTGAGAGAAATGGGAATTGAATTTAGAATATTAAATTTCCTACAGGGAATACGGACGCCTGTGGGCGATGCAGTGATGTGTTTTATTACGAAATTAGGAGATGCAGGGATGATTTGGATTGTACAGGACATATATGGGGGATTCAGATGGCATTGTATCTATCTGTGATTGTTCTTGGGATTACAAGGAAAAAAACACCAAATAAAAAAGCAAAGATTTATCGTGTCCCAACGTAGTATAAATCCATCCGTTTGATTAGAAACATGTGGGCATTGGAATTTTTGGGAAAATAATTCGAAAAATATATTGATAATTTTCTATCTGAGGCATAATATAACATATAGATAACAATCTATGTGAGGTGATTTTGCCAGATGGACGAAAGAAGAATTGCAGCAATATTCAAAGCATTTTGTGATGAAAACCGTATTAGAATTATAAAGTTACTGCGTTCGGGCGAAAAATGCGCCTGTAAGCTGCTGGAAGAAATCAATGTGACACAGCCTACGCTTTCCCATCATATGAAAATACTTTGCGACGCCGAAATTGTTGTGGGCCGCAAAGAGGGAAAATGGACGCACTATTCCATTTCAGAAAAAGGTGTGGCACAGGCAAAGGAATGTTTAGAGCAGTTGACAACGCTGGATGCTGAATGTGAAAATAAGTCGTGCTGTGAAAAGTAAGGAAGATTATCATTTACTTTTGCTCATGTGGGATAAAGAAGTAAAAGAAATAAAAGAAATGTAAAAAAATTTTGCCGTTCCCTGGCCGGCTGACTGCCGGACAGGTCGGGCTTTATGCGTCGGGCAACTCTACCTTGCCGACGAAAGAATAATAGATTTCGATTTCCTGTCTGCGGAGCTTCCCCCGGCGTGGGGATTTGCTGCTCCGTGAGCATACGGGCTATCTTGGTCGGGCCGTTCCCGGCAAGGCAGAGGCTGTATATCTGTTTCACCACGGGGGCGGCTTCCTCGTCCATGATGAAATTTTCGTCCTCGTCCATGAGGTAGCCGTACACGGGCTTGCTTGTGACGGGCTTCCCGCTCATGACTTTTGACCGCTTCCCGGCTCTGATTTTCTTGCCCGTATCTCTCACCAGCCATTCATTAGTCAACCTCACATAAAGAATGACAAAAAAGCAGTGCTGTGGCGGTCGATTACCTTTGGCAAGAGCACAGCTATCTTGCTGACTTGGACAAGCAGGCAAAGGAACGCTGCCGCTTACTCATTCAGCAGATGGCCATCGCCGAGGGAGTGACCAAGGATTTGAAGCGGCGGTCACAATGGAGTGGATTAGGGCTATGAACAGCATTGTCAACCGCGCCGAAGAGATCGTTCAATACGAGGTGCTTGGGGTGCAATAAATGGATAAAATTATTCGGCGGTACAACAATATGTTTCTTGCGTTTTGGCGGGTAGCTCTCTATACTAGAATTGTGTTTTTGAAGGAGTAACTCTGTGAAATGTTGACCTAATATAGACTTTTCTCTGATAAGATGAAAAGAAAATTCTTTGAAGCATGAAACGGAAAGGAACACGAAATGACACCGAAAATTTTATTAGTGGATGATGAGGCGGCAATACGCCATCTTATCAAGCTGCATTTCCAGACCGAGGGCTACCTCGTCTATACCGCATCAGACGCAGAGGAAGCCGCCGGGATGCTGTCCCATGCACCCGACCTGATCCTGCTGGACATCAATATGCCGGGGGTTGACGGACTGGAATTTTGCAAAAAAGTACGCAATCACATTGACTGTCCCATTATCTTCCTGACCTCCCGCATCACGGAGCAGGACAAGATCATCGGCCTGCGGGCCGGTGGAGACGATTACATCACAAAACCGTTCAGTCTGGACGAACTGACAGCTCGTGTGGAGGCCCATCTCCGGAGGGAGAACCACACACGACGTGGCAGTAATACACGAATGTTTGGAGACCTGTTCATTGATTATGCGGCGCGCTGTGTGTACTGCAACGAGCAGATCATCCCATTCTCAAAAAAGGAATTTGACATCATCGAATTTCTTTCGCTTAACGCCGGACAGGTCTTTGACCGGGAACGGATTTATGAGAGGCTTTGGGGTTATGACGCCGGGGGGAGCAGCGACATACTGAAAGAGCATATCCGCAGGATACGCACAAAGCTGGCAAAGGCAACCAGCAAAAATTATATTGAAACGGTTTGGGGGTGCGGATATAAATGGGTAAGCTGAAAAATCTTTCCATCAAAAAAACATTCTGCCTTATTGTTATCATTACGACCATAGTCGTAATTCTTTTGTCCGCTGCTTCGGTACGAATTTGCTCTAATATACGCGACCAAATCCTGCTTCCTCACGCTTATATTTTTCAGCCATCTGTTGTTCAGCCGGAGGGAAACGGCAAATTTACTTTGGAAGCGAGCGGCGGCCCGGCAAATAGCGAGGTATCTGAATTTACAGAGCAAGAAGTGATCCTATTTAAGACCGCTCAAACGCTGATCGTTCTCCTGCCCGTCTTATTCTCTTTCGCGGGCATCGCTTGTGCCAGTTCTGTGTTCTATCGTATCAAGCTGAAAGAGCCGTTGGACGCGCTCAAACAGGGCATCGTTCACATTGTGGACAACGATTTGTCTTTTCCCATAAGCTATCAGAAGCAGGATGAATTGGGCCAGCTTTGCGGTGCATTTGAAAAGATGCGGCGGGAGTTGTTGGATAATAACCGCCGGATGTGGGCTTTGTTGGATGAACGGAAGAAGATCAATGCCAGCATTTCCCACGATCTGCGAACACCCATCACCGTGATAAAAGGGTACAGCGAGTATCTGGACAGGAATATTGGCAAAGATGTACTGACCAACGATGGAACACGGGAGATTGCCGGATATATCCATGAAGCGGCCAGCAGATTAGAGGATTACGCAAATTCTGTCCATGAAGTACAAGCCCTGGAGGATATGAGCCTGGACTATAAGGAAATTTCGCTGACCGAGCTGATGAAAGAAATGCAGACCCAGCTTTCCGTTCAATCCGAACAGCACCAAACAAAAATCAATATCTCCGGGCAGTTGCCGGAGCAGACAGTTTCCCTCGCGCCCGCCGCTGTGTTTCGTATTTTGGAAAACATCGTTTCCAACGCCTTGCGGTACTGCAAATCTAAAATTGACATTGATTTCTCTTACTCGCAACCCTTTCTTATCATCACGGTAACGGATGATGGAAAAGGATTTTCGGCGCAAGACCGGGCCGAGGCGGTCAATTACTTCTACAAGGGTAAGAAAGAAAAGGAGCATTTCGGTATTGGCCTGACCATCTGCAAGATTTTAGCGGAGAAGCATGGCGGCTCGATCTCCCTGGATAATGCAACTGAGGGCGGAGCGAGAGTGAGCGTAGAACTTGAAATCAAATAAATTCTATAGGTATTGATTTTAATTTCCTATAGCGTTAAGGTTTCCTGTGTGAAGCCGTCAACAAAAAATGCCGTTGACTTTACCCTTACGGCAAAGTGTATAGGAGGATAACTTTTGATGAACCGCAAAGAGCTACATGAACACATACAGGAAAAACAGCCAAACATCTGCCAGATCAGCGTCCTGCAAAACGGGAACGAGATCTATTCCGCGCAGTGGAACGGGTATCAAAGAGCCGACTGCACCCACATTATGTCCGCCACGAAAAGTATTGTGTCCCTGCTTGTGGGAATTGCCGTCGATCAGGAAAGGATTGACGGCGTGGACGATAAGGTGCTGTCCTATTTCCCGGAGTATTCCGTCAAACGCGGTGAGAAAACAATCTACGATGTGACCGTCAAGCATCTTTTGACTATGCGCGCGCCTTATAAGGGACACGGAGACCCGTGGACAAAGGTATGCTCCAGCGACGACTGGACGGCGGCTTCTCTGGACTTTCTCGGAGGAAGGAGAGGCATCACCGGGGAATTTGATTACCGCACCGTCTGCCTGCACATTCTCTCCGGCATCCTCTACAAAGCGACGGGCATGAAAACAGTGGACTTTGCGAACCGATTCCTGTTCCGTCCCCTGGGAATACAGGAACGCGAAAATTATTTTGCGGAAACGGCGGCAGAACATAAGCAGTTCACGATAGACAAGCTGCCGAGAAAGAATGTATGGTTCTCCGACCCGCAGGGGCTTGGCACGCCGGGTTACGGCTTGTGTATGAGCGCCGCTGATATGGCAAAAATCGGACAGCTCTGCCTCCAGAACGGCGCTTGGGACGGGAAACAAATTGTGTCCTCAAAATGGATTAAGGAAATGCTTGCCCCAAAAGCGGTGGCAGGAGACAACTTCCGGGGGATGTCCTACGGCTATCTCTGGTGGATCGTGCATCCGGGGAAACATATTTATGCTGCGCTCGGAAACAGCGGCAATGTGATCTATGTGGACCCGGACAGGAAAATTGTCGCTGCGGTTTCCGCCTATTTCAAACCGACCGTATTTGACCGTGTGGACTTTATCGAGGATGTATTACTGCCAGCTTTACAGCCGGTCACTTGAAACTGCCCGAAAGAAATCTTCCCATTGTGACGGAATGTAGACTTTTTTTGATTAAACTCTCCTTATCAACTCGAAAGGAGAGTTTTTCTTATGGAAATACAAATCCAAGCCCTAAAAAAGAACTACGGGCAAAAGGCAGTTCTGGACAATATTTCCCTCACCATCGGAAACGGTATGTTCGGCCTGCTGGGGCGCAACGGAGCGGGGAAAACAACGCTGATGCAGATATTGTCCACCCTGCGGGAACCGACCTCTGGCACAGTTACATTCAACGAAATCCCACTGGAAGATACCCAGAAAATCCGGTCACTTATTGGCTATCTGCCGCAGGAATTTTCCTTGTACCCGGATATGTCGGTGTTGGAGATCATGCGCTATCTGGCTGCGCTGTCTGATCTTCCGATGGAGGTACAGCGCCAGCGCATCCCCGACCTGCTGCAAAGGGTAAATCTGTGGGAGGACAGGGGGAAAAAGGTGCGAAAGCTGTCCGGGGGCATGAAGCGGCGGCTGGGTATTGCCCAGACCCTGCTCCACGACCCGCAGGTATTGATTGCCGACGAGCCGACGGTTGGCCTTGACCCGCAGGAGCGGCTTCGTTTCTATGCCCTGCTGAACGAATTTTCCAGCAACCGTATTGTGATCGTGTCCTCGCACATTGTCAGTGACATTGAAACAGTCTGCGAAAAGGTGGCCGTTCTGGACGCCGGGAAGCTGCTGTTCACTGGAACCGTAGAGGATTTGGCGCAGACGGCGGCGGGAAAGGTCTATGAGCTGACCGTCCCCAAGAGCAGGCAGGCATCCATTCAAAATCAATATTGCGTCCTGTCCAGTCAGAGCCATTTGTCGGATGTGAAAATCCGCGTCCTCCATGACAGTGTGCCGACTGTTGGTGATCCTGTGACCTGCGAGGCCACGGTGGAGGACGGCTACATGGAAATGCTGCGTCAGTTGGAGCAGGGGGTGAAAAAATGATGCGTCTGTTTGGAATGGAGTGCAAAAAAATAGCCAAGAGCGTCTTGTATTGGGTGCTTGTTCTGGCGCTGCTGGCCGTCAGCCTTTATCAATATGATCCGTCCGTGGAAAGTGAACTTCACCGCACCAACGATCCCGCTTCGGTATTCTATACTGCGCCGGACGGCGACTACGCAGAGGAACGCAACAGCGTCCCCGATGAAGCGATGGAACACACGATGATGATCGGAGCCACAAAACTTCTGATGTATAATTACCGCGATAACTGCTATCAGTATTACCCCTTTGGCTATGTCAAGGAGAAAACCATGTCCGACAAGGAGCAGGCTGTGATCCTCCAATACCTGATGGAGCTGACCGGGCTTCGTGAACAGGAATTGGCCGGGACAAAAGACGGAGCGGGAGATACCAATATCGGTGATGTTCCTATCTCCGGCGGCGGCGCGTTTGTCCTGGAACCGGGCAAGGGAAGCACAAACGAGAACGGGCAGTTTGTAATAAGGCCGGATGAATGGCAATACGTTCCCGGCGATGGCACATCTTCCGAAACGCCGTCGCAGTCAAGCGGCAGCTTTGAAATACAAGTGTCGTTTGAACGCTTCAAAGAGATCATGGAGGAAGTCAGTCGGATGATTGGACGCAACTCCTATTTTAGCTGGACAATGCTGAAACTGTACTATTTCGGGAACGACATGGAGGACGCTCCCATCACTGAGCGGCAGCACCGGGAGTTCTACGAGGGTGACCGGGTGACCGGCGCTTTTGCCCGGTACTACTGCGACAGCATTTCCATCAGCGTGCTGTTCCTCCCGGCCTTTGTAATTGTTGACCTGATGCTGCGGGATAAACGCCGCAAAATGCAGGGCTTGACTTGCCCAAGAACAATCTCCAGCGCAAAGCTGATCTGCACCCGTTACGCCGCCGCAGTCTGTATGACTATGCTTCCCATTCTCATTTTGCCGGTCAAATCCCTGGTTGTGCTGATGCGGTACTGCGGCAGCATTGGCGTTCAAGCGGATGCGCTGGCTTTTGTCAAGTACACCCTTGCGTGGATTTTACCCACTGTTTTGCTGATTATGGCAATCAGCCTGGTGGTGACTGCGCTGCTGGAAAACTATACAGCGATCCTGCTGGCCGGTCTGATCTGGCTGGTTGGCAAGCCCACCGTCGATAAGCTGGAAGGTGGAAATTACGGCCTGTTCGACCTCATTATCCGACACAATACCCTGAAAGGCCACGGGCGGATGATGGAGAATATTCAGATGCTGGCACTAAACAGGATTACTATTTCCGTCATTGCTTTCGCACTTGTGGGGCTGGCCGTTCTTGTATATAGCAAAAAGCGGAAAGGGGGGCTGACCTTTGGACGCCAGAAATCTACTCGCCATCACAGGTTCAAACTTACGGCTTAACATGAAACAAACCTTTTTCCCGGCACTTCTGCTCTTGTTCGTGATCCCGCTGATCTACGGAACATCCAACCTCGACAGTGTGAAGTCTGCGGATTGCCTGGAACGAATGGCAGCGCTGATCGGACTTCCTATGTTTGTTCCGCTGTTAAAGCCGGAGCAGAACGGCGGTATGGACGTAATCATCACAATGCGGCCCTTTCCATATCGGATGATTGTTGTGCTGCGGGTGATGCTTTCACTGACCTGCACAGTTGCGCTCATTCTCATTTTCGAAGGATATATGAGGATTGGCGGATGTTCATTCCCAGTTTATGCTTATGCGCTCCGAACACTGGCGGTAACTATAACGCTCGGCTTTGTCGGACTTCTGGCAAGCGCCGTATCAGGGAACACAGCAGTTGGATTTTTGGTATCATTTTGCTGGTACTGCGTCCTACAAGTAGAAAACATTGGAACCATCTTCAAATCCGTTTCAAACGGCATCAGTGTTTACCAAGTCTTGCTGTTGTTAGGGAGCGGTGTGGCAATCGTCTTTTTTAGTGCAAGACGGTTACAAAGAAGCTGACAACAAATCAAAATAATTTGCTGAACGATGGAAAGAGCAACCATCGTTCGGCAGCCCCATCAGAAACAGCACATGGTAAATCAAGTGCCGGTTAGCCAGCGGATTATGGAGGTGATGACATGGGACATTAGCCGTTCTTGACCGCATACAATTCTGTGTAATTGAGTATGGTATCGCATTGGCAAAACATCAATAAATTACATTCAAAAATCCAAAACGAGCGAATCGGACACCATTGAACTATCTTCTGTTTTTTTGCAAAAAGAAAGGAGTATCGCTCCGTAACTGATAAAATCAGTTATTTTGCGACACTCTCTGTCATGAAAAGAGAATGGTAAAAATCAGTTGCCCAATAAAGTTTTCAAATCTTCTTCCGGTGTGGTAATTGGAGCAATCCCGTAATTTTCCACAAGGAAATTTAAAATATTGGGAGAAAGGAAAGCGGGCAGGGATGGGCCGAGGCGAATGTTCTTGACGCCGAGATGAAGCAGCGTCAGCAGAATACATACCGCCTTTTGCTCATACCAGGAAAGCACAAAGGAAAGCGGCAGTTCATTTATGCTGCATCCAAAGGCTTCTGTAAGTGCAGAAGCTACCCGGATGGCGCTGTAAGCATCATTGCATTGTCCCATATCCATCATTCGGGGCAGTCCTCCAATCTCGCCGAGGGCAAGGTCGTTAAAACGGTATTTACCGCAGGCCAGTGTCAGCACGATGCTGTCGGCAGGGGTCTGCTTCACAAATTCGGTATAATAGTTACGTCCGGGTTTTGCGCCGTCACATCCGGCAACAAGGAAAAAGTGCCGGATGGCGCCGTCTTTGACAGCCTGGACAATTTTGTCTGCGGCGGAGAGCACCGTTCCATGCCCAAAGCCTGTCGTGACTTCTGCGCCGCCATTGATGCCGGTATAGTGCATAGTTTCCGGATATCCGCCGAGGGAGAGCGCTTTTTCAAGAACCGGGGTGAAATCTTTGCGATCATCAATATGTGCTATTCCAGGAAAAGCTACCACTTCTGTGGTGAATACACGGTCAGCATAGCTTGCTTTCGGAGGCATCAGGCAGTTCGTGGTGAATAAAACTGGTGCGGGAATATCTGCGAACTCTTTTTGCTGGTTTTGCCATGCAGTACCAAAATTCCCTTTCAGATGGGGGTATTTTTTCAGTTCCGGATAGGCATGGGCGGGAAGCATTTCACCGTGTGTATAAATATTGATTCCCTTTCCGCTGGTCTGTTCCAGAAGAACCTGCAAGTCTTTCAGATCGTGTCCGGTCACAACAATGAATGGCCCTTTTTCAATGGTGAGGGGTACGCTGGTCGGAATGGGAGTGCCGTAGGTTTCTGTATTTGCCCGGTCAAGGAGCGCCATACATTTCAGATTTATCTCGCCAACCTTCAGCACGGTTGGAAGCAATACATCTGGATTCTCTTCATATCCGATTTTAAACAGCCCTTCACAAAAAAAGCGGTTGACTTCCGTATCAGAATATCCAAGCATGAGTGCATGGTATGCGTAAGCAGCCATCCCACGGAGTCCGAACAGGATCAGGGATTTCAGGGAGCGGATGTCCTCCTCTGCATTCCACAGAAGGTTCATGTCATAATCCTCAGCTTGACTGCAAGAGGAACTGAGGCCCCCGCACATAGGAGCAAGGATGGATTTTTCACGGTGTGTCTTTTCAATCTGTCGGATGATGGCATCATCATCGAAACTTACATTCGTAATTGTGGTAAACAGTCCTTCAATCAGTGTGCGGTAAGTGTGATCCGTGGATGCAGTATTTCCTTTTGCGGCACGTGCCAGACCAATCAGAGCTCCGGTCAGCTTATCCTGTAATCCTGCGGTTTTTGCCGATTTTCCGCATACACCGGCGTTTCCCATGCAGCCAGCGCAGCCGGCAGTCTGTTCACACTGATAACAAAACATTTTCTTTTTCATAAAAGAATCCTCCTATTGTAAGATTTGAACTTCGGAATCTATGCAATGCCCTGATTTCATGCAGTCAGTTCAAATACATCATTCGATGTTGGTTTTCTTGTTTTCATGGGCAGAGTATAGTACAATATGAAAAAGAAATATGTTTGAATTCAAACACGGAGGCGGTTTTTTGAAAAATTATTTATCGGTTTTAAGAAAGTGTGCTTTGTTTCAGGGATTGTCAGAGGATGAGATTTTGTCTTCCCTGCATTGCATAGGGACAGAAACAGAGACAAGAGAGAAGAAGGAATATATTCTCCGCGCAGGAGACAAAACGGATGCGCTTGGTCTTTTGGCGTCAGGAGAGGCGTTGGTCATCCAGGAGGATTTATGGGGAAACCGGAATGTGATAACGAGGCTTGTTCCGGGAGATTTTTTTGCAGAGTCTTTTGCGGTTATTCCGAATGCGGTTCTAAGTGTCAGCGTGGTTGCGACAGAGCCATGCAGAATCATAAAGATGGATATTACCCGCTTGCTGACGGTGTGTTCTTCTGCGTGTGGCTGCCATAACCGTTTGATTCGTAATCTGATAACTGCATTTGCGAGGAAAACGCTGGTATTCCATGATAAGATTACGCATATGAGCAAGCGAAAGACACGGGATAAACTGCTGTCTTATTTGTCTGCCGAGTCCTTCCGGCAGAATTCCCTGTCTTTTGACATTCCGTTTGACCGACAGCAACTGGCAGATTTCCTCTGCGTGGAGCGGGCGGCGATGTCTGTGGAATTGTCGAAGCTGCAAAAGGAAGGAATGTTAAAGACGGATCATTCTCACTTTGAATTAAATATAGAAGCTGTGAATTTTGAATAAGGAGCGGGACAGCCACTTAATGAACTTTAGAAGGTGAAAAGGGGATGAGCAATCTGGAAATAATGCGTATGCCTTTTCAACTGTGGGATTTCATGATATACTGGGGAAAATAGACTGGATGAGGTGCGGCGGTGAACTATAAAGTATATGAATATGAATCCCTGCTTTACAGAGCGGGTGAAACAGGCGGCGCTTATGTTGTATTTCCTTACGATATCAGGAAAGAATTCGGACGGGGAAGGGTAAAAGTACACGCCACGTTTGACGGAGAAAAATATGACGGCAGCATTGTAAATATGGGTGTAAAAAATGAGGATGGGAGCGTATGTTATATCATAGGCGTGAGAAAAGACATACGTTCCAGGATCGGAAAGCAGCCAGGCGATAGTGTCCGGGTGACGGTAAGAGAAAGAGAGCAGGGGGGGTGAAAGGCGTGGGCATATCCAGGCTATCATTATAAAAACAACTATTTGTGCAGGAGGTATCGCAATGGAAATACGAGTGCTGCGTTATTTCTTAGCAGTTGTCCGTGAGGAGGGAATCAACCGTGCCGCAGAAGTCTTACATATTACACAGCCAACGCTTAGCCGCCAGCTATCGCAGTTGGAGGAAGAAGTTGGCGTTAAGCTGTTTTACAGGGGCGCGAAAAAGATTACCTTAACAAACGAGGGAATATTATTGCGGCGGCGGGCAGAGGAAATTTTGTCTTTGGTTGACCGGACAGAAAGAGAATTAATTGAGCAGGACGAACTTGTGGAAGGCAGGATTGTTATTGGCGGCGGAGAACTGGCAGCCGTGCAGGCGCTGCCGGAAATTATTGAAACTTTTTGTGAAAAGTATCCGCTTGTCACTTTCGATATTTTTACAGGTAATGCCGATCTGGTAAAGGAACAGATGGAAAAGGGGCTGATTGATATTGGCGTATTGCTGGAGCCGGTGGATATAGAAAAGTTTGATTTTATTCGATGGAAGGGAAAAGAACGGTGGGTTGTCTTAATGCGTCCGGATGATCCACTTGCGGAGAAAGAAACGGTGAGCGCAAAAGACTTAGAGAACATGCCTCTCATTCTTCCAAGACGGACAAACGTGCAGAATGAATTATCCAACTGGTTTGGAGATTCTTTTCAGGAAAAAAAGATTCTCTTTACCAGTAATTTAACCACAAACAGCGTCCTTATGGTTCATAGAGGCTTGGCTTACTCTATGATTATTGAAGGTTCTGTGCCTTTTTGGGATAAAGAGAAAATTGCCTATCGTCCGCTATGTCCGGAACTTACGGCGAGCAGCGTATTTGCCTGGAAAAAGCAGCAGCCGTTTAGTTTGGCGGCAACAAAATTCATAGAACACATGAGATACCTTTTAGGCATAAGACAGGCATAAAAACTAAGTATTTGCTATAACTCATCGCTCGAATTATAATGTAGGTGTAGAAAAAAGTGCATCCACTTTTTCTCTGCATCTACATTTTTTCTTGCATAAGAAAGTGCTTTTTATGCGAGAAAAGAAATGCGCAGCTTCGCGCATGGAACAAAATTTGCAGAGGGCGCTTGCTATGTGCATGAGGAGGCCGAAGATGACATTGGAGGATAAAACCATGAAAAAATTTGCAGCTCTTTTACTTACTCTTTTGATGACCCTATCTCTTGCGGCCTGTGCCGGAAACAGGGAAACGCCAGAGACGGCTTCTCCTGATGCGGAGAGCCGTGTATCAGGGGAAATCTCTGCACTGGAAAGCAGCGGGGACGAATCTTCACCGGAAAGCGGGGATGTGCGGATGAACGAAACGGAACAAACAGGGCAGGAGTCTGAAAAGGATACCGCAGTAGAAGAAAGGAAGGTGCTGGTGGCCTATTTCTCCGCTACCAACACAACGGAAGGCGTGGCAGAACATATTGCAAACGGCCTGAATGCGGATCTGTATGAAATTGTTCCGGAAGCCCCCTACACAGATGCAGATATTAACTACAATGATGATAACAGCCGCAGCACCATTGAAATGAATGATCCGTCTGCCCGGCCGGACATTTCTGGTTCGGTGGAGAACATGGAGCAATATGACCTTGTATTTCTTGGTTATCCGATCTGGTGGGGAGAGGCGCCGAGAATCGTCAGCACCTTTCTGGAAAGTTATGATTTCTCCGGCAAGACCATCGTTCCCTTCTGTACATCCGGCGGCAGCGGCATTGCTTCAAGCGCCTCCGGTCTGGAACAGCTTACCAGCGGCGCTGCATGGCTTGACGGGAAGAGGCTCAATGGCAGCGATTCCCAGGATACGGTCATGGAGTGGGTAAACAGTCTTGGCCTGGGTGTGCGCGCAGAATAAAGAAGAAGCGTCAAATGGAAAGGAAAGCTCCATGAATGGCTCGTAACAAATGGCATCCTGGAGTAAAGTATGGAATATCAGGAAAAGAGGGGAAAAATGGAGCAGAAGGCAGAGCTGTTTTCCAGTCAGAAATTAAAAGAAATGATTGTTCCGCTGTTTTTCGAGCAGCTTTTGGTTATGCTGGTGGGAATGGCGGATACGCTGGTGGTAAGCTATGCGGGAGAGGCAGCCGTTTCGGGTGTTTCTTTGGTAAACCAGTTCAATACGATTTTTATCTATTTGTTTACTGCATTGGCATCCGGGGGAGCGGTGGTAATCAGCCAGTACATTGGCAGGAGCGCAAAGGACGCCGCAGGCGCTTCTGCCAGCCAGCTTTTGCTGTTCTCCACTGTTTTTTCAGCCCTTGTGTCGGGATTGGTACTGGCGGGAAATGACGGAATCCTGCGGCTGATGTTTGGCAAAGTGGAGGATTCCGTTATGGAGGCATGTGTAACCTATCTCCGGATTTCTGCTTACTCCTATCCGGCGCTGGCAATTTATAACTCCGGCGCAGCGGTTTGCCGCAGCCTGGGAAAAACGAAGGAAACCATGTATTTGTCTGTGGTTTCCAATATCATCAATGTAATAGGGAATCTGATTGGGGTATTTGTGCTTCATGCAGGAGTGGCAGGTGTCGCGTATCCTTCTTTCATTGCCCGGACATTTTCGGCTGTGGCGATTACATGGCTGTGCCTTCGTAAAAAAAATGAAGTATTTTATCGAAAAGAATGGATTTTCAGGTGGAATGGCTCTTCCATGAAGCGGATTTTGAGAATTGCCGTTCCGAATGGCCTGGAAAATGGCGTATTCCAGTTCGTGAAGGTGGCTCTTAGCAGCATTGTGGCTCTTTTTGGAACCTGCCAGATTGCGGCTAACGGTGTGGCACAAAGTATTTGGTCTTTGGCAGCATTGGCGGGTGTGGCGATGGGGCCGGTCTTTATCACAGTGATTGGGCAGTGTATGGGAAACCGGGATACCGAAGGAGCAGACTATTATTTTAGAAAGCTGACGGGGATCACGCTCTTATTGTCTACGGCATGGAACCTGCTTGTATTTTTCCTGACGCCACTTTTCCTAAAGCTTTATGCGCTGGAACCGGAAACAAAGCAGCTCGTCGTCTGGCTGGTGTTGCTTCACAATGTGTTTAATGCGGCAGCCTATCCGTTTTCCGGTGCGCTCAGCAATGGACTTCGGGCAGCGGGAGATGTAAAATTTACCATGTACGTTTCCATTGCTTCCACGATTGCAGGGCGGTTGTTTCTCTCCTATCTCCTCGGCATTGTTCTTGATATGGGGGTAATCGGTATTGCTGTTGCGATGGTATGCGATTGGATCATCCGGGCAGTCATTTTTATCCTGCGGCAGAAGTCCGGAAAATGGAAAAACTTCCAGGTAATTTAGTTCTTCCGTATATAGAAAAAATATATAAATTTAGAATCTTAGGAGGAAATTTTTATGAGTAAGAAAATTTTAGTAGCTTATTTTTCGGCAAGTGGTGTAACTGCAAAGGCGGCAAAAAAACTGGCGGACACGGCACAGGCTGATCTTTATGAAATTAAACCGGAGGTTCCTTATACCCGCGCCGATCTGGACTGGATGGATAAGAAAAGCAGAAGCTCGGTGGAGATGAATGATAAAACTTCCCGTCCGGCAATCGCAGACAAGACGGTGAATCTGGAGGAGTACGATACCATATTTGTCGGTTTTCCGATTTGGTGGTATGTTGCCCCTAGGATTATCAATACTTTTCTGGAAAGCTATGATTTTTCTGGCAAGACAATCATTCCTTTTGCGACTTCCGGCGGCAGCGGCATGGGCAGGGTAAATGAAAATCTGAAACCGAGTTGTCCCGGAGCGATACTGAAACCGGGAAAAATGTTGAACGGAAGAGTAGCGGAGACTGAATTGAAAAAGTGGGTAGAGAGCATGGGTTTCTCCCATTTGTAAACTTATCGGGCAAATATGTAAAACATACTTGGTAGAATTTTGTTTTGTCAATTATTATAATGGAGATATTAATTGACGGGGAGGGATTTCCATGAATTTAGGTAATAGTTTGTTCCATGCAAGAAAAAAATGCGGCTTATCACAAGAAGTTGTCGCTGAAAAACTTGGTGTAAGCAGACAAACGGTCTCCAAGTGGGAGACGGATGAAACAGTTCCTGATATTTATCAGTCAAAGAAAATGGCAAAACTGTATCATATTTCATATCAAACCTGGAAAAAAAGAAAAGCAAATGCGAAGTGAAAGTTTTGCTTTGCGGGCATGAATGTTCACAGAAAGTTCACACATTTATTAGCACTCTCTATTGACGAGTGCTAATAAATGTGTTATAACACAGATAGAACAAAGGAGAAGGAAAGAAAGGAACCAGTCAGAGGTTCCGGCTTCTTCCCGATCATCCCCAGTTCCGGTTAACAAATCATTTTAATTAGGAAAAGGAGCGATGACTTATGATGACACCGAGCATTTTTGGAGAAAACTTATTTGATGATTTCTTTGATGACTTTTTTGATTTCCCATCCTTTAACGATAAAGCGATGCGGAAAGCAGAGCGGAATTTGTATGGACGCCATGCGGCGAACATGATGAAAACAGATGTGCAGGAGCATGACGACCACTACGAGGTAGATATTGACCTGCCAGGCTTCAGGAAAGAAGAACTTTCCCTGGAACTGAAAGACGGATATCTTGTAATCAGCGCTGCAAAGGGGTTTGACAAAGATCAGAAAGAAAAGGAAACAGGAAAATTCGTCCGCCGGGAGCGCTATGCTGGCAGCATGAGCAGATCTTTCTATGTTGGTGAGGATATGAAACAGGAAGATATCCATGCCAAATATGAAAGCGGGGTATTGAAGCTGAGCATTCCGAAAGCGGAGAAGAAAAAGCCGGAGGTCGAAGAAAAGAAATATATCGCTATCGAGGGATAACGGCTTATTTAGTATAGAAAGGAATCCATGATATGGCCCGGAGTAGGGCGCAGTGTAAAAACTGCCCGGCTCCGGGCTTTTTCTTATGCCACGGTATTTTGTGAACAAAAGTTTACAATTTTAAGGGAATTTTAAAAATTTAAGATTTTTGAGAGTGCCCGGATTTAAAGGAAAAATCGCGAAAAAGCCCGGAAACAAGCCACTTTTAAGGGTTCTACCTGAACAAAAAAGAACGGTTAAAAACACGAATAATTGTGAACGGTTAGCAACACATTAGCAACAAATTAACCGCCCGGAATCTTTTCGATTTCCGTCCTCAATTCCTCGGTGGTGCGGTGTCCATAGATCCCGTTCGTGATGTCGCTGCCGAAGGAATGTCCCATCATGCGTTTCCGGTCATTTTCATTTACGCCATACTTTTCGCAGAGGGCGGAGAACGTGTGTCGGCAGTCATGGGGCGTGTGCCTTTTGATGCCGAGTTTTTCGAGGGTGGAATACATGTCGGCCCTGAATGCGCTGACATTGCGAATCAGACACCCCTGGACCTTGAGCCGATTCTTTACAAGCGGAAGGACAGCGGAGTGAATGGGGACAATGCGGTTCTTTCCGGAAACGGTTTTCACACCGCCCTGAAAATATTTTTCTTTAAGATCGACTTTCAATGTTTTGTAAGCCGTAATGCGGTAGCCGGAATAACACATGATCAGCAGCATTTCAACAACCGGATTTTGTTTATTCTTCCAGAGGATAGAAAGATCGTTCTGGGTAAAGGGCTCCCCATGCTCGTCGTCGTCCTGTATTTTGATTTTCACAGCGGAAGAGTAATCTTTATCAACGATCTCATAAATCAGGGCGTATTCGTACATCTGGCGTATCAGAGAGACGATCAGCTCAAGACTGGAGTGCTTGAGCGGGCAGTCGTCTACGACCTTTTGGAGATCAGGGTATCTCAGGTCTGCGAACACCCTGTCGTGGAGAGCGGCACAGTTCCGGAATGCGGACTTGCAGGAATTCATAGAAGATTTTGAATATATACGGCTCTTATCTTCTTCGAACTTGTGCCGGTAGAAATCTTCATATACTTCTGCAAATGTCTTTTTTTTGGATACGTCCTCTGTGGCGTCCTTCATTCGGCTGTAGTCGGCAAGGATACGCCGGGCAAGGGCGCCAAGTTCCGGAGCATTCCCGGAAGAGACGCCCAGACTGCTCTCCATGCCTGGCGTATATGTTCCGGCCTGATAAGCGGTCAGAACGGCAAAGCCCTTCATCCAGTCATCTACGTAGCACAGGGCTTTCCGGGTAACTGGCACGCCATCAAGGGTAAATTCCTGGCAGGGCGGATAGACGCCGTAAGGGTTGCGGCGGTTCCGGCCAAGATACTTGATGGAGCCGAAGCCATTGGGAAGTTTTGGATATTTCTTACGTTTTGCCATAAAAGCACCCTCCTTTGTGTAAAATAGGTATAAAAAAATTACCCTATGAACTTCAAGGATAACGTGCTATAATCTACCTGAGAGCGGATTTAGCAAGTCATCCGTTGATGTTGACAGGTTAAATCTATGGAAGCCGTTCCGGTTGGCGCCGGGGCGGTTTTTATTTTTAACAGAAATATCTTATTTCTCCGAAACAACTCAGCCACTTTTCAATAATATCAGCGCTATTCGCTTCGATGACTCTTATTACCTTAGTCAGCACACGAGACGGGATTTTTGAATTATTATTACAAAGAACTACTTTCCCGGTCCGGGTAATCCAGAGCTTTGTAGCGTTGGATGTGGCGCGCCCTTCGGCAATATGGACGTGGACAGGCTCAAGGGGGTCGCTTTCGTTTGACCAGAAATATACAATATAAGGGCCAATCCTAAGAATTTGCGGCATTCAAGATTCCCCCTTCCTGAGAGAATTCTATGATGAGATGGGCGTTATTCTGTATTAGCTGCTTAAAGTAAGCCATTTCGGTCTCGGAGTAGCCGACAATATCTTCCCATTTGTAATCGGGAAGCCAGCAAGTAGCATTATGAAAGCCGTCGTTGATATCCGGGGTTTCGATATACACTTTTACTTTTCCGTCTGCCTTCATCTCGGAATGGGTAATTTCCGTGTCATCGTTAAGGGTCATAAATGGATACATCATAATAAAGATCTCCTTTCTGATATAAGTATTCTCTCCGGGGATGTATTTAAAACGCCGGAGCAGTTTAATCTGTATTCACCTTCCCCAAAACTCTACCTACACAAATAATATGTTCGGTTCCCGGAATGGGTTTGTATTTTGGGTTGTGAGAGATAAGTTCATCGTGTCCGGCTTCTTTAATAAAGCATTCGCTGTTTACCATGAAGATACCGATTTCACCAGGTTCTACAATCTGGCATTTTTCCACATATACCAAATCGCCATTGGAATACGTCGGCTCCATGCTGTCGCCATTTACCCCAACGATAAAGTCAGCATTTTCCCGGTATGGGGCTTCGATGGTATCGGTGGGAATATCGTCAAAGTAGAACCCAACTCCGGCAGCCGCTATCTTGTGAAGGTAAGTGTAAATGCGCCGTGGAGCAGGGGGCAGGGCGTTGATGGCTTCCAGTTCTTTTATACGGGAGTCTTTCTTATTCAGAGCGGACACTCTGGAAGCCTCTCGTTCTAATACTATATTTACCGTTTCCTGGCCGTAGGGGTCAAGGGAGCGGTATTTTTTAATATGTTCATATTCAGAAAGCGTAATATTGTTTTCTATCTTGGGTAGATGTACAACGTCCTGAAATAAATAATTCGCATCGACATTAAGCGTTTCCATTAATTTATATATTATTTGTTCTTTGGGATGGCTTGTTTCTTTTTCATAGTTAGTTATTGCTGATCCGGTGACACCAACCATTTTACCAAGTTCTGTTTGAGTCAATCCTAATTGTTCTCTTGCTTCTTTGATTCTATATCCTATCCCCATATAATCACCTCGTTTCTATATATTCACTATACATCAAAAATATTGCAAAGTAAATACAAAAACTCAAGAAAGTTTAGAAAAATGTATTGACAACTAAAGAAACATGATGTAGCATATACGTAAACTCAAGAAACTTGAGGGATAGGAGGTGAAGATTTGAAATCAATTGTAGCAAACAATGTATCGAAAATCATCAAGGATAGATGTCTTAAGCAATGCGCAATAGCTGAAAAAGCGGGATACTCGAAGCAACAATTCAATGACATGTTAAAAGGGAGAAAGGTAATAAAGGATACAGATATTTTTCGACTTGCTGTTACGCTGGGAGTAGATGCGAACACATTGTTCGAAACTGAGTCAAGCGACAAAGTAGATAAAGAGAGTAAGCCGCAGAAAGCGGGATAGGAGGGTGAAACATAATGGAAGATTATAATAATGATTGCGTCGAAGAATCTATTCGTGAGTGGTGTTCTGCGACATAGAAAGAGCTTCACAAAGTTCTATAACAAAAAAGAACATAAACGGCTGGGCGGTGTATCCAGCATCTCAGGTATTCAATAAGAGTGTGTCGGGAACCATTTCCGACCTTGTTCATGCTCTTTCCTACAGCATATGCTGCTTATGGCTAAATTATCGTTTGGAGTGCCTGCTGGAAAGTGATAACTCAACGGCAGCATAGGGGGAGGAAGACGGCGGTTGATGCAAGAAAAAAAGTTATAAGAATAAGGTGGGGTGACACTCCCACATCTCCAACAAGGGCGACGGCTGCCCGTTCCGTCCTCAAATTCTTATAACTTACTAACAAGTATATTATTTACTTGGTTATATTATACGTTCAGTTTTCCAAAATGTCAACTTTTTTAAGAGTACCTTTTTTAATAAAGTTTTCGACCCTCCGTTTGTTTAATACATAAATGGAACGTGCATAGTATCTGCCACCAGAAGAAACACGAACGGCAACCTTAACATATTCATCATCAATAACAAAGGATTTGACATACTCAATAGAACCGTCTTTAGGGTTCAAGCCAACGTAATCAGGATGAGCAAGGATGTTGCGAATTTGATTTTTATACTTGGCGTAATCTGCTGGATGTGAAGTCTCCATATGAGATATATTGGTTGCTCCCATATAGATAGTATTATCACTAGAAGAGGGAATACCAAGCATATTTTTAATAGTTTCTGAAACAACACCAACGATCATTTGTTCACCTCAGGGTTATCTGTCCTGCCGAGGAGATAGTCAACGGAGCAGTCCAGGTAGTCGGCGATTTTGGCAAGATTGTTTGCTTGAAGCCAAGAGCCACGAGAGAGCATTGACGATAAAGCATTTTTACTTAGGTCACATTCTTCTAACATATTTTTAATTAGAATATTTTGGGATTTTGCTTGAAGTTTGATTTTTTCTGCTGTTTGTTGTGCATTATACATAGTTTTGAACTCCTGTTTTTGTATAAATTGCTAAAATCCAACAAAAGTTGGAAAAACTATTTACAATCCAACAATTGTGGGATATAATATAACCAAGTTAAGAGATTAACTTAAATATACCAAATCAGGAGGTAAAAAGCAATGAGCAACCGGAACAGGCACAAAAAAAGTGATAAGAACTACACACTCGAAACGATAGTTCTTATCACCGCAATCTTAAAACTCATTGAGATACTGATGGAAATCATCAAGAAGCTCATTGAGTAAGGGAAGGGGCGAAAGCCCCGACCCACTTACAGAATAGCTTTAATCCGGCTCATTGTCAATATAAATAAAACAATTTTAAAGGAAGGAGGTCGTGGACATGGTGGCCATGTACTGGTTTTTCAGGGGAATTGAAGTCGTCTTTTATCTAGCGGTTATCATTTACGTTTTAAGGGGGTGGAAAAAATGAGCATAGGTTCAGCGATAAAAGCCCGCCGGGAATCTTTAGAGTTGACTCAGGCATATGTGGCAGAAGTGGTAGGGATTTCCCAGGCGATGCTTTGCCAGATAGAGCGGGGGACAAAAAACCCGTCATTACAGATTAGTGTGGAAATTGCAAAGGTGTTGAAATGTAACGTTGAAGATTTTGTAGAGCCGCAGAAAGCGGGATAGGGAGTGAAGGAAGAATGAAAGATAAGGTGTTCTATCTATGTGACGGGAATGTGCCGGAATGCAAAAAAGAACATTGTTACAAGCAAACGGACGATGACCCATGCAGGCATACTTCGAATATTTCACATGCAATAAATTTTCGAAGAGAAAACGAAAAGACGTCATATTTTGAAGAAATAAAATCGGCTGCGCAATGAATACGCAACCGATGAACAATCAAGGTTTTAGCTGAAGAAGAAACGAACCGATGCTTTTCAAATTGTTTTTAAACTTATTTTCCATATAAATGATGGTCTGGTCGGTAAGTTCAATGTCATTAGCGAGATTGTCTCCAGGAAAACAGAGGATGTAACCTTTGGATTTTAATTTCCAGCACAATGCAGACATGTGTTCGGAGGTTTGTTCAGGGCTAAACAGCTTCATGGCTTCATCAGAATTTTGAAAATAATTTGCGTCATCAAAAGATAATGCAGGTTGTCGGCTCAATACTTCTTTATACATGGATACTAAAATTTTTTGTTGCTCTTTTGTTAAATCATCCATTTAAGGGACTCCTTTCTTTCGTACTCGGCTGCGGCAACAGCCTGTACAAACAGAACATGAGAGAAACACAGGAAAAGCAATAGATTTCAGAAAATCAGGGAAGGAAATTGACGGATATGTGGTAAACAAGCACGGTTATGATTTTGGACAGAGAAAGCGGGATAGGAGGTGAAGAAGAGGATGAAAGAACGCATAGAGAACTTACAGGAGAAAATCAGACAATATGTCACAGATGAATGCGAAAGCATTAGAAAAGCCGCTAATCCAAGACGGGAAATGCACGAATATATCAGACATATCCGGTGGACTTCACCGGAACTGGCGGCTTATTTGGAAAAAGAGATGTCAGCAATTCTCGATCTGCCGGATGTGTGGTAAACAAGCACGATTATGATTTTGGACGGAGAAAGCGGGATAGGAAGGGGTGAAAGAAATGGACTTATATAGAGCAATTACAAGATTTCAAAAGTTGCAACTGAGGAGTGAGGCAGAAGCAAAGAAAAAGGAGAAAATACAGGTCAATATCAATCCGAATTCTCTGATCGGGCGAGAAATAAAGTATCAGACAGCCCTGTTACATGAGATATTAGGCGAAGCGCGAAAGCAGACAATGATGATGGAGAGCAAAAGGAAAAAGAAACGGGAGAAAATCTCCCGCTCCAAATCATGAATTTTCAAATGCGAATGCGGCCAAGAGAAGGAATGCGAAGCGAAACCGCAATATGCAAAAAAAATAACCAGGAGGAAAAAGAGATGTCAGCAATGAAAGAAAAGTTTATGGAGTTACAGGAAAAGACCTACAAGAAACTGGAAAACATGGGAGCGCCGAAAGAAACGATTTTCAAATTCGAGGAAATGTTATCAGACTATAAGTTTGAGGATTTCGTAGAGAAAATGGCAGGATATACCATGACGATCGGCTTTCTCTCCGAAACGACCGGATATTCAGAAGAAGAATTATGGGGTATCTGGACAGAAACAGTAGAAGAATTTTCAGGGGATGGCGATGAATCACTGGAGGAAAGATGGGATTCCTTCAAAGGAGTCACAAGGGAAAAGGACTGGTAGGAAGTAAGGAAGTAAAGCGCAAAGGAGGCTGCATAAGTGAAAGACATTTTAAAGCCGCCGGAAGTGGCGAAGATTCTGGGGTGCTCGATACAGAAAGTAAGAGAGCATATGAGACAGGGTGTCTGGGACATAGGGGAAGTGATACCGAAGAAAAAGTCTGGAAAGAAGAGTGATGAGTTCAATATTTACCGGACAAAGTTCGAGGCACACATTGGAAGGAAGCTGACGGAGGAGGATTTTGTGAAATGAGTAAACATTTCTTCGGGTTCGCGTTCTCGGCATTTGTATTCTATAACTTCCCGCCAGCGGATGCGACGATGACGAGGGCTGATGCGTGGATCATCATTATGTACGCATATGTGATCGGGATCATAATCGCATGTACGGCGGAAGATTGGGCGGAAAAACTGGGGGAGGCGATCGGCAAATGGAGAAGGAAAAGACGGAGGAGGAAAGCAAGATGCAGGAAATGACAAAGGAGAAGTGGCCGGAGGCGGCGCCGGACTTCATTCCTCTGGTGGAAGCAATGGACGCCATGCGGAGGAAATACGGGCTGACGAACATAGACATGAGTGCGTGCGGCGGCACGGTTAAAGTAACACACATGTCGGAAAGTGAAGGATTGACAATCTTTGGCGCCACAAAGAACGAAGCGCATCCGGATGTTTATTACGTGGATGCTTATAACGGGACGCAGACGGAGCTGGGGCAGATTCCCTGCGGGGAAGAAAGGAGCAGAGAAGATGGAAGCGCCGAAGAGTGTGCAGAATGCGCACAGGCCGAGAAGGGCACAGAGGAAAACCATAAGTTTATCTGGATTGAACCCGGATGAGTGGCTGGTAGTTTTTGAGGACGAGCTGTATCTGTACCTGGTGGACAGGGGGATAGAGCGCAGGGAAACGCATGTCATCGACAAGGCGGCAAAGAAAGTCGTGGAGTAAAAGAACGGAGGGAAGGACATGGCATATTACCACAAATACATATGTGACATCTGCAAGGCGCGCCTTGACCCAGGGGAGCGCTGCGACTGCCAGGAGCGCAAGGAAAGCAGGGAAAAGAATCCAGACGTGATTTTCCAGGAGGAAAAAGGCGGGCAGTTAAAGATCAGGTACATGGGGAGGGCAGCAGGATAAATGCTGTCAGGACAGGAGGGACAGACGGGATGAAACGGCTGACGATAAAGCAGATGGAAGATTTCTACAGGAAGATGGAAACAGGCGAAGCGTATGTAAAGGGCTCTTTTCAAGCTCCGGGACCGGATGGCAGAAAAAAGAGCTGATACATACGGGAATATGCACCAGCTCTTTCTTGATGAACTATGGATATAAATACTCATAGCCATAGTACACCAAAAGGCTGGAAAAGTCAAGAAAAAACGGCGGATTTGCTGCCGTTTCGCACTTGATAAGAATATTAAAGTTAGGACAGATGCTATGGTGACAAAGAGAAAAACATACAAGTTCAGGAAGGGCGACATCATCGACAGAGAGGAATACCACGATGGGAAATATGGCGCGCCTGGAGAGAAGAGAGCAAAGAAGAAAAAGCCGACGCCGGAACAGATGCGCAAAGTCAACGCCCTGAACAAGGAGAGGCGGTGCAGGCACCGGATGCTGGAGTACATCAACCCGGGGGACATATGGGCGACCTGGACATACGGGGTAGGGGAAAGGCCGGAAGATATGGAAGAGGCTCTGAGAGATTTCCAGAAAGCCATGAGGTATGTGAGGAAGGAATACAAAAAAAGAGGGAAGATCCTTTATTGGTTCCGGAACATAGAGCGTGGAACAAGGGGGGCGTGGCACATCCATATTGTCATCAATGAGATCGGGGATACGGCCAGCATCCTGCAAAGGGCATGGGAGAAGGGCGGGACATGGTTCACGGAAATCCGGAAAAGTAAATTTTACGATGAAGATTTTACGAAACTGAGCAACTACATGACAAAAGATGAACATACGGTTGAGGAAAAGGAAGACGGCACGCCCGGAAAGCCGAGGCTGAAAGAAGCGAACTATAACACGTCAAGGAACATGCCTCTCCCGGAACCGGATACGGACAGGCTGCAAAGATGGAAAAAGGAGCCGAAGCCAAAGAAGGGCTATTATATCGCGCATATCCATGAGGGAATCAACCCGGCAACCGGGTTCAAGTACAGGCGTTATACCATGATCCGGTTGGGCAGCAGGATGGAGGAGATGCACACAGGGGACATGGACGGAAAAAGTGCAGGAGGACGGCGGCATGTACGGGGTAAACATCTTCATCAGGACCACATGGGAAGGCCCTTCAAGGAAAAACGGGGCGGCCATGTGGCTGATCGAATACAGGAATAAAAGAGGGGAGCCGGTCACGCGGGAAGGGGTAATCAGGTTAGAGGACGCCACGGAAAACCAGGCCGTTTTGACGGCCGTAGCGGAGGCTGTGGAAAGGCTCACAAAAACCTGCTCCGTCCGAGTATTTATTGGGGACGGGCACGTTTACGGGGCGGTAAAAAACAGGTGGTATATCCGCTGGAAAAAGAACGGCTGGAAGAATGCAAAAGGGAAGCCCGTAGCCAATGCCGAACTTTGGAAACGGATGACAGATGCGCTACAGGGACATATGTGTGCATTCTGTAGAGGGCAGAACCCATACCGGGAGGTAATGAAACGGAAGATGGAAAAGGAGATGGAGGAATGGCAAAGAAAGCAGATGAGCTGATAAAGCTCAGGAACGATGGAATGGCGTATGCGCTGAAGATTGCGGAGGAATACGGGGTCGATGGACTCAGAGAGCAGGTGAAGCTGAGGGGGCTCCTGAAAGTATCCGTGAAATTCACACCGGAAGAATTACACAGGTCGATTGAGAACATATCCGACCGGATTTATAACAACATGCTCACGATGGTATATGCGGTACTGTATGATGACTGGGGATTCCGGGAGAAACGGATACGGAGGTTCAAGCGTCAGTTTGACAATAAAGTCTATTCTGTAGGGGAGCGTGACGACATGGGACACCACTGGGCGAGGTTTGAGGATTATGCGGAAGAAGCGAACCGCCTGTACAACCTCGGCATTGACATGGAGAAGATACGTGAAACGCAGCGGAATAACGATGAGAATGAAAAGATATACATAGCGGCGGAGTCGGCGGTGAAGTTCCTGGAAGAGAAGGGATATGCGGAAGGAGCGGAAGCTCTGGCGGCGGAAGTGTTTGGCGAACAGTAAGATTTTTAAACAGGCAGTCTCCTTTAACAAGGGATTCAATATATCACACGCAACCAGTCAACAAAGCACAGGGCGGCTTAAGGCCGCCAGAAAGGGGAAAGAAAAGCAGGGATGAAGAAAGGACAGATACCAGAAGTATGGAAATACCGTCCGGACACAGTAAAGCCGGGGGACGTCCTCGGAATCTACCATGCGGAACGGAGCGAAGAGGGGAACAACAAAATAAAGGTTGTAAAAGAAGATTGGAAAGTGGTGCAAGTACTCCAGTTTTATGCGCTGTGCGTCAATAAAAAAGGAACACGGAAAAGTCTCCTTTATCATGAATTGGAAGAGAAAACAAATCCGGAACGGAAAATCCGGGAATATGCGGGGAGCAAGGGCGAAGGCAGGAAAGCAGCCGGGAAAGCAGCAGGGTACTAAAAAGAGATCAGAAAATTTAAAGAAAAACAGAAAGGAGCCAGCCTCCGGCCGGGGCAACGTGTACACAGGCTTCTTGAAAAATGGACCGAAAAAAAGATATTGTAAAGTGCATTGCCGGGATATCCGGGAAATATTCACCTTACGAAGTGTTTTCAGACTGGGTGAAATGTATGGCGCTGGCTATAAGCAATAGCCTTGATATGTTGCATGGAGAAATCTGGAAAAAACGCGAGCAGGCATATCTGGACACAATTAGAAAATATGACCAGAAAGAAGCGAGGGTGTTTGCAGAAATGTTCCACATGCTTGTTGAAACAATGGAAACCAATATGGGCGACATCTTGGGAGAGATATATATGGACGAAGGGCTGGGAAACAAAGCATCGGGCCAGTTTTTCACCCCGTACCATATAAGTTACGCATGCGCAAAACTTACAATCGAAGAACAGGATGGATGTGGCGTTTATCGTATCTGCGAACCGTCCTGCGGGGCTGGTGGAATGATAATAGCTGTCGCACAGGTGCTGAAAGACAGGGGAATCAATTACCAACACGTCATGAGGGTAGTGGCGCAGGATCTGGATTGGAAAAGTGTATACATGTGCTATGTCCAGCTTAGCATGCTTGGAGTTAATGCAGTAGTAGTACAGGGCGATACATTAGCAGAGCCATATTCTGGAAGTTACCCAAAAGAAAGAACACTGTTTACTCCGGCCAGAATGGGAGTGCTGTTATGAGCGCCAGAGAGGATTTGCGCCAGAAGCTGTGTATGCTGCTTATAAGCAAGGGGATTCCTGACACGGATATAGAGATTGATGCAATACTTGGAGAGTACGAAGTACAGGAGCGCATAACGGAGGTAGCAATACGGTCAGAGGACAGGAACGAGTATCTGTTTAAAAAATTCCTGGTTGCAAAGACAGTAAAAGGATGCACAGACAGGACGATACATATGTACAAAAAAACCCTGTCATTTGTTTTTGACAGGATTAATAAAACCGCAGATGAAGTTATGGCCGATGATATCCGCTACTATCTTGCGGTCAGGCAAAAAAGAGACGGGATTTCCAAGACAACCGCAAACAATGAGTTAAGGGTGCTTGGCTCTTTTTATCAGTATTTGCAGTCGGAAGAAATTATTTTGAAAAATCCGACCCTTAAGATTGAGAAAATCAGGGAAAGGAAAAAGAAGAAATCCGCCTTTACAGAACTTGAGATCGAAAGAATACGCAATGCAACAAAAAATAACAGGGAAAGGGCAATTGTGGATGTTTTACTGTCAACCGGGTGCAGGGTAAGCGAATTGACTGGGATCAGAATATCTGATATTAAGGGGGACAAGCTGGTCGTCCACGGAAAAGGGGAAAAAGACCGGACGGTGTACCTGAATGCCAAAGCAGTCGTTTCGTTGGAGGAATATCTAAAAGAAAGAAACGATACGAATCCATATGTTGTTGAGCGGCAGATTCTCGTCACCACCAACAGCACTTTTTTGTATCCTCAAAAC
>CALCMD010000120.1 GCA_937965795.1 uncultured Lachnospiraceae bacterium | reverse complement strand
TTTATAGATACTTTACCTAATTTTGATGATTTTTTGAATTTTCCATCTTGGTTTTCTTGCCATCATGCAGTATTTCATGTCTTTTTATACACGCAAGATTACTAAATAAGTAGGAAGGAATTACTAAATAAACAGAAAGGAACCTGTAATCATGGGTAATTTAAAATATCAGTTGCAGCAAATCCCAGGCAACCAGCCTGTCGTGAATCTGCTTTACGTTACTACCTCAAAATGTGAAGGGGACTGGCCCAGCCTGAAACACTCCCACTATTTTACAGAATTATTTTATGTTCAAAATGGCAACGGCGAGTTTCAGGTTGAGAATGATTCTTTCCCAATTCGAAAGGATGACCTGATCATCATTAATCCAAACATCCTGCACACCGAAATCTCTTTCAGCTCCCCGCCTTTGGAATATATCACGCTGGGAGTGGAAGGACTTGGCTTTTCCTTCGACACCAATCAGGAGTATCTGGTGCTCAACTGTCAGAAGAAAAAAAATGATTTTCTCTTTTATTTCAGTTCCATGCTGACGGAGCTTGAAAACAAGCGGGAAGGGTATCAGGAAATCTGTAAAGACATGCTGGACATTCTGATCATCCAGCTTCAGAGAATCACAAATTCAGCGCTCAGCATCACCGTTTCCCAACGCCCGAACAGGGAATGTGCAAAAATCAAGCGTTATATTGATTCCAATTATCAGGATAACATCACACTGGACGCCCTTGCACAAATGGCACATCTAAACAAATACTATTTTGTCCATACTTTTACAAAATGCTACGGCCTTTCTCCAATCACCTATCTGAATGAACGCAGAATCGAGGTGAGTAAAACGCTCCTCTCAAGCACAGATCACGGGATTGCAGATATTGCGCAGCTCTCCGGCTTTTCTTCACAGAGTTATTTCTCGCAGAGTTTTAAAAAAAGCTGTAACATGACGCCCGGTGCGTACCGTAAGTTAATGAAACGGAAAGCCTGACATATTTAATGGGCTGTTACATGATTCTGTAACAGCCCATCTGCTATCTCTCTATCTTCTTTTCAGAAAATCAGGTATCTGAATATCTTTTACCTGAACACTGCTCTCTGGCGTCTTTAATTTTCCAAGCGGTGAAGAAGTCAGAGGTTTGATCTGCGGGTTTCCGGAAGTATTTCTCTGGAATCCGCCAAACCTCGGTTCTTCTGAAACAACCGTCTCTGTAAAATCAGTTACTTTCTTTCTGCTTTCGCTCACAGATGGCTGTGTAGCCGTAGCGGAATCAAGTCCCGTGGCAATTACGGTGATGCTCGCCTCATCGGTGTATGTATCATCATACATCGCGCCAAAAATAATATTTGCGTCATCTCCTGCCAGTTCCTGTACATAGCTTGCGGCGTCATTCGCATCCATGAGGGAAATATCTCCCGAAATATTGATAATCACATGGGACGCGCCTTCGATGGTCGTTTCCAGAAGCGGGCTGGACACTGCCTGTTTTACCGCCTCCAGCGCTTTATCATCACCCTTAGCATGTCCAATACCGATATGAGCGATCCCTTTCCCTGTCATAACGGTCTGAACATCCGCAAAGTCGAGATTGATCAGCGCCGGCAGATTAATGAGGTCTGTAATTCCCTGCACTGCCTGCTGAAGCACCTCATCTGCTTTTTTCAGCGCTTCCGGCATCGTCGTCCTGCGGTCTACGATCTCAAGCAGTTTATCATTCGGAATCACAATCAGCGTATCGACATTCTCTTTGAGCTTTTCAATTCCGCCCAACGCATTGTTCATACGCGCTCTGGACTCAAAACGGAAAGGCTTCGTCACAACGCCTACCGTCAGGATTCCCAGCTCTTTCGCAATACCTGCAACTACCGGTGCGGCGCCCGTTCCGGTACCGCCTCCCATACCGCAGGTGACAAATACCATATCAGCCCCCTGTACGATCTGTTTGATATCTTCCGCACTCTCCTCGGCAGCCTGCTGTCCTACCTGCGGCTTTGCTCCGGCGCCCAGTCCCTTTGTCAGTTTCTCGCCAATCTGGATGGTCGTAGGCGCTTTGCACAGTGTCAATGCCTGTTTATCTGTATTGACGCCGACAAACTCTACGCCGCCAATCGTCTCATCCACCATTCTATTTACCGCATTATTACCTGCACCGCCAACGCCAATCACAATGATCTTTGCGGCAGATTCAGCTTCATTTGTCATAATTTCTAACAAGAGTATTTCCTCCTTCTCACATCTGTATCAAATCCAAAGAGCTTAAATTTGAACACAAAGCTCCCATGATTAAACCGTATTTCCTTTATCATATAAGTTTTTGCAAAATTAATCAAGCCTATTTTATAAATTCATGGAAATTTTAAATCTTTGTAACTATTTATTCCGCTCATCTTCCATAAAATCTCTCACTTCAGGATATAGGCTCCGGTATATGGATCAATATAACCATATCCATCCGTAATGATTTCCCCGTTTTCATCCGTATACTGATACTCTTCCACGTTCGGCGTGGTGTTTCCTGCCGCATCAGTATAAATCCGGTTTCCCTCCGCATCCGTTGAAAAAGTTCCGTCAGATTCCGAATACACAGGAGAAGTATTTTGTGTCTCACTCTCTGTCTCTTTCTGGCTGTCCGTTTCCCCTGGGCTGTTATCCCCTGAGTTCTCCGGCTGTTCTACCTCCAGGGATTCCTCTGTTTCTCCCTGCTTGAAGGTGATCGTCCTTGCATCCTCCGAGTAGCTTTCCATATGCAGAGTTCCTTCCATCCCCTCCACTTTTTCGTATACAGACTTCAATGCTGTGATTTTATCCACAAGATTGATACATGCGCCCAGTCTGACCCGCATACGGTCAAAACAAAGCGTCACCTCCTGCTGGTCGTCAAATCGTATCTCCTTTGGAACCAGGGCGTTTTTACTCAAAACCTGCGTGATTTCCACAACGGCGTCAAACAGTTCATGACCGGATGTATCCGTACTTCCCATGCTCTCTGTCTCTTCTGTCTCCTCTTCTCTTTCCGATTCCTTTTCCTTAATCGGAAGCAGTTCATACCGGGCCGGCTTGGTAATCGTGATTCCGGTAACCTTTGGAATATTTTCCCGGAGCTTTTTCGATATCTCAACGATCAGCCCGTCCCGGTCAAAATAAACATAATCCGTTCCGTTCTGGAAATAACCCACCTCCGCCTTTTCATGCACCTCGATCCGCACCTGATAGGGGGTAAGCATCGTCACCTCCACAGAACTCAGAAAGGGCAGCTCCTCCCGAACCCTGGAATCATCTCTGTATTTCCACATCAGATAAAGCGTGTTTTTACACAGCCCGTCCTGCATGACCGCATTCTGGATATCCGCAGTTGAATAGATGCTGTTTCCTGTAACCACGACCTCTCGTACTCTGAAAAGTCCAAAAACCACAAGCGCTGCCAGCACAAGAAGCCCTGCCAGCACGCCTATGATTTTTCCCGCTCTTTTTCGCTTTTTTCGATAGGTTATTTCTTTCATCTTTTCCTCCTGTGACACATTCCTCCATATGCTATTTCACACTGGCATCCGCTCCCAGATTCCGCATATCCCGGCAGATATTTTCATACCCTCTTCCGATATAATGGCAGTCACTGATCCATGTCCTTCCCTCTGCCGCCGCACCTGCAATTACCAGAGCTGCGCCGCCTCTCAGTTCCGGCGCCCGAACTTTTGCTCCATGCAGCATACTGCCGCGAATCTTCGCTTCCTGGCCCACGATCTGAATATCCGCCCCCATCCTGGCAAGTTCCCTCGCCGTCCGGAACCGTGCTTCAAAAACGCTCTCCCGAATCCGGCTCTCCCCTTTTGCCACGCAGAGCGCCGTCATAACCTGTGACTGAAGATCTGTCGGAAATCCGGGATGAGGCGCCGTACAAAGCAGCGGCAGACATTTTTCTGCTTTCCTGCCGTCCACCAGAAGTCCCTCCGTTTTTTTACTGACTACAGCTCCCATTTTCTCCGCCACGGCAATTACATTTTCAAGCTGTTCCTGCGGCGCTTTTCGCAGCAGGCATCTTCCTCTTGTCGCAATCGCCGCCATCAGATAAGTTCCCGCCACGATGCGGTCGGGCATCAGATCATATTCGCTGTCCGACAGCTCCTTTACCCCTTCTATTTGAATGTGTTCCGTTCCCGCTCCATGTATTCTGGCTCCCTTATCATTCAGAAAGCGGCATAATTCCATGATCTCCGGTTCTGCTGCCGCCCCTCTGATCTCTGTAACCCCCTCTGCCAGCACTGCCGCCAGAATGATATTTTCCGTAGCGCCGACACTCGGATATCGCAAAACAATTCTGCTTCCAAAAAGCCCGGCGCAGCTTCCGGTCAGATACTCCTGCTCTTCCTGTATTTCCGCTTTCATCTGATGCAGGGCGCTCATGTGCATATCGATGGGTCTGGCTCCGATGGTGCAGCCGCCAGGATAAGGAATCCTGGCATTCCCCATTCTCCCAAGAAGCGCTCCCAGAAAGATAATTGAGCAGCGCATTTTCCCCCCCAGTTCGGCAGGCACACGCGCCCTTTTTACGTCCTTTGCATCCACGCAGAGGGAATTTCCATCCCAGGACACCGTACATCCCAGCTCTCCCAGAATTTTTATCATATGTGTAACATCCGAAATTTTCGGACAATTATGCAATACGGTCGTTCCTTTATGCAGGATCATTCCTGCCAGAATCGGCAATGCTGCATTTTTCGAGCCCTGAATCATCACTTCTCCATTCAGGGGACGGCCGCCGCAGATTTCCATACATTCCAAATGCGATTCCTCCGATCAGTCAGCACTTATATTTATTTTATGCAGCGCTTCTACTTTTGCCACCGGCTGACAGAGAGCACCACTCCCATTTCAGCCAGAAGAAAAAGCACGGAGGTTCCGCCATAACTGATAAACGGAAGCGTAATGCCCGTGTTTGGAATCGTATTGGTTACCACCGCCACGTTCAGCATGACCTGAATCGCAATATGACCCATGACGCCCGCCGCGATCAATGCCCCAAACAAATCTGACGCATGAGTGGCGACCACCATAAACCGCCAGACCAGCACGGTAAATGCCAAAATCAGCAGAACGGCTCCCGCCAGGCCAAGCTCTTCGCAGATAATGGAAAAAATCATATCATTTTGCGCTTCCGGAACAAACCCCAGTTTCTGAATGCTTTCTCCCAATCCCTTGCCAAACAGCCCTCCGGAACCAATGGCATACAGCCCCTGGATCGTCTGAAATCCTTTTTCAAAATTTTCAGGATTCTTCCAGATTTCCAGGCGTTCCAGACGATAGGATTCCAGACTCAGGAAAATAGCGATAAATCCGACGCCCGCGCCTCCCATCCAGACAAAAGGCAGGTATCTGGGACTGGAAACAAACCCCATAATCGCCGCAATCCCCAGAATAATGATCGCCGTGCTCAGATTATTCGTACCTACCAGTCCTACGATCGGCAGCACCAGCACAAGGAGCATCCCAAGCGTCAAAATGCTGTTTTTCCGCTGCTTTTGTCTGCTGACCATCCGGGCCAGAAACAGGATCACCGCCAGTTTCGCAAACTCGGATGGCTGAAAAGAGAGGGGTCCTAAGGACAGCCATCGCTTTGAACCGTTATAGGAGCTTCCCGCCACCAGCACCAGCGCTGACAGCGCCAGGGAAACCAAGTACCCAGGAATTGCGAATTTTTCCAGTACGTGATAATCCATACAGGATAAAAAGTACATAGCCGCCACGCCAAGCACCGTGGCAAAAAACTGCTTTTTTAAATAATACGCCGAATCCCCGAATTTGACCTGTCCATTATAGGCGCTTGTGCTATAGAGCATAACCAGGCCGAATCCCACCAGAAACATCACAAGTATCAGCAGTGTATCATCCAGCCGTCTGGCCGTTCTCTCCATAGCATCACTCCCTAGAGATTTTTCACATATTCTTTAAACATCCTTCCACGCACTTCATAGCTCGGAAACATATCCCAGCTCGCACATGCGGGGGAAAGAAGCACCGCATCGCCGCTCTGCGCACGCTCTGCGCAGATCTTCACGGCTTCCTCCAGAGTGTCCGCAAATAAAATTTTATCAAAACCGCAGCTTCTCGCCGCAGCGGCAATCTTTTCCCTGGTGGCTCCCAGAAGCACCAGATATTTCACCTTCCCATCAAAAGAAGAAATCCATTCTTCATAAGAAGAATCCTTATCATATCCTCCGCCGATCAGAAATGTCGGCCGGTCCATCGCCTGAATTCCCTTGATCGCTGCATCAGGATTCGTTCCTTTGGAGTCATTATAATACACGACTCCATCTTTTTCTGTCACGAATTCAATTCTGTGCTCTACTGCCTGAAAGGATTTTACTACCCTGCGGATTTCCTCTGCCGGAACGCCATAACTCATCGCCATTCCCACGGCCGCCATCACGTTTTCATGATTATGCCTTCCCGGAAGATTCAGCTCTCCGGTGCTGCAAATCACAGTCTTTTCTTTCCCGTCGCTGTATGTAATCCTGTCATCTTCAAGATAAATACCTTTTTCCAGTGTACGCAGACTGCTGAAAAATAATACCTGGCACTTTAAAGTTTTTCCAAATTCCCGCAGCACTTCATCCTCATAATTCAACACGCAGGTATCGCTCCTGGTCTGATTTTTCGTGATACATTCTTTTACCCGGATATATTCCTCCATCGTATGATGTCTGTTCAGGTGATCCGGTGTAATATTCAGAATCGCACTTACTTTCGGCCGGAATTTACAGATGGTTTCAAGCTGAAAGCTGCTGATTTCGGCTACCGTCACAGATTCCGCTTTCGTGTCCAGAGCCGTCCCCGTATATGGAGTCCCGATATTACCCACCACAAAAACCGACTCCTGATGCACTTTCATGATCTCTCCTAACAGGCTCGTGGTCGTCGTCTTTCCATTCGTTCCCGTAATCGCCAGCACATCTCCTTTGCTGTTTTCATATGCCAGCTCTACCTCTCCCCAGACAGGGACGTCTCTTTTACGCATCAACTGAACAAGCGGAAGGTCTGTGGGAACGCCCGGACTAAGTACTGCAAGATCCAGACTGTCTATCACCTGGCCAGGCAGTTCGCCGATGATAATTTCGGCTTCGACGCCTTCTCCCAGTTTTTTCTTTACCTCTTCCGGGTCCGTCTTTTCATTTCCATCATACAGAATCGGATTCGCACCTGTTTTATGTAAAAGAACTGCCGCGCCGATTCCGCTTAAGCCTGTTCCGAATACCAATACATTTTTCTTTTTCAAATCCATCTTTCTTTCCATCCTCCGTTTAATAGGATAATATCATCAGCCCCACGATACACAACAGCGCCGTAATTATGGTAAACACTGCCACGACCCTTGTCTCAGACCATCCGCAAAGTTCAAAATGATGGTGGATCGGAGCCATCTTAAAGAATCTCTTTCCGCCTGTTTTCTTAAAATACGTCACCTGAATCATAACGGAAAGAACTTCTACCAGATAGACCAGCCCTACGATCACGATAATCCAGGGCATTTTCAGGATATATGCGCTGCCCGCCACGAAGCCGCCCAGCGCCAGCGAACCGGTATCTCCCATAAACACCTGTGCAGGATGCACGTTAAACAGCAGAAATCCCAGCAATGCCCCGGTTACTGCCGCCGTAATCGGTTCAATCCCCGCCCCGTACACAGCAGACACTACCGTAAAAAATACAGCGACCATTGCCGTGACGCCCGTGGCAAGACCATCCAGCCCGTCTGTGAAGTTTACACCGTTTACCGTTCCGATCACGGCAATGTAAACAAGCGGCACCGTAATCCATTTGCAGTCAAAATATTTTCCACCGCCAAAGGGAATCAGGATCGAAAGGAAACTATCGTCTACAACCAGCATATAGGCCAGAAAGATCGTGGTAACAATCAACTGCCCTGCCATTTTCTGTTTCGGATAAAGACCGTCGGAACGCTTCATGACTACCTTCAAATAATCATCCAGGAAACCAATGATACCAAATCCCAACGTCAAAAAGAGTACCGGAACAATGTTCGGATATTTTTTAATAAACAAAAGGGACGTTACCATGACTGCGATCAATATGATAAGTCCTCCCATCGTCGGAGTCCCGGCCTTTTTCAGATGTGACTGAACTCCATCCTCTCTCTCTGTCTGCCCTACCTTCAATTTCCGCAGAAATGGAATTACAAAGGGACTTAATACTACACTGATCACAAATGCGGTCAGCAATGGAATAATTACTTCTGTACCTAAAATCATTTCACACCTCTTCACCTTTTATTTAAGTGTGCTCCTCTTTCCTGCACATTTGGTATTAGTATAATTCTTTTCTTTCTATTAATCAACTATAAATTCATTCTGCCATCTCCGTCTCCGTTTCCGGCGCGTCATTCTCCACGCCAAGATAAGGCAGAATATTTTCATAAATCTCTTTCATTACCGGCGCGGCGATGGTTCCGCCATAATAAACCCCCTGCGGATTGTTGATCACGCACAGACCGATTACCTGGGGATCGGAAGCCGGCGCAAAACCGAGAAAGGAAGAAATATATTTGTTTGCACTTCGGGGCAGAGTTTCCGAAGTCGCTGTCTTTCCTCCGATATGGTATCCTGCAATATAGGCATTTTTTCCTGAGCCGCCGTCTACTACCTTCTCCAGAATATAGCGCATGGTTTCCGACGTTTTCTCCGATACAATCCGGTCTCCCAATGGATAAGACAGCTTTTCATAAAGGGTTCCGTCATCGTCTCTTACCTCTACCCCAAAATGCGGCGTAATTCTCCGTCCCCCGTTAATGATCGAACTCGCCGTGGTAATAAGCTGCATCGGAGTAATCTGAAAGGACTGTCCGAATGATACCGTAGCCAGTTCCACCTGTCCCATATTTTCTTTTTTGTGCATGATCGTCGCGGCTTCTCCCGGAAGATCTACGCCGGTTTTTCCCTTCAGGCCGAATTGTTCAAAATAGCGGTAATAATTATCAATGCCAAGCCGCAGTCCCACCTCAATAAATACCGGATTGCACGAGTTCATGGTTCCCTGTACAAAATTCTCAGCTCCGTGACCGGACACCTTGTGACAGCGGATGCGCCTGTCCTCCACAATCTTAAACCCCGGACAACTGAAAGTGTCATTTAATGACACCACGCCCTCCTCAAGCCCAGCTGCCGCCGTAATGATTTTAAAAGTAGAACCCGGTTCATAGGTGTCATTGATACACCCGTTCCTCCACATCTGATTCAAAGCGTCCTGTTTTTCCTCAGCGCTCATCCCCGCCGTGTCCACTTGCAGCGTAAAAGGGTCGTTTAAGTTAAACTCCGGCACATTTACCATCGCCAGAATTTCTCCATTATACGGCCGCATCAGGATAATGGAGACGGAATCGGCCTGCTTTTGTTCCATAACTTTATACGCCTCCTGCTCCACATATTTCTGAATATTGGCGTCCAGACTGATATGCAGATTTCTTCCATTCACCGGCTCCTGCCTGCTCTCTCCGGCATCCGGCAGCTCCACGCCCCTGGCGTCTGTCAGCGTCAGGATTTTTCCTGGCGTACCCTGTAAAATATCTTCATACTTTACCTCAAGACCAACAATCCCCTGATTATCACTTCCCGTAAATCCAAGTACCTTTGAAGCCAAAGAATCATAAGGATAGTACCGTTTAAAATCCTCGTCCACTTTTACCCCCGCCAGCTCATACTCCCGAATCCTGTCTCCCACCTCCTTTTCTACATTCGTCTTTACCCGCTCGATCGAGCTGACTTTTTCCACGCGCTTACGCACCTCCTCCTCGGACAGCCCCAGCTCTTTTACCAGCATCTGTATGACCTTTTCCGGTTCCCTGATCTGACTGTGTATGACGGAAATCGTACACACCGTCTTATTCGCCGCCAGAATATTTCCACAGGCATCAATGATTTTCCCCCTCGCGGCCTTGATGTCCCGCTCTCTCTCATGAAGCTGCTCTGCCTTTTTGCTGTAGTATTCTGACTGGGTAAGCATGAGAAATCCCAGACGCCCAATCAAAAAGGCCAGAACCAGAAAGCAGATCATAAAAACCACCAGAATTTTCTTTTTGTGAAATGTCTTAATTTTCTGCATAAAAAACCTCATAAAAGCTTTCTTAATTAAGTATATCTTTGCTTTTATGAGGTTATTCCCATCTTATTCCAGTCCCAGCTCTTCGTTTGTAATGCCGGCATCTATTCCGGTGCTCTCCGAATTTTTTCCGTTTTCCTGAGGCGGCGCCGCCATGTTTGGATTCTCCGCCACGCCGTTTTCCCCCGGAATGACATTTCCATTTTCATCCGTCTCCGATTCCGGCTCAACGATATTTCCATTTTCATCTGTTTCCGGTTCTCCACTGTCAATCTGGCGCCCAATTTCCGCCTGTTCGCGCGTGATTCCAATATTGTTCAATTCCTCATCCGTCACTTCCTCTGTTGGATAAAGATTCAGATACGGCAAAATCTCCTGAAGAATTTTCCGCGCGACAATCTGCGCATAGCCTCCTGTTGACTGATCCAGCACATTTGGCTCGTCTATTACTACATAAATCACAACCTGTGGATCATCAATCGGAACACATCCGATAAAGGATACCAGATACCTGCCTTTCCACCGCTGCCCTGTTTCGGGATTGATCTTCTCTGCCGTTCCCGTTTTTCCACCCATACGATAGCCCGGCACTTTCGCCTTCTGCCCGGTTCCTTCCCTGACTCCCGCTTCCAGCGCATCCCGGAGAATGGAAGAGCTTCGCGCCGAAATCGGCTGCGACAGCAAGAGCGGATCGATACTTTTCTCTACTCCTCCGTCCGAATCCAGAATCTGACGAACCATATGCGGCTGATAATAGTAACCGCCATTAATAACAGTAGAAAATGCTGCATATATCTGTATCATGGTACAGGTAAATCCCTGTCCAAAGCTGTTCGTAGCCAGCTCTACCTCGTGCATTGCGTCTCTGTCATAAAGTATCCCGGAGCTTTCGTTCGGCAGGTCGATACCGGTAACCTTTCCAAAATTAAAAAGACGCTGGTATTTGCAGAAATCATCAATTTTCAATTTGAACCCAATCTGCATCAGTGCGTCATTGCAGGAATTTTTAATGGCGTCGATGATCGTCTCCGTCCCATGTCCATAAATATTATCACAGTTAATCTGCGTATCCGTGACAAACTCTCCTCCATCACATTCAAACGTCTCATCCCCTCGCAGAGCTCCCGTTTCCAGCGCCGAGGACACAGTGACCGGTTTAAAAGTGGAACCCGGCTCAAAGGACTCCGTCACGCAGAAATTCCTCCAAATTTCATTCAAAGCCTCCGACCGTTCCTCTTCCGTCTTTGCCTCCATCTCTTCTTCGGTATACCATCCGGTCGTATCCTGCGGATTATTCAGGTCAAAAGAGTGATTGGTAGCCATCGCATAAATCTCTCCCGTGTTCGGATTTCCTACGATAACCGCCGTGTTTTTGCTTCCTTTCCCCTTCCGTTCATCACTGGGCTCCGAAGCATATTCTTCATCAAATTCCCGAATATATTTTTCCACGATTTCCTGGATATTGACATCCAAAGTGCTTACGAGAGTCTTACCATGCTCGGGCTCGATCACGGTTCGCTGAAGCTCGGAATCCTCGTTCAGATACCCATACTCTCTCCCGTTTACACCATTCAGTACATCGGAATAGTATGCCTCCAGTCCGCATGCGCCTTTATTCTCCATATTCGAAAATCCCAATACATTGCTCGCCATTGTACGAAACGGATATTTACGGATATAATATTCCTCAAACCATACGCCCTGAATCTTTCTTCTCTCCTCCAACGCCGCCTTCGATAACTGCGATTTATCGGATGGAGAAGCATATTCTTCAAATTTCCTCTTCTCTTCCGATGTGATTTCCTTTTTTAAAACCTGATACTGGCTCTGGCTCGTCTCCTCCTCTGTCAGCCTCTTTCGTATATCTGCTTCTTCCAGTCCAAGAATATTGACCAGCGCGCTGACCGTCGGCTCTACATAGTCCGCATTCCCGTTGACCGCATAGCAGTCCAGAACCACATTATAAACTTTTTCGCTCTTTGCCAGTACATTTCCATTGGTATCCAGAATTTCTCCTCTGCGGTACGGAATCGTCCTGCTGTCATATCTCTGCTGCGACAGCACCTGCTTCGCATATTTATCGCCGCTCTTTGCCGTGATATAGGCAATCCGGAGATTCAGTCCTACCAGTATGAATAAAATAAATGCAAACAAAACCATCAGCTTTATCTGCATTTTTCTTGTAAATTTCCGCTCTCTTCTTTTTTTTCTTTTTGCCACTCTTCTCACCTGCTACTCTGTGGGTACATCCTCATATTGTCTCACATAATCACTGCTCTGGCTATCATAGGTAATAATCCGGCCTTCATTTGCATATATCATACCAAGATCATTAATCGCGATCTCTTTTACTCTTCCAAGATCCACGGAGGATACCGCATCATCATACGCCGCGTCATTTTCCATTTTCAGCGCAGATAACTGGCTCTCCAGAGAAGCGACAGTCTTTCGATATGCCGTGCTCTCAGCCTGAAGCTGCAAAAACCTTACGCATGCAAATACAGTTACGACTGCTGCCGCCATGAGAAAAACTACATATCCCAGATTAATCCGGAGCGCTTTTTCCCTGTTCCTGCGTGCATTTCTGCTGACAGAAGGCGTTACTTCTTCTGTCCGTTTCCTCTGTGGAACGGCATTTGACCGTTCAGGTTTCCGGACAACATTTCCTTCAATGTATGGATCCATTCTGTAATTGTAATTTTTCTTGCTGTAGCCTGCTGTTCTTCCCATTTCTGTCCCCCCTTCTGCTCGTCATCTCTCCGTTTTCCCGATCGCAGCCCCGTCCTATGGGCCGTTTCATCTGTTTCTATCTGGAAGCGCACGTTCAAAAACACGCAGCTTCGAACTTTTTGCTCTTTTATTTTCCTCCAGCTCTGTCTCCCCTGGCACAATAGGCTTTCTTGTAATCACCCTGCCCTTCGGCACTTTTCCACAGACACATACCGGAAAATCTTTCGGGCATGTGCATGGATTCTCATTTTTCCGAAAAATATTTTTTACGATTCGATCCTCCAGGGAATGAAACGTGATTACAGCAATGCGCCCTCCATCATTCAGCATATCTATCATATCGTCCAGAGAATTTTGAAGTACCTCAAGCTCCCTGTTCAGTTCAATTCGTATAGCCTGGAACGTCTTTTTGGCCGGGTGTCCGCCTACCGCCCGGACTTTCATCGGTATTGCCGCTTTTATAATTTGAATTAACTCCCCAGTTGTTTCAATATCCTTTGTCTGCCTTGCACTTACAATATGTTTTGCAATATTTTTTGCGAACTTTTCCTCTCCGTAGTCACGAATCACATGATACAGTTCCGTCTCACTGTACCTGTTCACAATATCTCTTGCCGTCGTCTCCTGACGCTGATCCATCCGCATATCAAGCGGAGCGTCCTCCCTGTAAGTAAAGCCGCGGTCTGCCGTATCCAGTTGGTAGGAGGATACTCCCAGATCCAAAACGATTCCATCTACTGCTGTGATGTTTATAGCTGCCAATTCTTTTTTCATATCGCAGTAATTGCTGCGTATGACCGTTACTTTATCCTTAAACTCCCCTAAGCGCTCTCCGGCTGCTTTGATCGCCGCCGCATCCTGATCGATTCCAATCAGACGCCCTTTATCAGACAACCGTCTGCATATTTCATACGAATGTCCGCCACCGCCTAAAGTTCCATCCACGTAGATTCCATCCGGCCGGATATTCAGTGCTTCTATCGTTTCGTCCAATAGGACAGATTTGTGTTTGAATTCCATATTGTCCTCCCCAGGCTATATGCTTAAACCTAAATCCGTCATCTGCTCTGCAATATCGTCCATGTCGTCGTAGGAGTTGTTTGCAAGCCACTGGGCTTTGCTCCAGATCTCGACTCGATTTAACATGCCGGTAAGCACTACGTCTTTTTCCAGACCCGCAAATTCTCTAAGCGTCTGCGGTAAGAGAATTCTCCCCTGCTTGTCCAGCTCGCACGGTGTTGCGCCTGCCACAAAGAAACGCGCGAATTGTCTTGCGCTTTTATTTGTAAGTGGTAATTTTTTCAGTTTTTCTTCAAAAGCCTGCCATTCGCTATTTGGGAACACAAATAAGCAGCCGTCCAACCCTTTCGTAACCACAAACTCGTCGCCCAGTTCCTCGCGGAACTTTGAAGGGATGATCAGCCGGCCTTTTGTATCAATGCTATGATTGTACTCACCCATAAACATAACGACTCACCTGCTTTGGGAAGATTCCCCCATTTGGTTCCACCTTCCACCACTTTTCACCACTTATGTGACTATCATAGTACACTTTTTCCAAAAAAACAAGGGGGTCTTTATAAAAATAATAAAAAAAATAATTACACTCCCAACACAGGTGAGAAAATTCTGGTTTGGCGGGCGGTTCGCTTCCCCCGATAGGTTACGAAGTCGATAGTTCTCTTGCTTACGCCGGACGTCAGAACACCTGCTATATATCCCACACGGACGGGGACAACGCTCCGGCGAGCTAACGA
>CALCMD010000119.1 GCA_937965795.1 uncultured Lachnospiraceae bacterium | reverse complement strand
GCTGATCGCCCTATATTCGAATCTTCATGCAGACCTTCGCAAGTAAACTTGCACGCGCCCCTCTTCTCTCTGCTCCGCCGTGCAAGCTCTACTTCGCTCCGCTCCGTTTCGCTTGGGCTGATCGCCCTATATTCGAATCTTCATGCAGACCTTCGCAAGTAAACTTGCACGGTCTGCATGAAGATTCGAATGCACGGCTAGACAGGATCAAAACTGTCTAAGAAATCTGATATCATTCTCATAGAGAAGGCGCATATCGTCGATTTCGTATTTCAGAAGTGCGATACGCTCCAGGCCGACGCCGAATGCAAATCCTGTGTATTCTTCCGGGTCTATGCCGCACATTTCCAATACATGGGGATGTACCATACCGCACCCAAGAATCTCTATCCAGCCGGAACCTTTACAGAAACGGCATCCGCTTCCGCCGCATTTAAAACAGGTCACGTCCACCTCGGCGCTCGGCTCTGTGAACGGGAAATGGTGGGGACGGAATTTCGTCCTGGTTTCCGGTCCGAACAGCTCTTTCGCAAACTCTTCCAGCGTTCCTTTCAAATCTGCAAATGTGATATTTTTATCAATCACAAGCCCTTCGATCTGATGGAAAGACGGGGAATGGGTCGCATCCACTTCATCGGAACGGAACACTCTTCCCGGCGCAATCATACGGATGGGCAGCTTGCCCTGCTCCATGACCCTTGCCTGAACCGGAGACGTCTGGGTACGCAGCACAATGTCCTTATTAATATAGAAAGTATCCTGCTCATCCTTTGCCGGATGATTTGCCGGAATATTTAATTTTTCAAAATTGTAAAGATCATATTCTACTTCCGGTCCTTCCACCACTTCATAGCCCATGCCGATGAAAATACGCTCTACCTCTTCCAGCGCAATCGTGTTCGGATGGCGGTGTCCCAGATTATTTTTCTTTGCCGGAAGCGTAACGTCAATCACTTCCCTCTTTAACTGCTCTTCTCTGGCTTTCGCCTCCAGTTTCCGCTTCGTCTCTTCCAGAATCCCTTCAATTGCCGCCCTGGTCTCATTTACCATCTGGCCTACCATCGGACGCTCCTCCGCAGCCACATCCTTCATTCCTTTCAGGACAGCCGTCAGCTTTCCCTTCTTCCCAAGAAATGCGACACGGACATCATTTAATTTGTCCAGCGCATCGGAATCCTGAATCTGTTTTACTGCTTCTTCTCTGATTTCCTGCAACCTCTGTTTCATGATTGATTCTCCTTCTATTTTCTAATCACTCAAATGCGGAACGAAAAGCCGCATCTGCGCCATCCGCCGGACATTCCCGGCGTCCTGGCAAAAAAATAAGAACCGACATACTTCATCCCCATAGGGACGAAATCTGACAGTTCCGCGGTACCACCCTGATTCCTGTACGTGACAGGCTCTCTTTTGCTTAACGCGCACGATACGTCATTTCCTACTCGCTTTCAGAAATGCGGCTCCGATGGGAAATTCGGAATATCATCTGAACTTAAAGGAGCTTCCAGCCGATGGCTCCCTCTCTCTGTAAGAAAATAATATCCTACTTACATCTTCTCTACCTTTGAATTTTGAAATTTATTTTACATCTCGACTATCGTCTCAATGAGGATACTCGTTATTCGTTATTTTAACATATTTCAGCTTTCTGTCAAGCGAAAACTTTTGGGGTTATTCAAATATTCATTGATCTCCGCCCCTAAAAACAGAAGCCACATACAGAAGTAAAGCCACAGCATCACAATGACTACGGTCGTCAGGCTCCCATAAACGGCTGACATGCCATGCGCATAAGTCAGGTAGATGGAGAATCCATAAGAAAACAACGACCATGAAATTGACGTTGCTGCCGCTCCCGGTATCTGCTTTCTGAAATCCCGCCGCTTATTCGGAAGCATCGTATACATGGCTGTAAAAAGCGCCGTCAGAATCACCAGCGTCACCACTGTACGGACACTGATAATAAAACCCGACAAATCTTTTAAGATCGGGATATGCTCCAGAAGCAATGCCTGAATCTGATTTCCAAATACCAGAAGTCCAAGCGTCAGGATAAGAGCGATCAGCATTGCAAGAATGTATAACGATGAACGCATCCTCATGAGAATATAATTCCTGGTTTCTTCAATCTGATAGATGGAGTTCAGCCCATTCGTGATAGCAAGCACCGCCCTTCCACATGCCCAGACTGCCGCAATCACCGTTCCTGACAGGATAGCCGTGGAAGTGTCAAACACAGACTCTACAACTCCGGAAACCATTTCCCGCAGGCTTTCCGGCAATGCGTCCATTAACATCAAAATCATGTCATCCGGCGTCAAAGGCGTATATCGCAGAAGGGTCAGCAAAAGCATGAGGAAGGGGATAAATCCCATGATGATATAAAAAGCAGACTGCGCAGAATAAGCGTCTACCCGGTCCCTTTTCATTTTCCCCTGAAATAATAGCAAAAAGCGGATTTTCTTTCTTATGCCCTTCATCTTTCACCCGAATCCTTATTACTTATTTTTATATTTTCCTGTCTTACCGACAGACCCATGATGCCAAGATGAATCATAGCATGTTTTTCTTCTTCCTGCAAGCAGTATGCTACTCTGCATAATAATATCTCAAAATATCAGCGCACTTATGCCCGGCGTCCGCCATATGCTTTGCCCCATTCTGGCTCATACCTTTTCCGTGTCCATATCCCCCTCCCGTAAGCGTATAACCTGTCAGAACCTCCTTCTCATAGTTCGGCGTCAGGTAAAAGAACGCGCTGGGCAGCATTCCAAGATTCGGAGCCGTGCTCCCATCCTGCAAGGTCACAGGCGAATTTCGTGTCTGCAAAAGTTTTCGTATCGTATACTCTCCTTCGACCTGAAACTCTCCTCCTTCTCCGGAAATTTTCAGAGCTGCGATCACACCGCTCGGCTCTCTGGAAACGACCTCCATTCCTGTCACCGCTCCAAAGTCCTCCTGCCATCCGGTCTTTACCAATTCTGTCAGCTCTTCCAGTGAAAAACTGACGCTCCACCGATACCACGGCTCTTCCTTTTCATATGCCTTTTCGTCGCGGGTCGACAGCAGAGAGCAAAACACCGCTTCATCTGATGGATTGTCAGAAAGCTGAATCCCGCAGGACGTGGAATAATACAGCGCATCGATCAAATCTCCGTCTCTCATTAAAACCTTCCCTTTTGTTTCTGAAACCGCCTGGTCTGTCCGCTCATTGTTCTTTATATTATTATAAACCTGATAGGAAACGCTGTCGTCTAAGTCCACGCCATTCTTTTCCCCCCGGTTTCCCTGAATCTGCTTCATGGCATAAGTTCTGGCGCAGATTGCCTGCGCTTTTAATGCCTCCATAGGATAATCCGCTGGCATCTCGCTTGGCACTACGTAACGAAGATATGTTTCCAGCGGAAGTTCATTGACGACCAGCAAGCCTTCCGCCTTCTTTTCTATGATGAATTTTCCCTCATAAGCCGGAGCTTCCTGCGCGCGCTGCAAATCCGGCAGGGTAAACGTCCCGTTTTTGTCCTTTGCTGTCAGAGTTACGGCTCCATAGGAAAGCCACGGGTCATCCAGCGTAAACCAGACTGGTTCCGACGCCTTGTGTTCTTCCGTAATATCCCCATAGGACACCGTATAATCCGTGCTGCATTGAAGCGTCAGCCTGTCATGATATTCACTCTCATAATTGTCCGAGCAGATCAGAACCCGCACCTGTGGGTCTCCTCCCGGAACGGTGATCTGAATCCCCTCCGTCTGTATCTCCTGTTCCGTTTCGGTCTGCTGCTCTGTCTGCATCTCCTCCGGGCGCGCCACCGGATATCCATTGGGAAGCCTTTTTCGATAAATGGACAGCATCACCACAAACAGCGCTCCGATTCCCAGAATCATGAGCTGTCTTTTTGTATTCTGACTCACCTGTTTTCACCTGTCTTTCCATATACTACTAAAAGTATATCACAGAATATGGAAAAACATTCACGTGATTCGCACAAAACCGAAAGAACCTTCCACGAAAAAAGAGCTGATGCACTTATGCAAAAGCTCCTTTTCCATCTCGCTACAAATTTCCTATTTTACGCTGAATTTATAAATCGTTGTGGTATCATACTTCTCCCCGGCCTTCAGAATCGAAGAGGGAAAATTCTCATGATGATTTGCATCCGGGTAAAACTGCGTCTCCAGGCAGAAGCCATGACGCGGCTGGTACACAGCTCCCCCTTTTCCAATACTATCCTGATCAATAAAGTTTCCTGTGTAGAACTGCACGCCTGCGCAATCTGTAAACACCTCCATCACACGGCCGCTCTTCCCGTCACAGGCTTCCGCAATCTTACGCACGCCAATGCCCTGATTTTTCAGTACATAATTATGGTCGTACCCACATGCAAGCTTTAACTGGTCGTAGTCCGCCTCTATATCTCTTCCGATCTTCTTTGCCGTGTTAAAATCCATCGGCGTTCCCTGAATGTCTCTGATTTCTCCGGTCGGAATGCTTGCCGCATCTGTTACCGTAATCGCATCCGAATCAATCCACATGGTCTGCTCCAGAACCTCTCCGCTTCCATGCCCGCCCAGATTAAAATAGCTGTGATTCGTCAGATTTGCAATGGTATCTTGATCCGATTCTCCACAATAATGAATCTTCACTTCATTTTCATCCGTCAGCGTATAGGTTACGGTAATATCAAAGTTCCCCGGAAATCCCTGTTCCCCATCCTTGCTGTGATAAGTAAATTTCACTGCCTGTTCTCCATCCGGAATCTCCATATCCCAGAGCACGGAATCATATCCGACAAACCCGCTGTGAAGATTGTTTCCATTTTCATTGTCATCCAGACAGTACTCCTTCCCATCAATCGTTACCTTTGCTTCCCCAATACGGTTTCCATTACGCCCGATGACCGCCCCAAGATATCCTCCATGCGTTATGTAATCCGTCACATCTTCATACCCTAACAGTACATCATCCGTCTTTCCATTCCTGTCCGGCACAGTTACCGCTACCAGGGTAGCGCCGTAATTCATAACTTCTATTCCCATGCCATTTCTATTCACCATTGTAACAAGCGATACTTCTTTTCCGTCCGCCGTCCTTCCAAAATTGCTTACTTTATTTCCCATAAGAATACCTCTTTTTCTTCCTTTATATGCCTGTCCGTATACAGTAAGAGAGTATTCGCTTGGAATACTCTCTTTCTCTTTTTTCAACTCCCAAAATGCCGTTTCCTGCATTTTGACTCCTAGCAAAGCTAGGTGGGTATCCGCAGCCATATCTTCTGCCTTCCGCTGCAAACGGCGGCCCGGCATCCTATACAGCGATATAAGAATCCCATAAAAGTAAATGTAGGTTCAAAATTACAGGATTGTCGCACATTCCAGGAATTTCTCTTCTAAAAGAACTATATTTTGATTATACTCCAGTATCTGTATTTTTACAATATCTATTCCTGAAAATCAGCAAAGGAAATACCAATCTTTTACAGTCCCAGGAATTTTTTCACAGTCGCTTTCATCTCATCCACTTCAACGACCGTATCGTGCAGCACCGGAGCGGTACGGATTTCCTCAATTGCTTTCGGAACCGCCACACCGGAAATTTTATTCAGCTCATCCACCAGTTCAAAATCTGACATCTTGTCATATTTCTCATCAATCGCATTCATAACGCTTCTCGTAAATTTATATGGGCTTGCGGTAGAAGCGATGACTGTTTTCGTTTCATCTTTTGTTTCGGCAAGGTATTTTCTGCGGACTTTTGACGCTACCGCCGTGTGGGTATCCAGCACATAGCCTGCCTTTTCATAGACCTCTCTGATCTCCTCCGCCGTCTCAGCCTCAGAAGCATACTCTCCATAAAAGTCTGCGAGCTGCGCTTTCATAGATTCTGTAATATCATATTTTCCTGCCTCACTCAGACTCTTCATCAGTTCCTTATTTGCCTCTGCGTCCGCTCCTGCAATCTTATAGATCAGACGCTCCAGATTGCTCGAAATCAGGATGTCCATAGAAGGAGAGGTCGTGAGGATAAATTCACGGTTTCTGTCATAAGTCCCCGTGACAAAGAAATCATACAGCACCTTATTATCGTTTGACGCACAGATCAGTTTTCCGATTGGAACCCCCATATTTTTCGCATAGTAAGCCGCCAGGATGTTTCCAAAGTTTCCGGTCGGAACCACTACGTTCAGCTTCTCCCCTTTTTCCAGCTTTCCGGCAGCATACAGCTTCGCATATGCGTATACATAATATACGATCTGAGGAACCAGTCTTCCGATATTGATAGAATTTGCGGAAGAGAACTGAAAGCCTGCTTCCTGCATTTCCGCCGCCAGCTCTTTATCTCCGAAAATCTTCTTTACTCCCGTCTGGGCGTCGTCAAAGTTCCCTTTGATGCCTACAACAAAGGTATTCGCTCCCTTCTGCGTAACCATCTGCTTTTCCTGAATCGGACTGACGCCGTTTTTCGGATAAAATACGACGATTCTCGTTCCCGGAACCTCCGCAAATCCTGCCAGGGCAGCTTTCCCCGTATCTCCGGAGGTGGCTGTCAGAATCACGATCTCATTCTCCACCTGATTCTTCTTTGCGGAAGTAATCAGAAGATGCGGAAGGATCGATAATGCCATATCCTTGAAAGCAATCGTCGCTCCGTGAAACAGTTCCAGATAATACGTTCCGTCCGCTTCCCTGATCGGGGCGATTTCTTTCGTGTCAAACTTTTCATCATAAGCGCTGGCGATGCAGTTCTTTAATTCTTCTTCTGTAAAATCCGTAAGGAACTGCTTCATTACCTCGTAGGCTGTCTCCTGGTAGCTCATACCTGCCAGCTCATCCATGCTTTTATCCAGAGCCGGGATACTTTCCGGCACAAACAGGCCGCCGTCATCCGCCAGCCCTTTCAAAATAGCCTGGGATGCAGTAACGGAAACTTCTTTATTCCTTGTACTTCTGTATATTAAATTCATATGCTCCATCCTTTCCTCTTTCCGGCGCACTCATGCGCCATCCTGGTAGATTTCAAAGTTTGTTTCCAAACTTTTCTCTTCCGGCTTCTGCCGCTTTTTCTAATTTGACATTATAGCATATCTTTTTCCGCTCTACAATCCTTTTCTAAAGCCCTCCTGCCGCCTTTGTTTGTGCCGGATACAACCGTTCTTTTCTGCTTACGGCTATTTCACTGTCACCTTCACTTTTTTCGTCACGCCGTTGCATTTTACAAGAATGACTGCTTTTCCTTTCTTTTTCCCCTTAACTATCCCTTTCTTTGAAACTGACGCAATTTTCTTATTTCCCGACTTAAAAGTGATTTTATGGGCAGTTGTTGCAGAAGCTTTTATTTTTACCTTTTTCCCGACCTTTACCTTCAGAGATTTCTTCTTTACGGTCAGTTTGGTCACTTCTTTGTTTTGCTCCTGTATCTGTTTGCGCAGCTTTTCTATTTCCGCTTTCCCCGCATCGGCCTCATTTTTTGCTCTTAATGCCTCCGCTCTGGCTGCCTCGGCCTTTTCGTTTGCTTCCTTAGCCGCTGCCTCGGCCTGCCTTTTTTCCTCTTCTGCTTTTACTTTTTCCTGCCCGGCTTCGTCTGCCTTCTTCCTTGCTTCCTCTGCGTCTGCCTCGGCCTGTTTTTTCGCTTCCTCTGCCGCCGCTTTCGCCTGCCCGGCTTCATCTGCTTTTCTTCTCGCCTCTTCTGCCGCCGCCTCGGCCTGCTCTTTCGCTTCCTCTGCCGCCGCTTTCGCCTGCCCGGCCTCATCCGCTTTTCTTCTCGCCTCTTCTGCCGCCGCTTCCGCCTGTTTTGCTCTTTCTTCTGCTTCTTTGGCTTTTTTTATCGCCTCAGCCAAATCAGACTGCCCGGACTGATATTCATTTTCCAGGTCTGCATACACTTCTTTTCCCTCGGAAGTGCCCAGCATGATTTCTTCCACTTTTACATCTTTGGAAACATTCCCCGTGAATACAAATTCTGCCAGTGTCTGAGGCTGCTCCTCGTAGGAAACTGTTAATTTCAGCTTCCCGTCCGCTTCTTCCCGACGCAGAATCGTTCCGCTTCCTACATCAATGCTCTCTACTTCTGCCCCGCCAAGCTGAAGCACGATATCGGCTGCACGTACTTCTGATTTCTGTCTTTCAAGCGTCAGCGTCCCTTCTTTTTCCATACAGGAAAATTTTACGCCATCGACATCCCTTCCTTTTTTGCTCATCTCTTCCTGAGACAGAAAGGCGCTTTTGTCAAACACTTCTCCCGTCATGGACACCGGCTTTTCCATCCGCAGCCCATACAGAACCAACGCCGAAATGTCCGCATTCGTTCCTCCCTGTAACTGTGCGCCGGAATCTATCGTCTGTCCTCCCAGACCGATAAAGACGTCCGTATCTGAGCTGTAAACCGAACCGTGGTTCCATCTGCTTCCTCCGTGGTCGGAATTTGCGACAATCAGGGTCTCCTCATAGGTCCCGGTTTCTTTTAAAGCGTCGATCACTTCTTTATAGTACTGGTCGTAAGCCGCCAGCTCCTGCCAGTAAGCGTCCGTATAATATCCCCTGGAGTGCCCGGTGTGATCCATCCAGTCATTCTGCATATACACGATGGACGTATTCTGATACTGTCCGCTTCGGATGTACTCTGCCACATCCGAAAAGCTGGAACTTTTTGTATAGCTGTCTCCATCCCCCTCGTCCGACCGGGACTTGATTCTGGCAACAGGCGCATCCGGTTCGATCATGCCGTTCAGAATTTCTCCCCACTCTGCAAACGCTGCCATATGCCTTTTCGGAGCAGCCTCTGCGGCTGCCTGGAACATGGACGGATAAAGAGCCGTTTCTTTTCCGAAATCCGCAAAATATTCCTCTGCCGCACTGTCGTTTGTCACCTGGTATGCTTCCCGCAGGTCCTTCCACGGAACCCCGTGCAGAATCGAAGTATAATTCTGGGCGGAAATTGCCGGGGAGACTGCCTGAGCGGTATAGCTGGTAGCAAACTCTTCATTGAAAAGCTGCATGGCATAAGTATTGGTCCGCTTGTTCATAATCTCAGCGTCCCTTGTCTTCTGCGGGATACTGTCGCCGGATTCCGCATAGTACACTTCCTTCGGGTTCCACACATTTCCTGCCCCGTCTACAGTCAGCACTACCGCATGTTTGTATGGATAAATAGCCGCCTCACGTGCAACCGCCTGTTTTTCTTCCACGGTCTTCGCCAGAGCCACATCACCGGCCCCAATCACTCCGTCGCCGTTCAAATCCAGCGCGTCTTTCCCATAAATCGTCAGACTCTTTCTTTCTGGCGGACAGTCAATCTGGGCCGTCACTTCCTCCCCGGAAAGATAAGCATGAAAATCTGTAATTTCCAGAGCTGTTTCTGCCGTTCCACCAATCCCTGCCGTTTCAAACATAAACTCGCCCAGCCTGGTCGCCGCATATTTCTGAAATTCCCCTGTAGGAAAGTTCTCCGTGCAGACGACTTTCAGTTCTCCCGGCGTCTCTTCCTCTGCCGTCGTTCCCCACCGGAGATTTTTTTGCCCCCGGTAAGTCATTTTTTCCGGATCATAGGACAGCGTAAAGGCCAGCCTGTCTGTTCTGCCCAGATTTTCCCCTGACATATGAAGATTCACATTTATCGTTCCACCAGCGGCAGCCGTATCCGCCGTCACGATTCCAAGATTCACTTTCTGGGGATCCGGCTTTGGAACCGACGTCCCCTCAAATGCCTTTTCTCCCAACAGCCGGATTTCCTGTGGCGTCAGTGCACGGTCATAAATCCTTGCCAGGCTTACGGACACATTGGAGTAATTCTGCACATCCTGATTGGGAGCGCTGTCCCCGCCGATTGCGAAATTCCAGGCAGATTCATCCTCCGGGTATTTGATGGTTCCTTCCGCTTCTTTCCAGTCTGCCAGCCTGCCGTTTACATAGAGCTTCACGGTTTTTCCGTCCACAACGCCTACCGCATGAACCCACTCTCCTGTACGGATATCCGTCTGAGGCTCTTTATAGCTCCCGGCTGCATGTGCATAGAAGATCAGTTTCCCATCGTTTACTCCGAGTCCGATTCCCCCGCCTTCCTGGTTCGAAAAAACTTCGCGCTCTCCCCACCAGAATTCGTTGTACTTAAACATACATTCGATGGTAACCGCCTCTGTGATTTTCTCATATTTCTCCTGAGAAAAAGGATACACATAAGCAAAATCATAAAAATTGGCGACCTTTTTGTTCAATTCTACGCTATCCTCAATCGATAAGCTCCCTCCGTCTTTTTTTACTTCCCGGAAACTATTCTGCGTTTCGGACTTGTCCGTCCCATCTCCGTTTTCAAAGTCTACATCCAGGATGTTTGCCACGGGAAGCTGGATATTCTGCCCCGCCCTCTCCTGCTGCATGGAACGATTCTCCGCCGCCTTCACAGAAAACAGTCCGTTTCCTGAAACTGCCACAACTACAGCCATAAAAGCTGCCAGTATTTTCTTTTTCATAAGTATACATTTCCTTTCTGTCTGCCTGCTTTTACACGATGTTGCATTTCTTTACTTTTACTTCCTGATACGCACCCTTTTCACAGCGCCAAACGGCCCATAGTATTTCTTTCCTTTTACCACCCGATATGCCCGTATCCTGACGTATGCAGTCTTGCCCTTTTTGAGCTTTTTCAGTGTTTTAGAAACGGCCTTTGGACTCTTAACCAGATACTTTTTCGCTTTCTTCCATTTCCCTTTTTTATACGTAAGCTGAATCTGATAGCCCCTGGCTTTTGCAGCTCTCTTCCATTTCAGGCTTGCCGTCCCTTTCTTTTTGCTGAAAACCTTTTTCCACTTCACACGCCCCGGCGCTGCCGGTTTTTCCGGCTGCGTCACCGGAGGCTTCTCTGTGATCTGCTGGTTCGGAGGCGTTTCCGGTTCCTCCGGGACGTCCGGCTCTACAGGCGCCGTCCGGTCAAGCGCCTGCTGCAAATCCAGCATAACCGTATACAGATCGGCAATCGAAAGCCTTCCTTCCTCATACCTTCCTCTCGCCTGTTCCAATGCCGCCAAAAGCTCCGCATTCTGCGTTTTCTCTGCCTGCTCTTCGGCTTCTGTCAGAAGTTCCGCCAGAAGTGAGGTATCCAAAGGCGTCTCAAATCTCGCCCCGCACCAGTCCGTATGGTCGTCGCCGTTTCCGTCCCCGGCGTCACTGGTACGCAGAGTCAGAATTTTCGTCCCGTCAGGAATCCGCACCTTTACATGAATAAGCTCCGTCAGCTCGCCGATTGGCTCTCCGTAAGCTTCCATACTGTCATAGATTTTCACATCATCTGCATAAATCTGATATACGGCGCTGGCAATATTTCTCCCTGCATTTGTTCCGAGGCTTACATGGTCGATTCCCAGGTCCGCCATAAAATAAACGGCATGTTCCGGAACCTCATACCTGAGCTCCGAATCCGCATGTGCAGCCAGTCCTTTGTCATATTCCCGGTAAATCTGTCTGTCCTGGGCGTCATTTTTTTCAAGAATCGTCAGTTTTCCGCCATCGATGTTCGTATCTTTCCCCAGACTTCCCCAGCCCACGCTTGCATACACAGGCGTCAAATCACTTGCGTAAGCCTGCATCTGGACTGCCGCTTCGAAAGAAATCTCATAAGTATCCTTAAAATACTCATTTTCTGCCGTAATCCGGACGGTTCCTGGAATCCCCTGCAACTGCTGGATTTCCGTCAGGACTGCGCCCTCTCCCAGAACCGGAACGACCTCCGGAAGTCCTTCATCCGACAGGATATAGCGGTATTCATGCACATTTTTCCGGAAAGCTGCATACTCGTCTCCATAAAGCCGCAGCCCCTCTACCGGACGCCCGTGGACTTCACATCCGTCCATCACAGCGCCCAGACGGATACATGCCTGAAAGAGCTCTGCATTTGTCTTTCCGCTGCCTGCTGTCTGCTCTGCCTCCCGGATAGCCGCCTCCAGCCTGTCCTTTTCTGTCTGCTGTTTCATAGAGTCTTTCAGACTTTTGGCCTCCTGTATCTTCTCCTCTAAAGCAGAAGCATCCGCTCGTACGATAAATTTCGCGTCACACCAGTCCGCATGGTCATCTCCGCTCTCATTGTTCGCATCCACGGTTCTGAGGCTCAGAGTCTTTGTGCCTTCCGGTATCTTCACGGAGACAGAAATCAGACCCGTCTTTTCCCCTATGCTTTCCTGCCCGTCCCTGCTGTTATAGATTCTCCGGTTATCGGCATAAATCTCATAGTGGACGCCTGCCAGCTCTCTTCCAAGATCGCTGCCGAGACTGTCCTGGTCAATACCGATGTCCGCCGTAAAGGCGCTGGCGCCTTCCGGCGCCGGAAAGTCAATCCGGGACGGCGCATGTGCCGCCAAGCCTTTTTCATAGGTTTTATTGGAACCCTTCTCTTTATCATAAAGAGTCAGCGTCCCGCCATTGATATTTTTATCCACTCCCAGATTTCCCCATCCGGTTTCATAGGAACTGATTTCCAGATCACTGGCATACACATACTCCTTCATCCGGAAGTGAACCGTGTACTTAAGCGTCCGGACGCCATTCTCCACGGTCACGGATGCCTGCATACTGTCCGGGTCGATCTGACGGATACTCTGAATCACCGCGCCATTCACCGTCTCCACTCCAAGCGCCGGGATACGGCTTCCCGGCTCCAGCTCTGCTTCATACGTCAGCGTGTCCGCATCAAATCCTGCCAGCTCCTTTCCGTCTACCGTAAGGGAAGAAATCAGCGGAAGCTCCGGGTTCACGGCCTTTGTCTTTGCCGCCTCAAAAGCGTCCTCCCCTTCGGACAGCGCCTTTAACCGAAAGCTGTACACATGATTTCCTTTGTGAAGCTGGTATTTCGCATGGGGTCTTGCTCCCCAGGTATTGTCGCCGCCGAGCCCGGACTGATGCTCCAGAATCCGCAGCACTACATCCTCCGTGCTTTCCAGGCCGTACTGGTACGTATCAGAATCTAAATCCGTGATTGCCTCCGGCGTGTAGTGCAGGGCGTTTACCTCCAGCAGATTCTCCTGATTTTCCGCCGATACCAGAAGCCCTTTTCCTTTCTCATCCGTAAGGGCAAGCCACCGCACATCCGCATGGTTTCCTGTCTCCTGCGGCCGGATATAAGGGAAGTACTGCTCTGTAACCGTCGATTCATTCAGGCAGACATTAGAGCCTTCCTTTCTGTCCCAATAGGTTTCCCCGCTTCGCCCATACCAGGACAGATTTTCATATTCTCTTCCAAGCTGCATCCGCATTCCAATTTCCGGGATGTAGCTGTCGTCCTGATTCAGTTCCAGGTCAAACCTCACTTCCAGTTCCCCGTTTGCATAAAAATAGTAATCTAACTCCAGCGTGCTCGCAGGGTCTGTGAAAATATCCACCTGCGCGGACACTTTCGCATAGAGTCCATCCGACGCTTTTTCCCAGGAAATCTCTCGCAGCTCCGTAGATTTGGGCGTCACGCACCATTTATTGTAAGCTTCCTGCCGCTTTGACAAATCCCATACCCAGGTGGAGAAAGCATCGTTATCGGTAAACGCCCGGTAAAAGCTCGGTACGAGAGGCGCTGTCAGCATTTCCTTTCCGCCCGCTTTCATCCCCGTCAGGAATCCGCCCCTGCCGGAACCAGCGCTTCCTTTCTGTTTGCTGATGGCCACTTCCGTACCACCGGCTGACAGGAGGATGGTATCTCCGAATTCCCTGACATCTACGCTGCCCTTCATCTCCGCTTTCTGTGCCGCCGTCTTTTCCAGTTCGATCTGGCTCCATGCCAGCACAAATCCTTCCTGTCCAAAATCCTTTACCCAGGCAGGTTCTTTTCCTTCTTTATACGTTACTTCCAATTCCAGAAAATACTCTGTCCCCGCCGTTTCCGGCATATCCTTCATCGGAATCTGAATCACCGTACTTTCCCAGGGCGCAGCCTGTGCGTCGAGAATATTTCCCTCTGAAAAGGTGGTCTTTCCGTCTGTCAGTCTCCAGTGAATCGCCAGATCTGCGAGATTCACATCCATAAAATGATTACTTACCGTAATCTTTCCTTCCTGCAAGTCTTTTTTATTCGCACGGAACCATACTTTCTGGTACTGGTATTTTACCTCCATGCCCTGGGGCTTGATTTTCCGGTCAGCCGTCACGATTCCGTTGGCGCAGAAATTCCCCGCACGCTCTTTCGGCGTCTGTACAGGCCCCCAGGCTCCGCCATAAGAGAGGTACTTTTCACCGTCCTCCCCGGTCTGCCAGTATGCCTGATCGATCAAATCCCAGATGTAGAGCGCCTGTACCTTCCGGTTTCCTTCCCATGCCGCCCGGTATTCATCCAGATTTCCGTTGGAGTTTCCCATGGCGTGTGCGTACTCGCACTCGATTCTCGGCTTTTCCCCATTGTAAGAGCGAATCGAATCCGCGCTGCTGTACATGGCAGATTCCGTATCGGATACGGAAGCGCCGCAGTAGTGGGTCACGCGTGTGGCGTCAAACGCTTTGGCATAGGACTGCATGGCTTCAAAGGCGCTTCCCCCGGAGGATTCATTTCCAAAAGAATACATCACCACAGACGCATGGTTTTTATCCCGGTTCATCATGCTGTCCAGACGGTCCAGCACATTGACGGTGGCGTTCGCATCGCTCTGGGGCAGCAGGCCCTGCTCCCCGTGCGTCTCCACATTCGTCTCATCCATGACATAGATTCCGTAATAATCGCACAAATCGTACCAGTATGGATCGTTCGGATAATGGCTGGTGCGCACCGTATTCATATTTAACTGCTTCATCAGGCTCAAATCCTCACGCATCCGCTCTCTGGAAACGTATCTTCCGGTTTCCGGATCTGTCTCGTGGCGGTCTGCTCCCAGAAGCTGCACATAAGTTCCGTTGGTATACAGCAGGTTCGTCTTGCTGTCGATATAAAATTCCCGGAAGCCCACGGCATGGCTGACGGTCTCCACGATTTTCCCCTGGGCGTCTTTTAATACCAGCACCGCTTTGTACAGGTTCGGATGCTCTGCCGACCAGAGCTTCGGACTTTCTACGTGCTGTGTGGTATGCAGCACATAATCCCCTGCGATGTACGCATAGTTCGTCCCATCGTCCGTCCCTTTTCGATGGGCTTCCCCGATCTGCACCGATGCAGGAGCTCCCACCGGAACTGCCGAAGCGCCGTTTGCATCATACGCATACAGCCTTGTCTCCACCGTGTACCCACTGGCGGACTGCCCGGTTTCATTTACCACATTCATCCTGACCTTTAAATCTGCGTCCGTAAAATCCTCATCCAAATCCGTCTCAATCTTAAAATCCCGGATATGTACCTTCGGCGTAGAATATAAAGACACATCGCGGAAGATTCCGCTGACCCGAATAAAATCCTGGGCTTCAAAAAAGCTGCCGCCTGACCACCGGTACACCCGGACGGCGATCTGATTCTGTCCTTTTTTCAGATATTCCGTGATGTCAAATTCCGACGCTGTATAGCTGTCCTGGTTGTACCCCACGACTTTTCCGTTTACATACAGATAATAACAGGACTCCACCCCGCCGAAGCGGATAAACACCTGCCGTCCATCCCAGTTTTCAGGAATCTCCACGGTCTTTACATACGTCCCCACCGGGTTATATCCATGCGGAGACTTTAAAAGCCATCTGTCCCCATTCCGTTTCAGAAAATTTCCGCCGCCAAAAGCAGAGTCCGGAAGATTGTTCATATACTTCGCTCTCCAGGGGTAATCTTCATTGACATAGATGGGATAATCCTGCGTATCCTTCACAGCTTCCGTCCAGTCGGGATTCTGCCAGTTTCCGGGAACCTCTATGGTCCCCCAGGCGCTGGCGTCAAAGGAAGGGCTCTGCGGGTCCGGAAGGTTTTCATCGTCCGGGCTCATGGTCAGCCGGAACTTCCAGTCGCTGCCGTTTAAAGACCTATGGTATTTCTCCTGTCCGGCCGTCTCCCGTTTTCCCAGCTCCGCCCCCTCCAGGGCGGCCTCTATGGTGTCATATGGGATATAGGATACTGCCGCCTTTTCTTTATTGACAGAAACCACATCCATATGTTTCCACTGGCTTCCATCCCAGTAGACGTCCCATTCGTCAAAATTTACCGCTTCCTTCGCGCATACATTCTGCGTTATCGTTCCAAAAAGTACTGCGCCAAGCAGCAGCCCTGCTGCAAGTTTCTTCATTCTCTCCTCTCCTTTTCTCAAAATACTTATTTCACTTTTACTCCGCTTTTTCCTCTGATTTGAAACAGTTTTGTATATGCTTTCTTTTTCGCTTTCGGAGCCTGAATCACCGCTTTTTTCGAAATCCCCCTGATACTGGACGCATATGCCTTTTTCAGCTTCTTTGATTTGATAATCATCTTTTTCAGCTTTTTCGCGCCGTTAAAAGCATTCTTCCCGATGACCTGTACATTCTTTCCGATGGTAACCTTCGTAAGCTTTTTATTTTTCCAAAACGCATTCTTCGCGATCTGCGTCACGGTGCAGGAGATTCCCTCCAGCTTTACGTTTCCTGGAATGGTGATGGATTTCTCCGTCTTTTTCACTGGCTTTAACACCGCAACCTCCCGTTTTGCTGTCGAGAGCACTTTGTAGTACAATTTTCCGGCTTTGTATACGCCGCCCTTTTTCAGCTCTTTCTTCGGCTGCGTCGGATCGTCTGGTTTCTCCGTGCCCGGTTCCTCCGTGCCTGGTGTTTCTGTTCCCGGTGTCTCTGTATCCGGCGTCTCCAGCTTCTCATACGCCGCCTCCGCCGCTTCCAGCAGGGCAAGATTCGTCACCAGCTTTTTCTGAGTATCCGTCAGAGCTTCATAGGCATTTCTTGCCTCGTCAATAATGTCTTTGCTCTCCGGCGTGACCGTTCCGATTGCCTCAATCTTTTCGATGACTGCCGCCGCCGCTTTCTCATCCGCCTGCTGCTCTTCCTCTGCTTTCTTCAGATTGCCGTACTCCTCTTCTGCTCTTTCCAGTACATTGAGATTTTTCACCAGCTCTTTCTGCGCGTCTGTCAGGGCGTCATAGGCATTCCTTGCCTCGTCTATGGCGGCTTTGCTCTCCAGCGTCACCGTCCCGATTGCCTGAATCTTTTCGATGACTGCCTCAACCGCTTCATCTGGCTCCTCCTCACTCCCTGCCTCTTTAACAATTCCCATCCATGCCAGCAATGGGTCGCCGCCCCCTGCTTTATCCACGCTGATTTCCACCATGCCGGAGTTTTCCAGCGTAAATGCCGTCTGAAAAATGCTATTCTGATCGTCCTTTGTCGTATTCATGGGAACTTCTTCCGCCAGAGAACGCAGCTCTTCCTGCTCTGTATCCGGATTTTCCACCAGCTTTACATTTAGCATTGCCTGACGGTTTTCCGACCACCACTCCCGGAAGCCCGCCGCTGCCTGATAGCGTCCTGCCGGAAGTGTAAAGCGGTAAACGATGGATTCATTTGCCTTTGCCCAGTAGCCGCTTCCAAACAGGATGTCCCCGTTATAGTCCCCCGGTTCTCCCGTCAGCCCCCAGACGCCGTCATACTTCTGGTCGCCCGTCTGATTCAGAAGTTCAATCTTTCTTTCCGCGAAGCCGTCAAAAAACCCGCTGGTCTCCTTATTGCAGTCTACAAAGTACACCGTATCTTTCTGATACAGACTGACAAAAGCCGCCTCTTTCAAATCTTCAACTGCCCAGTCAGACGACGCCGAAATCTTCATCTCACCGCTGTATCCGAGTTCCACCGGAAGCCAGACATACCGGGAATCCGCCAGGTCATTCCTGTTCCATCGGTCTCCCATGTAAAGAAACTTTCCATTTTTCGCATCCACCGGAAAAATACAGGTACTCTGTGTCCGGAACGTGGTATCTTTTTCCTCTCCCACACAGGGATTCCCTTTCGCCGTCCACGGTCCGAGCGGAGAATCCGCAGTATAATAAATTGCCGCATTCGGGTCCCAACCCGTGCAGCCGGAAGTCATCAGGTAATATTTTCCCTGATATTTGAACATCGCCGGAGCTTCCCTGGAGCTGTTCACCATATTTCTTGTAAAGTCCCGGCCTTCCACCGCTCCTTCCTGTACATCCAGATCTGTATACGCTGCATTCAGCCTGGATATATAGAGCGTGGCATTTTCCTCACTGGCATAGATAATATAGGCGGTTCCGTCATCATCCTGGAACAGATTCATATCCCTTGCCATTCCCCTGTTTGATCCGGAATAATCCTGTGAGCAGTCAAGCCTTTTTGCTTTCAGAAATCGGAAAGGCCCCTCCGGCCTGTCTGCAATCGCCACGCCCGCCATCGCTTTTGCATAGCTTTCACTGCTTTCCCCATCCGGGCCGTCCGCATGGAACCACAGGACATATTTCCCTGTCGTTTGATTGTAAAGCACCTTCGGACGCTCCACCACAGAGCTATTGTAGTCGATATGCCGGAACACTTCTTGCCGTTCTTCCGTACTGAGATTTCCATACAGCGCATGGAAATACGGGTCGGTATCGATCTCCTCTATGTTTTTCATGGTCTTTAAAACAACGCCCTGATCCTCCCAGTTATAGAGGTCTTTGGATGTGTACAGATGTACGCCGCGAGGGTACCATCCATCGGTCTTATCCTCTCCGTACCAGTACCAGGTATCCCCCCATTTGCTGATCTGCCCGCCGTGCGCCTGGATGCGCTCGCCATTTGTGTCAAACAACCTTTCACCTGCATATCCCGTGAAGGATGTTCTCGGCTCTACCACAGTTTTCAGTTCAGAAACCAACTTATCCAGACGCTCCTGAACGGTCAGAGGATTCGCAAGCGCCTCCTGCGTCTCCTCCAGAAGCTGTTTTAAAATGGCCTGCTTTCCCTCCTGGCTGTCTGCGGTAAGCCGCTTTCCCTTTTCCATCAGCTCTTCCAGAGGTTCTTTGTTTTTTACAAACGAATCCCTGCATACCAGCCGGATTTCAGCCGCAGATACATACATGGAATCATCGGATTCTCTGTTTCCCTTTGACGTAATTCCCGTAAGCTTTACTGCTTTTACCTGGTTTACAGAATCAAACGTTGCCGTTTTCTTATCTTTGGTAGCCTCCCAGGTTCCCGCGGCTGTATCCGTAAACGTCTCTCCGTCTGTGCTCACGCTGATTTTATATTCCAGAATCGTTCCGTTCCAGTCCTTATCCGTGCGCGGCATGTACTGAAGCTGACAAATCCCGTCCACAGGTTCCTGTAAAGTCAGTGTGATCGACTGGGGCAAATCCTTCCGGTTGCTCCAGGAAGTATGCCACCAGGTGCCGTTCTCCCCGTCCAATGCCTGATAGGGCTCATTGCCTGACTCATAGCTGTCCGCCGATGCAGTCATCAGGCTCTGATCGATCATAGATTCCTCCCTGCTTTCTTCCGCATGTACGACAGTTCCCCCGTTTCCCATCATCAGCAGTTCCGAAGGTCCGGCTGCGGCCAGACTCACCGCAAGCATCCCGGATAAAACTGCTGTTCTTACTTTTTCCCAGTTCATAAAATCCTCCTCTTCGTTATTTTCTCTTTAAACTACTTTTTCCGGCGCCGGATTCCTTCATTTCTGAAGTCTTCCGATGCCGGATTGCCTTTCCTTTATTTTACTTTTATTTGGCTTTTTGTTTTGACGCCGAACAGCCTGCGGTAAGCTTTCACTTTGCGGTTCGGCACATCAAGCACTGCTTTCTTTGAAATGCCTTTAATACTGGACGCATATGCCTTTTTCAGCTTCTTTGATTTGATGATGATCTTTTTCAGCTTTTTCGCGCCGTTAAAGGCATTCTTCCCGATGACCTGTACATTCTTTCCGATGGTGACCTTTGTGAGCTTTTTATTTTTCTGAAACGCACCCTTCGCAATCTGTGTCACAGTGCAGGAGACGCCCTCCAGCTTCACGCTTCCTGGAATCGTGATGGCTTTCTCCGTCTTTTTCACAGGCTTTAATACCGTAACCTCCCGTTTTGCTGTCGAGAGCACTTTATAGTACAATTTCCCGGCTTTGTATACGCCGCCCTTTTTCAGCTCTTTCTTCGGCTGCACCGGATCATCCGGTTTCTCCGTACCCGGCGTCTCTGTGTCCGGTGTCTCTGTATCCGGCGTCTCCAGCTTCTCATACGCTGCCTCCGCCGCTTCCAGCAGGGTAAAATTCGTCACCAGCTTTTTCTGGGTATCCGTCAAAGCATCGTAGGCATTTCTTGCTTCCTCTATAGCATCTTTGCTCTCCAGCGTCACCTCGCCGATCGCTGCGATCTTTTCCATCACATCCGCTGCGGCTTTCTGATTTGCCTGCTGTGCTTCCTCCGCCTCTTTCAGCTCTGCATAATCCTTCTCTGCCTTTTCCAGCGCTCCATAATTTGTCACGAGCGCTTTCTGCTCATCCGTCAGAGCATCATAAGCATTTCTCGCCTCAGCGATCGCACCTTCGCTCTCCAGCGTCACCTCGCCGATCGCCGCAATCTTTTCCATGACGTCTGCGGCCGTTCCTGCCTCTTTTCCTCCTGTAATCTGTATTCCGTTCAGGTTAAAGCCCCATGTTTCATCCGTCGGAAATGCAATCTTCAGATAGTGTGTCTCCTCCGGAAGCCCCTCTGCCGTATACAGCCTGCTCGGCCATCCTTCTACCGAGGTATCTTCTGTTTTTTCATAATCGGTAAACGCCGTCCATTCCAGCCCGTCGGAGGATATTTCAAACCTGAAGTTTTTATTTGCGATATCCTGGTTGTGCGCCGTTCCTCTGATGGTAAAGCCTGTCATATAAGGCGCGCGTATCACCAGATATTCCGGATTTGCATTATTCGGCTCCGGATACGCCCCATACTGAAATCCATAATTGTGGCCTGTACAGTTTTCCACCAGCAAATGTTCCGACCACTGGTAAATCATAGAACTCTTCTGGCGGATATTCTCGATCTCATTGAACTTCTTCTTAGCGTCAATATCCGGCACATAAGCAAAGTCCTCGCTCATACGGTAGGTTCCGACTTTTCCGGCGGCCCCCGGAGCCTTCATCGCATCGTTAAAATCAACGATTACTTTTGCTTTTACACGGAGCCCTTCTGATCCTGTGAGCGTCCCCACGATCTCTTTTACTTCCGCATCCTGAAACATCTCTTCTGTCAATTCCGGCCATTCGATCGGAAATGTACGCGTATTTCCATCCTCTAACTGCGCTTCCACAGTTTCCGGAAGCTCCGGTATCTCCCCGCGATCCACATAGAAAAAGAAATTCTCGTCCCACAAAAGACTCTCTACCTCTGCATATCGAACATTCACCACAGCCTCTGTCGTGGCGTCATACCCCAGAAGCTTTCCGGTTACTTTCACTTCCCCTATCGAAGCTATCTCATCGTCCGGGATCGTATCCCATTTCACTTTTGCCGTTCCCTTTGTTCCATCTGTAAAAGTAACGGCAACCCCTGTCGGCATCTGGGGGATTTTTCCTACCGTCGTTTCAACCGCAACGCTTTCTGCCTGTGCTATCTCTTTCTGCTCTTTCTTATAAACCGACAGCTTTGCGGCATACTTCTCTCCCACTTCTTTGCTTCCGATTTGAATTCGGTTTCCTGCCGTATCCGCGAGTGCAAAGGACAGAATATTTCCTTCCGATTCCCCCTGCTTAAATTGCTTTAACAGATGCGTGACATCTACCGTGACCTCTCTCTGCTCATTTGCCAGAGAAAACTCACCGGAAATCGCCGTGGTATTTTCCATATTTTCTGCATCATAGGAAAGCGAAGGCTGGTTCCACCAGGTAAGGGTTCCGTCATCCGTGCGGTTGCCGTTCGTATCCTCCCGGCCGCTTCCCTCCGTCCAGTCTGACTCTGCCAGGCTTACCCGTATCCTGTCCTGGGACGCATTTCCGGCTGCTCTTTTCATGTAAACCAGCGATAAATAGGCGCTGTCAATATCCTCTCCGTTTTCCTGTAAGTCAAACGCTGAAAGATCATACTGCAAATATCCGATTTTACAATCGTAGCTGTCGTAAGGTCTGTTTCCTTCTCCAAAGAGTCCCTGCTCTGTATTACCCTGCAACTGAAGAAAGGCTTCTCCGCCATAATTTTTATCCGCCTCGTCCTTCCAGGATTGGATATTCGCATCCTGCGCCGGAAGAATCCCTTCCCTGCGTTCCAGCGCGTCTTTCCGCGACGCAAATTCTCCAAGCTTATCCCCTGCAAACGGGACTACGAGCACCTTACTGCCATGCCTGTCATTTCCGTAATCTTCTTCTTTCTCCACATCTATGACTGCAAAAGTCATAGCCTTCAACGTTCCATCCTCAATATATACGTTGGGACGTTCCAGTTTTCTCCAGTTGTTCATCGTACCGTCTGTATAACTGAGAAATTCCTGACCCGGCGTATAGGCCGAACCCGGATGCAGCGTCCAGTTATGGATTCCATCATCAGAGGTCAGATAATACGCATAACGGGTATCCCATTTATTCGCGATACAATGATACAGGCCATCCGAATACCAGATCACCGGATCCTCGACATTTTCATGGGACATTCCCGGAACCTTCCACCACAGTTTTCTTTCTACCACTTCCCAGGGACCTTCAATCGAATCCGCGATTGCAAGATCTCCGTTCCGGTTGGTCGCTTCATAACGGCCGTCCGGCCTTACCATAATGCTGATATTCGAAAGTCCGAACTCATTGGTGTCCACATTCATTTTCCCGATATGCGTCCATTCTCCCGTCAGGCTGTCTGACAGATGGAACGTACCATTTACCGCATCTCCATTTCTGCCCACGTCGCTCACAGAAATGGCGTATTTATACTGTCCATAGACAGGATCTTTTTCACTCAGTTTAAACGCAAAGACATTGTGTCCCGCCCCATCATAATAGTCCGGCCAGATGGGACCTTCATCTACATAAGGACCATACAAATTGTCGCTGACCGCACGGATGGCCTGTGAGCCGCGCCATCCAAGATACCCGTCCTGTTCGCTTCCCCAGTGCCCGCCGTTCTGTGCCCAGCGGCTGGCAAACATATAATATTTCCCTGTCTCCTCATCCTTGATAATGCCCCCGTCCCAGTAGCAGTAATCGGACATATCCTGATCTTCCAGGCCGTTGCTCTGATCACGGGCGCCCACGGCCGCCGCGCCCCAGCAGTCCTCTGACAGCTCTCCGATCATCGGCATTGGCAAAAAGCAGTCCATATACTGGTTGATTTCCGACTCACTGTCAGAAAGAGAAACATCAGCCGCCGTACTGGTAAGCACAGCCGCAGGGACTGCCGACCACGCCATCATTCCTGCTATTCCAAAAGAGATTGCCCTTTGTAATATTTTCCTCATATTCTTTCCTCCATTACCATAGAATTCCATGCAAATTCTTTTTTTACGCAATACCGCAGTGAATCTCCTCACTGCGGTATTTTTCTGTCATAAGCTCTATCCGGTTATTTCTTTTTATAAATAACCTTTTTTCCAGCGCTCTTCATTGCCCTTTTCAGTTTTTTCAGGTTCTTATTTGACATTTTCTTCGGAACCGTGATCTTACAGTTTTTCTTGATTCCGGTAAACGCCCTGCTTCCGATCTTCGGAGCTTTTGTTCCCATAAACCGAATTGCTTTCAGCTTCGCGCATCCATAGAAGCTCTTTGCGCCGATGCTCTTGATATTCTTTCCGATGACTACCGTTTTCAGGGCCTTATTTTTCTGGAATACCCTCTTATTGATTGCCGTTACCTTGAACGTATAGCCATCCTTCTTCACCGTCTGCGGAATGGTAACTTTACTCTTCTTTTTCAGAAGCTTACTTACCGTTACCGTGCCATTCTTTGCGTCAGACTTTGTAACCTTGTACTGTAAAATACCTGCGGTGAAAGTCGTTCCTGCTGCCGGAACTTTCACGGTAATATCCGCTTTTTTCAGTCCCGCCTGTGCTTCCTGCAAAGCTTTGAATGCCGCGTCGATCTGCGCCTGCGTTGCATTCTGGTTTTTCAGAACCTCCTCCGCATCTGCCAGAGCTTTACGGAACAGCGCTATACTCTCCTCGGTATAACCCGACAGGTCTGCTTTCTTTGCCCCGTCAAGCAAAGCTGTCAGAGCTTTGTTATCCCCAGGAACAGACATCGTTTTTTCTGTTACTGTAATATGGATAGTAGCCGCAATCGCCGCGTCTGCCTCACTTGCTGCTGTAATATCTGCTTCTCCCACCGAGACCGCCGTTACCACGCCGTCTGCATCCACAGATGCGATCTCCGGGTTCGAAGAAGTATAGATCACGCTTCCTGTCGCATCTTCCGGCGTCACCGTTGCCACGATCGTATACGTATCTTCCACTTTCATGGTCACAGCGCTGTCCTGTACGGTAATGCCTGTGATCTCTTTTATCTTGTCTTTTTCCACCGTAACCGGAATATCCAGACTCTTGTCACCACATACTGCCGTTACGATAACTTCGCCAGCTCCTCTTGCAGTTACCATTCCGGTTGTCTCATCCACGACTGCAATCTTGCTGTCACTCGATCTGTATTCGACAGCCTCGTCCCCCGCTGCGTAGAACGGAACCTTTCCTGCCAGAACCTGTGCGCTTTCTCCCAGTTTCAGACTGAGCGGCGGCGTGTAAGAGCGGAGTCCTTCTAATTCTGCCGCCGGATTTACCCGGTCAAAGTCAAGCCACAGCGCCACGCTTTCATCCGTCGACGGTATGCTTCTCTCATCCAGCTCTTCTTTTGTCAATGCCTTATTGTATACCCGGATATTGTAAAGGCTCGTCTTTGAGGTACGGCTTGTAACTTCCGGACAATACCCGATTCCCAGCGGATAGCCGGATGCTGCCACTGGTCCGACGTCACTTGTAACGGTCAGCGCTTCTTTTCCTTCCAGATAAAGAGAAATTGTTTTTTCTTCTCCATTATAAATGGCTGCCACATGAAGCTTCTGGTTCATCTGCGCATCTGTCAAAGAAACCGCCACTGTCTGCCACTCGCCGGAATCCGCATTTTTAATAAAGAAATCCAGACATTTGGAGTTAAAGCGGAAGGCTGTAGAGTTATCCCCCTTCGATGCGATCATATTGTATTCACTGTTCCCTGAGCCAAAACCATTCGGATTTACGACTGCTTCAATCGTAAAGGAATTCGTTCCGCCGATCGTCGCATTAAATTTCTCATTTGCTCCGTCTCCTGCTACATTTGCATATCCCTCATACGCTGTCATTTCGCCCTTTTGTACGATCTTCGCTTTTTTGGAAGAAGCTATTGAAAATCCTCTTTCCGTATCTTCCACATTCTTTGTTCCCTGAAGCTTCTTTGCCAGCGCCAGGGCTTCCTGGACCTTTTCATAACGTCCTTCGGTCACCTGTGCCTTTTCCTCATCAGAAAGAACCTCATATGCGTCTGCCATAGCCTGGAATTTCTGTACATCCTCCCCGCTTAAAGAATCTGCGGTAATTCCATCAATCTGCTCAATCAGATCAGACATATCCGGAATGCTTTCTGCCCGGTAAGGACGGGTCGCATCCATTACATTCGTCTCTGCCGTTGTGTACGGAACCATCGTATATTCATAGGTATAAGCTCTGTCATCCGGCAGCAGATAGTTATTCAGTGTCCAGGGGCCGCAGCTCGCATTTCCTGTTCCGATCGAACGGTAATTCACGGTAAGAATCGTCTCATCCAGTTTTGTCAGCTCGTAAGGATGCTGTGCCTGCTGCAAATCCATCACATCAAAGTGCAGTGCGGAGGCTTCCACGCCGTCCACGGAAGCGATCGCCATAGCTCCCTTCTTCCCCTGTCCTGTCACAGTGAAACATTTGACTCCCGTCATCGTTCCGGTATCCTGGGTATCCAGATACGGATAGAACATCTCGGAGACAGTTGTATTATAGATTCCGGCTCTTGCAAAATCCTCTCTGTCCCACATAGCCTCTACCGGGCCGTTTCCATACCAGGTTACATTTTCATAACCTGCCGGAAGTTTCATCACCGTACCGATACGGATAAATCCTGTCAGTCCTGTATTCTGGCTTGCATCCACGCTCGCTTTCACCGTAACTGCGCCGCTTCCATCTACCGTATAGATCATCTGCTGACGCAGATTTTCATTGTTCGAATTAAGAGTGACTGCAATTTCCGTCTGTCCTTTCTCATTTTTCCGTTTCTCGATTTTGGATGCTCCTGTAACCCTGACATCCATCCATCCTCTGTCATATCCGCCTTCGTTCACATCATTATTGGTCTGTGCTCTCCAGTAGTTCGGCACCGGGCCTTCTGTCATAAGAACTTCATTTTTCCATGTATAATCCCGAATGGCTCCTGTCGCACGGTCGATCTTAAAGCTGAAATCCTCACCGGATACGATAAGCGCTTCTGATTTGCTGTCATCCACCGTCACATTTGTATTTACCGTCTTTGCGACTTTTCTTACGCCTCCCGGAACTTTGAACTGCTCGTACGCCACCTCATGTCCCGCTTCTGCCCACAGCGTATTTTCTTTTAAGGAAACAGAGAGATTCAGATAATATTCTGCTCCTTCTTTTCTGTTCTCTGGCATGGCAGCCGCATAAGGAACCGTAATCGTTCCGTTTTCTCTTCCAGCTATGTTTGTATCTTCCACGGTTCCGCTGCCGATCACCTTTCCATCCTCCAGCAGCGACCAGGTCACGTCGAACTCATTCAGGTTTAGGAAATTGTTTTCATTATAAACATGAATCTTTCCCTCTGCCACTTCGCTTTCATCTGCCGTAAACCATACGCTCTGATACTGATATTTCACTTCATACAGCTCCGGCTGTACATCTCTGTCCGGAGATACCAGACCATTGACACAGAAAGAATTATCATTCGGGGATTCCCCGCTATCACCACCGTAGCAGTAATATTTTCCTTCCGCTTCTTTTTTATAAAGATTCTGATGTGCGAAATCTTCTGAAAAATAGTCATATGCCCCGTCCACAGAAGCCGTCAGGTTCTCAAAATCCGCCCACAGCAGCACATCCTCTGCATCTGCTTTGATTCCAGGATTTACACTCCTCTGTGCCGTCAGTTCTTCTCCTGTCAGCGCTTTTGTATAAATACGTCCCAGAGAAATCTCACCGTCAAAATTCGTGCCCTTATCTGCGCTGTAGCCAATTCCCAGTTTTACACTGCTGGATGAAATATTGCTGTTTCCTGTACCGGAAGCAATCTTCGTCCCGTCGCAGTAAAGTTCAATCGCTCCCTGATTGTATACTGCCGCCACCTGATGCCAGTTATTCACCCAGTTATCTGGCAGGGATGTAGAAATTGCATTCCACTGATTGCCTGCGCTTTCTTCATATGCGAAAAATTCAAGTTCATCGCCGTCTGCATTTGTCTTTAAGGCAAACTGTTTATCTCCTTTTGCCATCAGAATCTGATTTCCCTTTTTCGAAGCCGGCTTACAAATGACTTCTACAGTGAATGTTTTTCCGCTTCCTGAAAGTTTCTCATTGTATGCAGGACTGTCAAACAATACATAGCCCTTTACGCTCTTACCTGAAACGGCTCCGGTATCTGCTGTTTCACGGATTTCTCTAATATTCGCAGAACCTTCCACGCCTTCTGCCGCTTCTGTCAAACTATAAACCTTCGGAAGATCGAGCAGTCTGGACTGATCAACCCAGTCCCATATGAAGCCGCCCAGCATATTGTCGGAGCTTCGAACGAGATCCCAGTATTCTTTCAGATTTCCTACTGCATTTCCCATCGCATGGTCATATTCGCACATGACATAGGGCATATTACGCCGTGTCCAGGATTCTACCGTCCCCAGGTTCGGATACATGTTACTTCCCATATCTGTGCCGTTCTGGTCATTGGAACTCTCACTATGTACAGGTCTCGTCGCATCGTTATTCTTAAAATACCAGATCAGATCATAGAACATATAATCCGCGTAATCTGCACGGCTGCTATAATGATTTTCATTTCCCGTAGACCACATAACAATTGCCGTGCGGTTTTTCAATCTTTCAAAAGCAGTCACAGTTCTGTCCATCGCCAGGCTTTTGAATTTTTTCTGTTCATCGCCGTTGTTCATCAGCGCATGGGATTCCAGATTTGTCTCACCCATCATATACAATCCATATTTGTCACACAAATAATACAAATATTCATCATTGCTGTAATGGGAAGTACGGATGGCATTCAGATTATACTGCTTCATAATCTTTACATCCTCTTCCTGTGTTTCTTCCGGAACATATTTTCCATACACCGGATCGCTGTCGTGACGGTTCGTTCCTTTCAGAAGAAGATTCTTTCCGTTAATCTTAATCGGAATATATTCTGAATCCTGTGTGGTTTTGTTTCCCCACTCATACCTGTCAACCTGCGTACTGGTAAACTCAATTTCCCGGAAACCAAGCTGCTGGGAAACGCTTCCCATATATGCGCCGGAAACGGAGTCATAAAGAGAAAGTACCAGGGTATAAAGGTTCGGCGTCTCTGCCGACCAGAGCTTTGGAGAAAGAACCAGCTTTTCTGCTGTCTGGGTACTCTTTCCGTCTGTATTTCCCTCTGCTGCCGGAATTTCCCCCATATCCAGCGTGACGCCATTTACAAACATCCGTCCATCTTCGTCATACAGGCGGGCGTCTACTTTATACCCGTTCGCTGCGCTGGAGGACGCATTGGCTACGTCCACGCTCAGTTTTAAGGATGCGTTCTGATAATTCTCATCCAGGTCTGTGACGACCGTATAATCCTGGATGTGTACCAGCGGCGCCGCATACAGATATACGTCGCGGAAAATACCGCCGTCATAGAACATATCCTGATCCTCCATCCAGGTTCCATCACAGAATTTATGTACCTTCACCGCCAGCAGGTTATCCTTCCCATTCTCTGTCAGATAATCGGTAATATCAAAGCTGTGCGGACTGTAGCTATCCTCGCTGTAACCCACTTCTTTTCCATTCACATAGACATAGTAAGCGGATTCTACACCCTGGAAGGAAATATAAATTCTTCCATCCGCACTCTTCAAATCATCATTCACGTCAAAACTCTTGCGGTATAAGCCCACCGGATTATAATTTACCGGCGCTTCCGGACAGCGGTTCTTTGTATCCGGATCGTAGGCGCTCTGCCACGGCATCTGCGTATTCGTATAAATCGAAAAATCAAACCCCTGTCCTGTCCAACTGCACGGAAGTGTCAATCCTGATTTCCATTCATCTGCTGCATTCGGAGTATAATCTGTCCGGTAAAAATCCTGATACTTCTCACCCTGCGCCAATTCCTGATTCCGGAGAACTACCAGCGACCAGTCCGTTACAGACTGATCCTGACCTGTCAGAAACTGTACATATTTCGAAGCATCCTTTTTATAATCCCTGGCCCCTGTAATGGCTTTCTCCACCGTGTCATAAACAACACTGGTCGTTGCAAATGCGCTTGCCTCTTCCCGGTTGATTCCATAAATCTCCGCGCCTTTTACCCAGGAACCATTTACATCCTCATACTCGGTCCCCGTCCATTCTTTGTGGGTAAACTTACTGTCATTCACATTGCTGCTGACTTTTGAAGTCATTTCAGGAATGCCTGCTCCCTCTCTCCAGGGCGTCCGGTATTCCTCACTGGTGTTCGCTTCCGCCGCCTGTACGCGCATCGGCGCCGCATACGCCGCATTTCCTGCAAGCATGGAAAATGCTAACATAAACGATATCACTTTTTTACACTTCATACTTCTTTTCCCCTTTTCTTTTGCCTGCTCTTTTGGGCACATTGCCTATATAAGCAGGTTTTTTTTCGCTGTTCATGCTATTTATCACTATAATAACGCTTTTTTTCTATTTAAACTAGATAAATTTTTAGTAAAAGTACCCCAATTTTTTACACTTTTTCTTTTTTCAAAGGTTCTCTCATCAAAGAGCGCTCTCTACAAACCCATAAAAAAAGACAAGTATTTTCCAAATTCTGTCTTTCATCTTTTCAGATTGAAAAACTCAGAAAATACTCATCTTAAGAAGGATACTATGTATGAAACTTTTATGCAATGTTTGTTAAATGCTTTCGTAATCCGAAACGCTGCACCGTTCCGTCAACGTCAACGGTAAAACCACTTTATAAGGAATTCTCTGCGTATCTTCCATGCGCTCTTTTAAAAGCCTTACCGCCTCTTTTCCCATCATCTCCAGATGTGCGTTAATACTGGTCAGCGGCGGTTCGATCAAAATAGACAGCGGCGTGTCATTAAAGCTGATGATGGAAATATCCTCCGGCACCCGGATACCAGCCTCCCGGAAAACACTGACCGCCGTAATCGCAGTGCTCTCATTATAAGCCAGAAAAGCCGTCGGCCTCTGCTCATCGGATTTCATCCACTTCTCCACCTGCTCTCTCGTCTCTTCAAGCGTCAGCATGGTGTCGATCATCCAGCGTTCATCATAACGTCCAACTTTCGTCATAATCTCCTTAAAATACTGCCGCCGCACCTCCAGGGCCGGGCGCTTTTTATGATCCAGTTTATAGGTCGGACCCAGAAAACCAATGCGGTGATGCCCCCTGCGCATCAGATATTCCAAAGCCTGTTCGATACCAAGTTTAAAATTCAGCACTACCGAATCAAACTGCTGCTCATCCGGCGAAGAATCCACGAACACGATCGATTTACTGATCTCCGCCATCTGGGTAATCTGGCTTTCAGAAAATATCCCAATCGCCAGAATCCCATCCAGGGAATCATTTTCCAGCGCCTGATATTTTCCTTCTTTTTCCGGCAGATAAGAAACGATACATCCCTGTTCCGCACATGCTTGTACGACATAATTCTTCAAATACATATAATATGGATCCGCGAGCTTCTCCCTCTGTGACATCATCTCGGCAATCGCCACATGAAGCGGATGATCTCTCCTTGTATACCTGGGCTTTGACCGGGAATAATTCAATTCACCAGCAGCCTCTAAAATCATCGCCCGCGTACTGTCCGTCACCTTCATTGTCGGATCATTGCTCAAAACACGAGAAATCGTGGCCGCTGAAAATCCGGTGCGCTTTGTCAAATCTTTTATTGTTGCCATTCTATATTCTCCACTTCATTTTTGTAATTGTAAGTCTATTATACATCCTGCATCCCGCATCCACAAGGTCAATTTTTTAATAAAATACTCCTAAAAATTTAGCATCCAGGCGCCCAGCATCCTCTTTTCCTTTTCGAAAACAGCCGTCACATTCCTGTGACGGCTGCTGCCAGCTCATAATAACACTTAATTGTTAATAAGTTTATCTTCATCGCTCCAGCTATACAGCTTACGTACTTCCGCACCTACAACCTCGGCCGGATGTTCCGCTGCAAGCTTTCTCATAGCTCTGAAATGAGCCTGTCCGCCTGCCGGTGACATATCCAGAAGGAAATCTTTTGCAAAAGTACCATCCTGAATATCGGAAAGAATCTTCTTCATGGCTTTCTTTGTATCCTCTGTGATAATCTTCGGACCTGTGATGTAGTCGCCATACTCTGCTGTATTGGAGATGGAATATCTCATTCCTGCAAAACCGGACTGGTAAATCAGGTCTACGATCAGCTTCATCTCATGAATACACTCAAAATATGCGTTTCTCGGATCATAACCAGCCTCTACCAGAGTCTCAAAACCTGCCTGCATCAGCGCGCATACACCGCCGCAAAGTACTGCCTGCTCGCCAAAAAGGTCTGTCTCTGTCTCTGTACGGAAAGTCGTCTCCAGCACGCCGGCTCTCGCTCCGCCGATTCCCAACGCATAAGCCAGCGCCTTGTCCAGAGCCTTTCCAGTCGCATCCTGCTGTACCGCCACGAGACACGGCACGCCTTTTCCTGCCTGATACTCGCTTCTTACCGTATGGCCTGGACCCTTCGGAGCGATCATCGTTACATCCACGTCCTTCGGAGGTACGATCTGTCCGAAGTGAATCGCAAAACCATGCGCAAACATCAGCATATTTCCTGCCTCAAGGTTCGGCTCAATGTCTTTCTTATACATCGCTGCCTGCTTCTCATCATTGATCAGAATCATGATAATATCAGCCAGTTTTGCCGCCTCTGCCGCTGTATAAACTTTAAATCCCTGCTCTTCTGCTTTCTTCCAGGATTTGCTGCCCTCATAAAGACCGATGATAACATTGCATCCGGATTCTTTCAGATTCAGCGCATGTGCATGACCCTGGCTGCCGTATCCAATAATCGCAATCGTCTTTCCCTCTAATAAAGAAAGATTACAGTCCTCCTGATAGTAAATTTTTGCTGCCATTTTCATTTCCTCCAAACTTCTTAATTTATGTGTTAAAGGTTCTGTAAGCCTCTAGCTACCCTATGTAATCTTCTACAGATACCTGACGTCATCGGCGCCCCTTGACAGTCCGGTAATTCCGGTACGAGCCAGTTCCAGAATTTCATAATCCTTCAGAAGATTAATAAATGCCTCGATTTTTGACTGGCTTCCCGTAATTTCAATCGTAAGGGAATCCACTCCTACGTCAACAATGTTCGCACGGAACATTCCCACAAGGGCTGCGATATCCTGACGGTTCTCCGCTTCTGCACGAACCTTCACGAGAATCAGCTCGCGATTTACGCTCTCCCCGTCCTTCAGTGTCTTGATGTCCACGACGTCAATCAGTTTTGCGACCTGCTTTGTGATCTGGTCAAGAATCAGCTCATCCCCCTGAACCACAACTGTCATCCTGGAATATCTCGGATCCGCCGTTTCTCCAACAGTCAGACTGTCAATATTGTACCCTCTGCGGCTGAAAAGTCCCGCTACACGACTCAAAACACCGGATGTATTGTCAACTAACATAGATAATACTCGTCTTTTCATAGAAAAACCCGCTTTCTCTGACTTAATGTTCCTATTGTATCAACTATTATTTTTTTTGTCAATATTTTGTTCTCTTGCATCTCCACAGCATTCCTTGTACCGATTATAGCAATACTGGATAATCTCTTTCCTCGTGATAATACCGATAAAAATCTGTTTATCATCAATCACCGGTACGAAATTCTGATTCATGGAAGTAAGAATCAGATCTTCCATATCGCAGTTTACATTGACCGGATCGTTATACCAGTGTCTCGGAATTGACTTTAACGGAATATCCTCCGCCTTATGTATATCTGGCAATCCCGTATTCTTTATGCTCCACAGAAAATCTCCCTCGGTAATCGTTCCCACATAATTTCCGGCGCGATTGATAATCGGTATCGCCGTATATCTGTGATTCTCCATCTTTTCCAATGCCTGCCTCAGTGAAAAATCCTCATATAAATATGCGACTTCACTCTTTGGCGTCAAAAAAAACAAAACATTCATTTAAAATTGCCCACCTCGCTTACTCCTCACTGTTCCTGCGAATCGCTTTCCGACTCATTTTCTTTTTCTGTCGTCAGCTCATCTCCGCTGCTCTGATAGTTTTCATCACTGACCGCCGTATCCTCTGAAAATCCTGTTCGTTCAATGATATAATTGCTCCTCTCGACTACATCTTCTGACGGCTCATAATCTTCATCACCAAACAGGAAAATATGAAGCTGGTCTACATTCTTTTCCAATGTCACAGGCACTTCATTATACGATCCGTCCTCTGAAGTTCTGTGCCAGAATGGAAATCCCGTCGTCTCACCGATTTTGTAAGAAAGCATACTCATACCCATAGAAAGAATCTCGCTCTTAGAGATATTTGTGCTAATCTTCGGAAATACTTCATCCATCAGCTTGTTCAGCGTTCCGATGTCTGCACTTTTCGCCTTATCCACGATCTTCGCAATCACTTCACGCTGCCGCAGAGTACGCTTATAATCATTCCCGCCTCCATAACGAATCCGGCAGTAAGCGGTAGCCTGTACGCCGTCCATGAGATACGTCCCGCCCCCAGGCAGCCTCTCATAGTCTTTCTCCGCAACCTTTGCCACGCTGACACAGTAGTTGCTCAAATGCTCAGCCTCTTCGTCCGTAACAGTAATTTCAATCCCGCCCAGCTCGTCAATAATATCTGTAAGCGCACTGAAATCCACCATCACATATTTGGAAATATCCATATCCAGATTCGTATTCAGCATACTCAGCGCCCATTCCATACCGCCGTTCGGATAAGAAGAATTCGCCTTCCCGTATCTGTCCTCCCCGATATTCAGCAGCGTATCCCTGTAAATAGATACCAGGTTCACCACCTTAGTATCATTGTTGATACTCGCAATGATAATCGTATCTGTGTTTTCCTTTTTCTCGTCCACGCCGAAAAGTGCAATATTCATATATCCCTTCAAAGTAGGGTTCGTCTCCGCCGTCTTGTTCACGACAACTTTTTTCTCATCCAGCTTCTCCGTTTCCATCAGGTTCAGTTTTGAATCAAGCTGTATGTAGACATAAGCAACTCCGCACACCAGGAAAAGCAGCACCATCTCCACGATAAAAAGCACTTTCCTTCTCCTGTATTTCTTATATGCCGCGCTTTTTTTATCCACTCGTTTTTTTCCCATTTTACCTAATCCTCTTACTTAATAAATCGGTCGATCGCCTTGTTCAGTTCCTCGATTGCCTCATTGTCCCCTGTTTCTACCGCCTCTACCAGACAATGCTGGATATGGTCATGCAGTATGACCTTTCCGGTGTTATTGATCGCCGCTTTCACTGCGGAAAGCTGAATCAGCACCTCACTGCAATCCCTTCCGTTCTCCACCATCTTCCGTATCGACTCCAGATGGCCGATCGCGCGCGACAGCCGGTTCAGCACAGCCTTCGTATTCTCGTGCGTATGCGTATGTCCTCCATGCGAATGGGGAACCGTCTCATTGTCATGCGCATGCGTATGTGTATGCTCATACACGCTGCCGTCTTCTCTCACATGCTTATGTGGCTCCATATCACTGTCTACTCCTTCTCTGCCTGCCGTACAGCCACTTCAAGCTGCCGATAGGGTATTTCAATGCCCGCTTCATCAAATGCGTATTTGATCTCTTCGGTAAGCTGGCGTCTGACCGGAAAGTAATCCTCTGTTCTGACCCAGACTCTCCATCCTATATCTACCGAACTCTCGCCCAGTGTCTCCACAAAGACCTCCACGTCCTGCGTCGTCAGGATTCTTTTTTCCATACGCAGTACCTTTTCGATCGTTTCTTTCGCCTCCCTGATATCCGCCTGATAGGAAATCCCGACAATCTCCCGAATCTGCCGCATCTCCTGCCTGGAAATGTTGGTCAGGCTGGTGTTTGATAAAATTCCGTTCGGGACGCTGACCGTACGGTTGTCCGGCGTCAGCAGGTAGGTGTAAAAAAGGTCGATCTTCTCTACCGTTCCCTCGTTGCCATGACCATCTTCTTTAATATAATCTCCCACCTGAAACGGTTTCATAATCAAGAGTATAAATCCTCCGGCAAGATTTGACAAGGACTCTTTTAACGCAAGTACAATTCCTACCCCCATAGACCCTAAAAGGGCGGCAATCGAAGCCTCTTTTACGCCGAGGTAAGTGGCGAGCCCCGCCACGAGGATCACATACAGCAGGGCTTTCACCAGAGAATTTATAAAATGCAGGGAACCTTCTTCCATCTGCGCACGCACAAAAGAACGCTTCAGAAGTTTTAAAAGGAAAGAAATCACTCTGGAACCGATAAAAAAGAGGATGCCTGCAATCAAAAGCTTTAATCCAAAATCCAGAAACGCCGGAATTTTCCCATTGATGTACGTCATCATCTGATTTGCTTCTTCCGCCTTCTCCTGCACGACTTTCGCTACCTGTTCCCCAAGCTCTGTTTCCTGCATATCTTACCTCTTCTTCCGTGCTTCCACATACTTCTCTTCCAGCTCTGCCTTCAGATTTTTCTTTTTTGCAGTTGCCTTTTTCGTTTCCTTTTTTGCCGTACGGTTATCCTTTGCCTTCGGCACGGATTTTGTATATGAGAAAATAGAAATCCCCATCGGAGGAACCTTTACCGTAATGGAATCCGGCCTGTCATCGCACTCTTCCTTCCTGGACTGTTTCAGACGCGGGTTCACCATGCCGCTTCCGCCAAACTCCGCCCGGTCGCTGTTAAAGATTTCTTTGTATTTTCCCGGGTACGGTACCCCAATCTTATGATTCTCGTAAACCAGCGGCGAGAAGTTGCATACGACCAGCAGCATCTCCTCTTTCTTTTTGGTATTTCTGGTAAAGACCAGCATATTTTCATTTCCGGAAATAGAATTAATCCAGGTGAAACCATCCGGATCACAGTCTAACTGGTAAAGCGCCGGATGCTCTCTGTAAAACCTGTTCAACGCTTTCATATAATCCTGCATCTGTTTATGCTCGTCATATTGAAGCAGTTCCCATTCCAGAGAGCGTGCCTCAGACCACTCGTCATACTGTGCGAAATCCTGGCCCATAAAAAGAAGCTTCTTTCCCGGATGGCACATCATATAACCATATGCGGCGCGCAGATTCGCAAACTGCTGTTTCCTGTCTCCCGGCATCTTTCCAATCATGGACGCCTTTCCATGTACCACCTCATCATGAGAAAGCGTCAGAATAAAATCCTCACTGTAAGCATAAACCATACTGAAAGTCAATTCTCCGTGAGCGCCTCCCCGGAACAGAGGGTCTTTTGACATATAGTCAATGAAATCGTTCATCCATCCCATATTCCATTTATAATCGAAGCCCAGACCGTCTTCTTCCACGCTTCCGGTAATCTTCGGCCATGCGGTAGACTCCTCCGCAATCAGCAGCACATCCGGATACTTTTTCTTAAAAATGGAATTGAGGTGCTTCAAAAACTCAATTGCCTCCAGGTTTTCATTGCCTCCATACATATTGGCCACCCATTCCCCATCCTTCTTTCCATAATCCAGATAGAGCATGGACGCCACCGCATCCATACGAATACCGTCCGCATGATATTTTTCCGCCCAGAACAGGGCGTTTGCAATCAGGAAGTTTTTCACCTCCGGACGCCCGTAGTTATAGATCAGCGTTCCCCAGTCCGGATGCCAGCCCTGTCTTGGGTCCAGATGCTCATAAAGGCAGGTGCCGTCAAAGGTACAGAGTCCAAATGTATCGCGCGGGAAATGCGCCGGAACCCAGTCCATGATGACGCCGATTCCCTGTTCATGCATGTAATTCATAAAATACATGAAATCCTCCGGTGAACCGCAACGTGCGGTAGGCGCATAATACCCTGTTACCTGATACCCCCAGGAACCGTCAAAAGGATGTTCCATGACCGGCATCAGCTCTACATGCGTATACCCCATTTCCTTTACATAATCTGCCAGCATCGGGGCAATTTCTCTGTAATTATAAAACTCCCTGTCTTCCTCTTCCGGCTTTCTCCAGGAGCCAAGATGAATCTCATAAACAGACATCGGCGCTTTCTTGTTCTGCATGGTCTTTCTCTTTTTTCTGTATTCGCCGTCCGTCCATTTGAACTTTGTCAGATCCGCTACCACAGAAGCGTTATCCGGACGAAGCTGGGCTGCGTTCGCATAAGGGTCTGCTTTCAAAAAGGTCAGCCCGCCTTTTGCCTTGACCTCATACTTGTACACGGTCCCTTCCGCCAGTCCCGGCACAAACAGTTCAAAGATACCGGAATCCCAGAGACGTCTCATGGGCAGTCTTCTTCCATCCCACAAAACAGAATCGCAGACCACACTGACACGTACGGCATTCGGCGCCCACACAGCAAAATATACGCCGTCCACGCCGTCGATTCTCATCGGGTGCGCCCCCAGCTTTTCATAAATATCGTAACAAATACCCGCATTGAACTTCTTCGTTTCACTCTCCGTAATCTGCGGTGAAAACGCATAAGGATCTTTTAATACTTCTTCTGTCCCATTATCGTATTCCACTTTCAATTCATAGGACGGAATGGTTTTTCCCGGAAGAAGCGCCGCAAAAAATCCTGCTTCATCTTCCATTGTCATCGGGTACTCTTTTTTCTTTCCTTCCACCTTCACAGAAACCCTGACCGCCGTCGGCAAAAACGCCTGGACCAGAACGCCCTCGTCTGTCATATGGGGTCCTAAAAGGCCATGAGGGTTGTCCTCCTCCGAATACACAATCGCCTCGATTGCAGCCCAATCCATCAGATGATATAATTTTTCCTCCATTGCATACCCTCCCACTACACATTTCTTTTTATTTTAAGTAACTGTTCAGTACCTTCACAGTTACGATGCAAAAATCCATGAAAATCGTCTTCGACGATGGGATTTTTGCACTCTTGAATCATGTTTTCACGGTCTCAGCAGCAAGTGCTTCGACCTGTTCTGAATAGTTACTATTTTAACATAAATACGTCTGTATCCGCAACCTCTTACAGCGCATGAATAAACAATCCACTCCTCAGTTTCGGCTCAAACCATGTAGATTTCGGCGGCATCAGCAGCCCCTGGTCAGCTACCCGGTACAGCTCATCAATGGAAGTCGGATACATAGCGAATGCCACCTGACAGTCTGTGTGTACCCGGCGCTCCAGTTCGGAAAGTCCGCGGATGCCACCGATAAAGTCGATGCGCTTATCCCTTTTCGGGTCTGCAATTGCCAGCAGGGGCGCCAGGACTTCTCTTTGCAGAATGGAAACATCCAGTCCTTCGACCGGATCGTCGTTTTCAAATTCCGGCCTTACCGTAAGTATGTACCACTGGTTTCCCAGATACATCCCTATCTTTCCCTTTCTTTCCGGCCGATATGCTTTCTCCTGCTTCTCAATCTCAAATTTCTCTTTTAGAGCCTCCAGAAAAGCTTCCTGGGTCATTCCGTTTAAGTCCTGCACGACCCGGTTATAGTCCATAATCGAGAGCTCTTCTCCCGGAAACAGCACGGACAGAAAGTAATTAAACTCTTCGTCTCCCGTATAATCCGGATGCTCCTCTCTGCGCTTTTTCCCGACTGCCACTGCGGACGCCGCCCGGTGATGTCCGTCTGCTATGTAAATGCTGTCAATTTCTCCAAAAATACGGACAATTTCTTCAATCTTTTCATCCTCCTCAATTTTCCACCCGCGATGTCCCACGCCTTCTTCGGAAACAAAGGAAAACAGCGGCGTCTGCTTTTTCACCTCTTTGAAAATTTCCTGAATCTCCGCACGGTTTCTATATGCCAGAAAAATCGGCCCTGTCTGGGCATTGCAGATATCCACATGAGAAATACGGTCCTGCTCTTTGTCCGCTCTGGTATTTTCATGTTTCTTAATCACAGAATTCAGATAGTCATCGACCGACGCACAGGCCACCAGCCCTGTTTGGGAACGCCCGTCCATCCTTTGTTCATAAAGATAGAGACAGGGTTTCTCCTCCTGAATAAACTCTCCCCGCGCTACCATATCCCAAAGCAGATCATGCGCTCTTTGATACACCTGCGGGTCATAAGCGCTGACACTGTCATCCAATCCGGTTTCCGCACGGTCGATATTTAAAAAGCTCAAAGGTTCCTTCTGTGCCTCAGCCTTCGCCTCCGCTCTGTTATAAACGTCATATGGAAGCGCCGCAATCCTTGCCTCCAGTCCTTCCTTCGGACGAATACTGGAAAATGCCTTAATCTTCGCCATGTCACTTCTCCTTATCTACTGTATTTTTTGTCCGTGAAAAAGGGCTGTTGCAAAACAATATTTGCATTTGCAACAACCCCTGGTTCCTTTCTATTCCATCACGCGAACTCTGAGAACGCCTTCTATGCTCCGGATCTTTTCAATCATCTCTGCCGGAACCGAATGTTCAAAATCCAAAAGTGAATATGCGTAATCTCCCCTGCTCTTATTCACCATGTTGGAAATATTAATATCTCCCTCTCCAAAAATAGAAGTGAACTGGCTGATCATATTCTTGACATTCCTGTGATTGATCGCCACACGGCAGGCGCCGGTGCGCTCACCCAGATCACATTTTGGATAATTTACAGAATTTTTAATATTTCCGTTTTCCAGATAATCCTTCAGCTCCTGTACTGCCATGATTGCACAATTATCTTCCGATTCCTCTGTCGAAGCGCCCAGATGAGGAATGACAATACAATCTTTCTCTCCTGCTGTCGTCGGATTTGGGAAATCTGTGACATATTTTCGGATTTTCCCCTCTTTTAACGCCCTGACAACCGCATCTTCATCCACCAGAAGGTCGCGCGCCAGGTTCAAAATTACCGCGTTATCTTTCATCTTGTCGATCGCGTCCTGATTGATCATTTTTCTGGTAGAATCAAGAAGCGGAACATGAATCGTGATAAAATCACACTCTTTGTAAATCTCATTTACATCATTGATATGTTTGACGCTTCTGGAAAGCTTCCATGCGCCGTCAACCGAAATATATGGATCGTAACCATAAACCTCCATTCCCAGGTTTACCGCAGCGTTTGCCACAAGCACGCCAATCGCCCCCAGGCCGATCACTCCCAGCTTCTTTCCCTGAATCTCATGCCCGGCAAAGTTCTTTTTCTGTTTTTCCGTAAGCTTTGCAATCTCTTCATTCTGACGCTCTGCCTGCACCCAGTTCACACCGCCGATAATATCGCGGGACGCGAGAAACATACCGGCGATTACCAGTTCCTTTACGCCGTTTGCATTAGCTCCCGGCGTGTTAAAGACCACAATCCCCTTCTCCGCACATTTCTCCAGCGGAATATTATTGACTCCTGCGCCTGCTCTTGCAATCGCCTCCAGGTTTTCCGGAAGCTCCAAATCGTGCATAGCCGCACTTCTTACCAGGACGGCTTTTGCCTCTTCCAGCGTATCTACTTTTTCATAATTATCGCCAAACAGCCCAAGACCAACCTGGGCGATCGGATTTAAACATGTATACTTGAACATTTTACTGGTTCTCCTCTTCGAATTTTCTCATAAACTCTACCAGCTTCTCCACGCCTTCGATTGGCATAGCATTATAAATGCTGGCTCTCATTCCGCCTACGGTACGATGCCCTTTCAGGTTTTCAAATCCTGCCGCCTTCGCCTCTTTTACGAATTTAGCATCCAGTTCCTTATCTCCGGTCACGAAAGGCACGTTCATCAGCGAACGGTCTTCTTTGACTACCGTTCCTTTAAACATCTTGCTCTGATCCAGGAAATCATAAAGAATCGCCGCTTTTTTCTCATTGTACTCTTTCATTGCCTGAAGACCGCCCATCTTTTTCAGCCATTTAAAGACTTTTCCGCACATATAGATGCAGTAGCAGTTTGGCGTGTTATACAGAGAGCGTGCATCGGCATGTGTTTTATAAGTAAGCATGGTCGGCGTACCCGGAAGCACATCTTCTGTAATCAGGTCTTTCCGGATAATAGCGATTACCATTCCTGCCGGTCCGATATTCTTCTGTACACCGCCATAAATAAGACCATATTTCGTCACATCCACCGGTTCTGACAGGAAGCAGGAAGATACATCTGCCACCAATGTCTTTCCCTTCGTATTCGGCAGCGTCTTAAATTTCGTGCCGTAAATCGTATTATTCTCACAAATATATACGTAATCCGCATCTTCACTGATCGGAAGATCGGAGCAGTCCGGTATATAGGAAAACGTCTGATCCTCAGAAGAAGCGATCTTATTCGCCTTTCCGTATTTCTGTGCTTCCTGATAAGCCTTTTTCGCCCACTGTCCGGTTACAATATAATCTGCCACCTTATTTTTCATCAGGTTCATAGGAATCATGGCAAACTGCTGTGAAGCGCCTCCCTGAAGAAATAATACCTCATAATTGTCCGGAATATTCATCAGATCCCTCAAATCCTGCTCTGCTTCCTTGATAATATCGTCGAAAACCTGAGAGCGGTGACTCATTTCCATTACGGACATACCAGAACCCTTATAATCCATCATTTCCTCTGCTGCTTCTCTCAGTACTTCTTCCGGCAATACCGCCGGCCCCGCTGAAAAATTGTACACTCTACGCACTTTTGTTTCCTCCTCATCAACTAATTAATTATGTAATTGCCTCTCACTATCTTATTCCTTTGTTAAAAAATAGTCAACAGGCTATTTTAATTCTCTCTTTTTTCGTAACTGTTCAGAATCGTTACCTTTTTTCTAAATCTTCCTGATCAAACGCATCCTCAATGGAAGCGCCTGCCGGAACCATCGGAAATACCTTATCGTCACAATCGATCATACAGTCAATGACTACTGGTTTTCCAAGACTTATCGCTTTCTCAATCGCCGGAGCGACCTCTTCTTTCTTTGTGACGCGAATTCCCTCCGCGCCCATCGCTTCCGCCAGCTTCACAAAGTCCACCGCATCGTTAAGGATCGTATTGGAATAACGCTTTCCATAAAAAAGCGTCTGCCACTGACGTACCATTCCAAGCACATGATTGTTGATTACCACCTGGATAACCGGTATATGATAACGGGCTGCCGTGGCGATCTCATTCATATTCATACGGAAGCATCCGTCTCCGGCAATATTGATGACGGTTTTATCCGGACGGCCAAGCTTTGCGCCAAGACTTGCGCCGAGGCCATACCCCATCGTTCCAAGTCCGCCTGATGTAATCAGCGTACGCGGCTCCTTATACTTATAAAACTGCGCCGCCCACATCTGGTGCTGTCCTACCTCGGTCGTAATGATGGCGTCTCCCTTCGTCACCTTATAGATTTCTTCGATGACATACGGGCCGGTCAGTCCCTCTTCCTGATACTTTAACGGATATTTTTCCGATAAACCATGCACATATTTCAGCCACTCGTCATGGTTGTGATCCTCGATCCTGCTGTTCATGCGTTTCAGCACTTCCTTCACGTCTCCGATCACGCTACAGTCCACCACGATATTTTTATTGATTTCAGCCGGGTCCACGTCAATCTGAATAATTCTGGCATTCTTCGCAAAGGTTCTGGCATTTCCAACTACACGGTCGCTGAACCTCGCACCGATCGTAATCAGAAGGTCACAGTGCGTAACGCCCAGATTGGAAGCCTTTGTTCCATGCATTCCCAGCATTCCGGTATACAGCTCATGTCTGCCGTCAAAAGCGCCTTTCCCCATCAGGCTGTCGGCCACCGGCGCATGCAGCTTCTGTGCAAATTCCATCAGTTCCTCTGACGCCCCGGAAATAACGGCGCCGCCGCCCACGAAAATAAAAGGCTTTTTCGCTTCATTCATCAGCGCAATGGCGTCATCCAGGTCTTTCTCTTTGATATACTCCGTACTTCTCTCTGTCTCATACGGTTTCTGCGACGTATATTCTGCCGTATTTGCCGTTACATCCTTTGTAATATCAATCAGTACCGGGCCAGGTCTGCCGGTCTGCGCAATGTGGAATGCCATACGAATGGTATCCGCAAGTTTATTTACATCCTTTACGATATAATTATGCTTTGTAATCGGCATGGTGACTCCCGCAATGTCAATCTCCTGAAAGCTGTCCCGGCCAAGCAAAGGCACAGCCACGTTTGCCGTAATCGCAACCAGCGGCACGGAATCCATGTAAGCCGTAGCGATTCCCGTAACGAGATTGGTAGCGCCCGGCCCTGACGTTGCCATACACACGCCCACTTTTCCGGTCGCGCGGGCATATCCGTCCGCCGCATGGGCTGCTCCCTGCTCATGGGAGGTCAGAACATGGAAAATATCATCCTGGTGTTTGTACAAAGCGTCGTACACGTTCAGGATCGTTCCTCCCGGATATCCGAAAACAGTATCTACACCCTGCTCTTTTAAACATTCAATCACAATTTCTGAACCTGTTAATTTCATTTACTTCCCTCCCATTTATTTTCCGGGGATCTCTAAGATCGCGCCTCTGTTTCCTGATGTCACCATCGCCGCATAGCGTGCCAGATAGCCGGTCGTCACTTTCGGCTCTCTCGGCTGCCATTTTGCTCTTCTTTTTGCCATCTCCTCATCGGAAACCACGATTTCCAGTTTGTTTTCCGGAATATTGATTTTAATAATATCTCCCTCTTCTACCAGGGCGATCGGACCGCCTACCGCCGCTTCCGGTGAAACGTGTCCGATGGAAGCCCCTCTGGAAGCGCCGCTGAAACGTCCGTCCGTGATCAGCGCCACGCTGGAGCCAAGCCCCATACCCGCGATCTCAGAAGTAGGATTCAGCATCTCCCGCATTCCCGGACCGCCTTTCGGCCCCTCGTAACGGATCACTACGACGTCACCTGCCACGATTTTTCCGGAAAGGATGGCTTCACAGGCGTCCTCCTCACATTCAAAGACTCTTGCCGGGCCTTCGTGTACCATCATTTCCGGCACGACGGCAGAACGTTTTACCACGCCTCCGTCCGGAGCCAGATTTCCGGTCAGCACAGCTAAGCCCCCTGTCTCGCTGTACGGATTTTCAACCGGACGGATGACCTCCGGGTTTTTATTTACACAGCCTTCGATGTTCTCCCCGACTGTCTTTCCTGTGACTGTCATACATTCTGTATAAAGAAGCCCCTTCTTATTCAGCTCATTCATAACGGCATAGACGCCGCCCGCTTCATTCAGATCCTCCATATAAGTCGGACCAGCCGGAGCCAGGTGACAGAGGTTCGGCGTTTTCGCGCTGATCTCATTTGCAAACGTAATATCAAAATCCATCCCGATCTCATGCGCGATCGCCGGCAGATGCAGCATACTGTTCGTTGAACATCCCAGCGCCATATCGACGGTCAGCGCATTTAAGACAGCCTTTTCCGTCATAATATCTCTCGGCCGGATATTTCTCCGGTACATTTCCATTACCTGCATACCTGCATGTTTTGCCAGGCGGATACGCTCGGAATATACGGCCGGGATCGTTCCGTTGCCCTGCAAGCCCATGCCCAGCACCTCGGTCAGACAGTTCATGCTGTTCGCCGTGTACATACCGGAACAGGAGCCGCAGGTCGGACATGTCTTACACTCGAATTCTTCCAGTTCCTCATCGCTGATCGTCCCCGCACTGTGAGAACCTACCGCCTCAAACATAGAAGAGAGGCTCGTTTTTCTGCCATGTACATGGCCTGCCATCATCGGGCCTCCGCTGACAAATACCGTCGGTACATTGATACGCGCCGCCGCCATCAAAAGCCCCGGCACGTTCTTGTCACAGTTTGGAACCATCACCAGAGCGTCAAACTGGTGCGCCATCGCCATCGCCTCTGTAGAATCCGCAATCAGATCTCTTGTCACCAGAGAATATTTCATTCCGATATGTCCCATTGCAATCCCATCGCATACGGCGATCGCCGGAAATACGACCGGAGTGCCGCCTGCCATAGCAACTCCCTGTTTTACTGCATTTACGATTTTATCCAGGTTCATGTGACCTGGTACGATTTCATTATAAGAACTTACGATACCTACCAGCGGGCGTTCCATTTCTTCCTTCGTCATTCCCAGCGCATTGAACAGGGAACGATGCGGCGCCTGCTGAACTCCTTTTTTTACGTTATCGCTTCTCATCTATTTTGCCTCCTCTGTTTAATCATTGCTTCTACTCAAAAACAACTCCGTCTCACATCTCTCGGACACGTTCCGCAATCAGATCTCCCATCTGCACCGTGCCGACCTTCGTACAGCCTTCCGAATAAATATCCCCTGTGCGGTATCCTTCTTTCAATACCTGCTTTACCGCTTTCTCAATCGCCAACGCCGCCTCATCAAGATCCAATGAAAACCTCAGCATCATGGCTGCGGACAGAATCGTGGCGATCGGATTCGCCAGATTTTTTCCCGCAATATCCGGTGCGGAACCGTGGCTTGGCTCATACAGTCCGAATTTCGTCTCATTTAAGCTGGCTGAGGACAGCATTCCGATGGAGCCTGTCACCATGCTTGCCTCATCCGAAAGAATATCCCCGAACATGTTCTCCGTAAGAATGACGTCAAACTGCTTCGGGTCACGTACAAGCTGCATCGCGCAGTTATCCACCAGCATATGTTCGAGCGTGACGTCCGGATACTCCTTTGCCACTTCCTCCACGACAGCCCTCCAGAGCCTTGAGGAATCCAGAACATTTGCTTTATCGACGCTTGTTACTTTCTTTCTTCTCTTTCTGGCAATATCAAATCCCCGCTTTGCAATCCTGCGGATTTCATTTTCATCATAGGTCAGCGTATCCGTCGCTTTCCTTACCCCGTTTTCTTCGACGGTACTGCGTGCCCCAAAATAAAGTCCGCCTGTCAGCTCGCGCATAATCATCATGTCAAATCCGTCCCCAATGATGTCATCACGCAGCGGACACGCCTCTTTCAGTTCGCTGTACAGATAAGCCGGCCTCAGATTTGCAAAAAGATTCAGCTCTTTGCGAATTTTCAGAAGTCCGGCTTCCGGCCTTTTCGACGGCTCCAGTTTATACCACGGAGAAGTTGCCGCGTCGCCGCCGATGGAACCCATCAGAACCGCATCGCTTTCCTTTGCCGTAACAATGGCCTCATCTGTCAATGGCACGCCATGTACATCGATGGACGCACCGCCCATAAGCACCTCTGTATAATTTAATGCAAAGCCATATTTCTGTCCTGCCGCATCCAGTACCTTAACGGCTTCCCTTACAATCTCAGGTCCGATTCCATCTCCTGGGATCACTGCAATCTTATAATTCATATACAAATTCCTCCGTATTCAAATGGAAATGGCAAAAGAGTGCAAAATGCTCTTTGCCGCTTTAATATAATATAATAAAGCATTTTTCAACAGATTTCAACTGTAAAATAGAGTTCGTAAAATGCAAAAAATACCGGGAGTCATCCCGGCATTTTTCATTCTTATTCTGCGTCTGGTTTTTCTACTTCTGCAATCGCTGATTTTCTCATGGGAATGCGGCAGTTCTTATTGCTTCCAAATTCTACGATCACATCCTCATCGGTAATATCAATGATAACGCCATAGAACCCGCTGGTCGTCACAACGGTATCACCGATCGCCATCTCTGCCAGCATGGAGTTAATTCTCTTCTGCTCTTTCTTCTGCGGCCTGATTGCCATAAAATACATAATGGCACCTATAATAACCACATAGAAAACAATCATAAGAAGTCCTGAACCGGCGCCTGCCGTCTGTGTTAATAAATTCATTTGCTTTCCTCCTGTGTTCCACATTTTATTTCGTATCTTTTACCAATCTTATCTATTGTACACAATTTATTCCGCTACTTCAAGCACTTTTCAGAAGTTTCCTCATTTTTTATTCTCCAAGCATTTCTTCCAGCTTTGCCTTCTTAAAGCTCTGATATTCTCCCGCGTCAATGGCATTCCGTATCTCTTCCATTAAATGATTATAAAAATACAGATTGTGAAGAACGCACAGACGCATTCCCAGCATTTCCTTTGCCTTCAGCAGATGACGGATGTAAGCCCTGCTGTACTGACGGCAGGCCGGACACTGGCATCCCTCTTCGATCGGACGGGAATCCAGCTCGTATCTGGCATTGAAAAGATTCAGCTTTCCGTGATTGGTGTACACATGACCGTGGCGTCCGTTTCGGCTTGGATAGACACAGTCAAAGAAGTCCACCCCTCTGTCTACCGCCTCCAGAATGTTTGCCGGCGTCCCTACTCCCATCAGGTAAGTCGGCTTATCCACCGGAAGATGGGGTACCGTCACATCCAGAATATGATACATTTCTTCATGAGACTCGCCAACCGCAAGTCCGCCCACTGCGTAACCGTCCAGGTTTAATGCTGTTATCGTTTTCGCATGTTCAATCCGGATATCATCATAAACACCTCCCTGATTAATTCCAAAAAGGAGCTGATGCGGATTTATGGTATCCGGCTGAAGGTTCAGCCATTCCATTTCCGCCTTGCATCTCGCCAGCCATCTGACTGTCCGTTCCACGGACGCCTGTACGTAACTCCGCTCCGCCACGCTGGACGGGCACTCATCAAAAGCCATCGCTATCGTAGAGCCGAGATTTGACTGAATCCTCATGCTCTCCTCAGGCCCCATGAAAATCTTTCTTCCGTCCACATGGGAATGAAAATAAACGCCCTCTTCTTTAATCTTCCTGAGTCCCGCCAGTGAAAACACCTGGAATCCGCCGGAATCTGTCAGAATCGGCTTATCCCATACCATGAATTTGTGCAGTCCGCCCAGCTTTTTGATGACCTGGTCGCCCGGCCTTACATGCAGGTGATACGTGTTTGACAATTCCACCTGTGTGCCGATCTCCTGCAAATCTGCCGTTGAAACGGCTCCCTTGATCGCTGCGGCCGTTCCCACATTCATAAAAACAGGAGTCTGTATCACCCCGTGTACGGTATGAAGTTCTCCTCTTTTTGCTCTTCCGTCTTTTTTTAATAATTTATACATTCTTTTCCCTCATGCTGTCTGCAATTTTATAGATTTTTTTCTGCAATCAGTATAAGGGGAAATTAAAATTTTGGCAAGAGTTTCCCTTTCCTGCCATTTGATATTTTTCATTTTTTGTCGTATAATAGGCAGGTATCTCGAAAAGCAGACAACAATTCGATCTTATTTCATATAAATAGTAAGGAGGACACAGGAAGCACTGTAAATACTTATGGAAAATACAAGTTTACATACTCTCGGAATTGATATTGGTTCCACTACCGTAAAAATCGCGATATTAAACCCGGAACAGAAGCTTTTGTTTTCTGACTATGAACGTCATTATGCAAACATTCAGGAAACCTTAGCCTCCCTCTTACAAAAGGCTTACCAAGAACTGGGGGAGCTTACCTTATCCCCTGTCATTACCGGCTCCGGCGGACTGACCCTGGCAAAGCATTTGCAGGTTCCTTTCGTTCAGGAGGTCATCGCTGTGTCTACGGCCCTGCAAACCGCAGCGCCCCAGACAGACGTCGCTATCGAGCTTGGAGGCGAGGATGCGAAAATTATTTATTTTGAGAATGGATCCGTAGAACAGCGGATGAATGGCATCTGCGCCGGGGGTACGGGTTCTTTCATCGACCAGATGGCTTCTCTGCTCCAGACGGACGCCGCCGGACTAAACGAATATGCGAAAAATTACAAATCCTTATATGATATAGCGGCGCGCTGCGGCGTGTTTGCCAAATCAGACATCCAGCCTCTCATCAATGAAGGCGCGACAAAAGAAGACCTTTCCGCTTCTATTTTTCAGGCTGTCGTAAACCAGACCATCAGCGGGCTTGCCTGCGGCAAACCCATAAGGGGACATGTGGCATTCTTAGGCGGCCCTCTGCATTTTTTGTCAGAGCTTAAAGCGGCTTTTATCCGCACCCTGAAACTGGATGGAGAACATGCGATTACTCCGGAAAATTCTCATCTTTTTGCTGCGATTGGTTCTGCACTGAACCATCAGGAGACATGTACCGTTTCGCTTACCGATATGATCGCGAAGCTCTCCTCTGCCATTCATATGGAATTTGAAGTAGCACGCATGGAGCCGCTTTTCTCTTCCAGGGAAGATTATGACGCATTTACCAGACGTCAGGAGCAATATAACGTAATCACCGGAGATCTGGAAACCTATGAAGGAAACTGCTTTCTGGGAATCGACGCAGGCTCCACCACCACCAAGGCTGCTCTGGTGGGTGAGGACGGCGCGCTCCTTTATTCTTTCTATGACAACAATAACGGAAGCCCTTTGAAAACCACGATCCGGGCCATTCAGGAAATCTATGAACATCTTCCCTCCACGGCAAAGATCGTCTATTCCTGTTCGACCGGATATGGTGAAGCGCTGGTCAAAGCAGCGTTGATGCTTGACGAGGGAGAAGTGGAAACGGTTTCCCACTATTATGCCGCCGCTTTCTTTGACCCGGAAGTAGACTGTATTCTGGACATCGGCGGACAGGATATGAAATGTATCAAGATCAAAAATCAGACTGTTGACAGCGTACAGTTAAACGAAGCCTGCTCCTCCGGCTGCGGTTCTTTTATCGAAACCTTCGCAAAATCCCTGAATTACAGCGTACAGGATTTTGCCAAAGCCGCGCTGTTTGCAAAGCATCCGATTGATCTGGGAACCCGCTGTACCGTATTCATGAATTCAAAGGTAAAGCAGGCGCAGAAAGAAGGTGCGGAGGTTTCTGATATTTCCGCCGGCCTTGCCTATTCTGTCATCAAAAATGCTTTATATAAAGTAATCAAAGTTTCCGATGCTTCCGAGCTTGGACGTCATATTGTCGTGCAGGGCGGTACTTTTTACAATGATGCCGTACTTCGGAGTTTTGAAAAAATCGCCGGCTGCGAAGCCATCCGTCCGGATATCGCCGGAATCATGGGCGCTTTCGGCGCGGCGCTCATTGCAAGAGAACGTTATTCCGACGGTATAGAAACCACGATGCTTTCCATCGATAAAATCAACCGTCTGGAATTTACCACCACGATGGCAAAATGCAAGGGCTGTACCAACCAGTGCCGTCTCACGATCAACCGCTTTACCGGCGGGCGTCAGTTTATCAGCGGAAACCGCTGTGAACGTGGAATCGGAAAGGAAAAGAACAAAGAGAACATTCCAAATCTCTATGATTTTAAAAACAAGCTGCTCTTTCGCAGGGAATCTCTGGAAATCGACGAGGCGAAAAGAGGCGTGGTAGGTATTCCCCGTGTTCTGAACATGTACGAAAACTACCCCTTCTGGCACACATTTTTCACCAGGCTTGGCTACCGTGTCATACTCTCTCCGCCTTCAAACCGAAAGATTTATGAACTGGGTATCGAGTCCATTCCCAGCGAATCGGAGTGCTATCCTGCTAAGCTCGCCCACGGGCACGTGACCTGGCTGATCCGGCAGGGGATCAAATTCATCTTCTATCCGTGTATCCCTTACGAAAGAAATGAATTTCCGGATTCCAATAACCACTACAACTGTCCGATCGTTACCTCCTATGCGGAAAATATTAAAAATAACGTTGATGAGCTTCGGACAAAAGAGATTGATTTCCGTAATCCATTTCTGGCGCTGACCAGTCTGGAAACCGCCGCAAACCAGTTGATAAAATCTTTTCCTGAGATTCCGGCCGGGGAAATCCGGGAAGCCGCAAAAGAGGGCTGGGAAGAGATGGCCCGCTGCCGGCAGGAAGTATATGACAAAGGTCAAGAAACCCTAAAGTGGATGAAGGACAATCACCGCAGAGGCATCGTTCTGGCAGGACGTCCTTACCACATTGACTCTGAAATCAACCACGGTATTCCGGAGCTTATCAATTCCTATGGGCTTGCCGTACTTACCGAGGATGCGATCTCCAATCTGAATCCGCCGGAGCGTCCGCTGATTGTTATGGATCAATGGATGTACCACAGCCGTCTCTATGCTGCGGCAAATTATGTAAAGACTGTGGAAAATCTGGATCTGATTCAGCTTAACTCCTTTGGATGCGGACTGGACGCCGTCACCACAGATGCTGTCAGCGACATCCTTACAAAGTCCGGCAAAATCTACACTTGCTTAAAAATTGATGAAGTCAACAATCTGGGCGCCGCCCGCATCCGTATCCGCTCCCTGATTGCTGCAATTCGCGTGCGTGACCAGAAAAAAGTCCGCCGCAATATCGCTCCGTCAAACATCAACCGGGTGATCTTTACAAAAGAAATGCGTAAGGGTTATACGATTCTCTGTCCGCAGATGACCCCGATCCATTTTGACCTGATCGAATCTGCCTTCAACGCTTCCGGTTATCACCTGGAAGTTCTCGGAAAAACAGATAACCGCAGGACCGTGGACGTCGGCCTGAAGTATGTCAATAATGACGCCTGCTATCCTTCTCTGATCGTGGTAGGACAGATTATGGAGGCCATTCAGTCCGGCAAATATGACTTGAACAAAATCGCCGTGCTGATTTCCCAGACAGGCGGCGGATGCAGAGCCAGCAATTATATCGGATTTATCCGGCGTGCCCTCGAAAAAGCAGGCTGCCCGCACATCCCGGTCATCTCCATCAATCTGAGCGGTCTGGAGAAAAACCCAGGATTTAAAATTTCTCCGGGACTTGCGATGCGTGGAATCTACGGCTTGATATTTGGAGACATCTTTATGCGCTGCGTCTACCGGATGCGCCCCTACGAACAGGTAAAAGGTTCCGCGAACGCTCTGCATGAGAAATGGCTGGAAACCTGCAAAGCTTTCCTTTCCGGCAAGCATCCGTCCTACGGCGAATTTAAGAAACTCTGCCGGAATATTATCCGGGAATTTGACCAGCTTCCGATTACGGATGAAAAGAAACCAAAAGTCGGCATCGTCGGTGAAATCCTGGTAAAATTTCTCCCGGCTGCCAACAATTATCTGGTGGAACTGCTGGAAGCAGAAGGCGCTGAAGCTGTTGTTCCCGACCTGGCAGACTTCCTGCTTTACTGCTTCTATAACAGTAACTTTAAAGCAGAGGAACTGGGCATGAAAAAATCCAGTGCAAGAAATGCGAATCTGGGCATCAAAGCTCTGGAAATGTTTCGCAAAACCGCTGCCGAAGAATTTGAAGCCAGCAAGCATTTCACACCGCCCGCCCGCATCGAAAATCTGGCAGAATACGCAAAATCCATCGTATCTCTTGGCAATCAGACTGGAGAAGGCTGGTTTTTGACCGGGGAAATGCTGGAGCTGATTCACTCCGGCACGAATAACATCGTATGTACGCAGCCCTTTGGCTGTCTGCCAAACCATGTCGTCGGAAAGGGAGTCATCAAAGAACTGCGGCATCAATATCCACTTTCTAATATCGTAGCCATTGACTACGATCCAGGTGCAAGCGAGGTCAATCAGTTAAACCGTATTAAACTCATGCTTTCCACCGCCATGAAAAACCTGAAAGCAGAAGAAAACCAGTAAGTAGAACAGCCCCAGATGGAAATCACTCTCCACCTGGGGCTGTTCCTGTAAAATTCTGCTCTTTTACATCTTTTCCTCGAACTCTTCTACACTCTTCACTCTGGCCGACAGCTTCAACCATTTGCGCAAAATGTCAGGTTGTTTCTGCGACCATATTTTCTCCTCCAGCTCTTCCGGTACTTTTCCGCGCTCCTCTAAAAATTCAAGAATGATTTCGATCTGATCCTGCCTTCCTTCTTCCCTTCCTTCTTCTTTCGCATATACCAGTTCTTCCCACCTCTGCATATATTTCACCCCGATTTCTTCACTTCTCTTAATCTTCTGAACACAATTATGAATCCTTGAGATTTTCTCACTGGTCTTTGCTTTCTCCTCTGACAGAGAACTATCTTCAACATAATGCAGAAAATCTATCAGCTCCTGACTCACACCGTCAGAATTCGTTCCTCTTGTATTAAGAAAAATGCGGCAGGCGCCATCTTCCAAACATAAGGAGGGTTCTTCCTTGCAGGACATCCGAAACGTATAACGGTATCTGCCGAATCCCCATAAATCAAACGGCGCTATAACGATTACATAAACATCATTCAATTCATTGAAATCTACCTCGCCCTGTTCCATCAAACTTACATTCATGTGACTTTCATACAGTCTGCTGCGCTTTGGAAGATTTCCAGTATTCCTTACCTGCATTTCCGCATCATAAACATTTCCTTCGGAATCTACTGCAAAAACATCAATACGAATCGAACGATACGCATCTGCCCTCCGGAATTCCTTCTCCGTCTCATTACGACTCAGCTCAGAAATTTCTTTTCCCAGAATAATCTCCAAAATATCCTTCGCTGTCCGCGTATCTTCCATGACTTCGTCAAATAGAAAACGATCCAGAAGATTCAGGTCTTTCAGCGGTTTCATAATCCGTTGTTCCCTATTAAGATTTTCTTTTATTTTCAACTTTACGAATCCTCCTTATTTTAACATGTGCGAAAAAAAAACACAATCCTCTCTCTGCTCTTTCTGGCGCTATTCCAAAACACGCTCTGATTTACCGGTATCCCTGCCCTGATTTTATCCTAACGTTATTTGTAACAGTCCAGCCTTCCGGCTTCACTGTTACAGTTATTTTACAACAATACGCATTCGGCTCTTAACTCCATCCTCACTGGCATAGATATAAGCTTTCCCTGTATCATTCGCCGTAACTTCCCCATTTTCATCCACAGAAACCACACAGGTATTGGAACTTGAAAAAACGGGTTTATTTCCTGACGAAACGTCCACTTTGACAGTTTTTTTCTGCCCGGCTTTTAAGGTAATCTCACTTTTTTCAAACTTGACTGTAGGCCTTTTTACAGTTACTTCGCAACTTTTGCTGACGCCATCTACCGTTACGGTAATGACAGCCGTACCATTTTTAACTGCTGTTACAGTTCCCTTATCATCCACAACAGCCACGCTTTTTTTGCTGCTTTTCCAGACCGGAACACTCTTTGAAGTTGATTTGACATCTAACTGAACCTTCTCTTTCCGATACAGAAAAACATCGGTTTTATTAAGACTGATTTTGGGCTTGCGCACAGTAACGCTACATTTGGCAGTAATTTTATCCACTGTCGCGGTAATGACAGCCGTACCAGGCTTTTTGGCTGTAATATTGCCATATTCGTCTACCACCGCCACACTCCTTCTATTCGATTGAAACGTGACGGGATGTCCTGTAGATGACGCCACGCTCAATCTGGCGCAAGAACCATTTTCCAGCGAAATACATTTGGGGCTTAACTGAATCTTCGTTTTTTCTACACGAATCGTACAGCTCGCCTCCCCATTTTTAATCCTGACTGTAATTTTCGCCGTACCTGCCTTTTTTGCAGTGATCTTTCCATAAGTATTTACAGACGCAACCTTAGAATCACTGGATTTAAAAACAGGCTTTTTTCCATTTGAAGTAACTGCAAGAAGATAACATTCATCTCCAATTTTCATATTCTTCGAATAGGTATTCAAAAGAACAAATTCCATACTGGAAGCAGCATGTCCTCTCACAGACTGATTTTTGAAAATAAATAGCATGGATACCATGCAGAATACAGCAAATGCTGCCCTTAAGATTTTCTTCTTTACTGACATAAGATTCCCCCGTTCCATACGGCAGGAATCCCGGTAGATGACAAACAAAATTTCCACTGTTTTTCATTCAGAGCTTAAAGCCAACAAATCTATGATTTGTGACTAATATAGTATAACATGTGATGTTTCATCCGTAAAGTCATTCGTGCAAAAATTTTACAAACTTACTCTGGAACTATTCAAAACACGTTTTGTGAGCTTTACAAAATCCAAAAAAGTGTGTTTCGTCCGCTATTTTCCACACTTACGAAACACACTTTCTATTCATATATTTTCAATCTGCCAGTCAATCGGCTCTACGCCCTTTTCTTTCAGGAATTTATTTGCCCGGCTGAAAGGCCGGCTTCCAAAAAATCCCCTGTATGCAGACAAAGGACTGGGATGCGGCGCCTCCAGAATCAGATGTTCCGGATTCGTCAGCATGGAACGCTTCATCTGCGCCGGTCGTCCCCAGAGAATAAATACGATGGGCTGATTCTGTTCGTTTAAAATCCGGATTGCCGCATCTGTAAACTCCTCCCATCCAATTCCCCGATGAGAATTCGCCTGATGCGCGCGCACAGTCAATACTGTATTCAAAAGCAATACGCCCTGTTTGGCCCATTTTGTCAGGTATCCATGATTCGGTATATAACAGCCGCAATCATCATGCAGTTCCTTATAGATATTTACCAGCGACGGAGGAATCTCCACCTCCGGCTTTACCGAAAAGCAAAGCCCGTGTGCCTGCCCCTCCCCGTGGTACGGGTCCTGTCCCAGTATTACCACCTTCACTTCTTTTAGGGGTGTAAAGGCAAAGGCATTAAAAATATCATCTGCTGGCGGATAAATTACCCTGGTACTGTATTCTTCATTTACTTTCTGATACAATTTTCGATAATAGGGCTTTCCAAATTCCGGCTTTAATGGCTCCAGCCAGTCATTACTGATCGGCGGCATAGTTTCTTTTCCTCTCTTTCTCATTCATATTTCTCAGATGCTTCTTCTACAGTCGAACAGAGACTCCCCGTTCCCGCAGATATTCCTTCACTTCCTTTATCTCCAGTTCTTTATAGTGGAACAGGGAAGCAGCCAGCGCCGCATCCGCTTTTCCTTCCGTCAGTGCATCGTAAAAATGTGCCTTCGTACCGGCGCCTCCCGATGCAATGACCGGAATCGATACATTTTCTGCAATGACCCGTGTCAGCTCAAGATCATATCCTGCTTTTGTTCCATCACAATCCATACTGGTCAAAAGAATCTCTCCTGCTCCCATGCGATCCACTTTCATTGCCCATTCCACGGCATCTATTCCCACGTCAATGCGTCCGCCATTTTTATAAATATTCCATCCTGTCCCATCCTCACGCCTTCTGGCGTCAATGGCGACTACCACACATTGGCTTCCGAACTTGTCCGCTGCCTCACTGATCAGCTCCGGACGATGAATAGCAGATGAATTTATGGAAATTTTATCCGCTCCCTCCCTCAATAATACCTTAAAATCCTCCACGGTACGAATACCTCCGCCCACCGTAAAAGGAATAAATACATTTTCTGCTACCTTCCGCACCATATCCACTACAGTAGCTCTGGCGTCTGAAGACGCCGTAATATCAAGAAACACGACCTCATCCGCTCCTGCTCTGTCATAGGCTGCCGCAATCTCTACCGGGTCTCCTGCATCCCTCAAATTCACAAAATTCACACCTTTGACCACACGTCCATTATGCACATCCAGACATGGAATAATTCTTTTCGTAAACATCTATCTGGCCTCCTTCGTGATTTCCGTAAAATTCTTCAATATCTGCAAGCCCACATCACTGCTCTTTTCCGGATGAAACTGGCAGGCAAATATCCGATCCTTTTCAACAGAAGCGTGGATTTCCGTACTGTAATAAGTAGAAGCCTTGACAATCTCCGGCTCCTTCGCTTTCAGATAATAAGAATGTACAAAATAGACATACGGACTCTCCGGTAGTCCTTTAAAAAGTTTCCCCTCATTTCTCAATTCCAGAGAATTCCATCCTATATGCGGAATCTTTAATCCTTCACAATCAGGAATCCGTAAAATCTCTCCTTTCAGGATACCAAGCCCTGCCACCTCCGGTGATTCGTCACTCCGTTCAAACAGAAGCTGTAGCCCCAGACAGATGCCCAGAAAAGGGATTCTTTTCTCCACCGCTTCCTGAATCACCGCATCCAATCCGTACTGCCTTAACTTTCCCATCGCGTCGCCAAAAGAACCTACGCCTGGTAAAACAATGCCATCCGCATGTAAAATGATTTCTCTGTCTCTGGAAACCGCAACCTTCTCTCCCAGACGGATAAATGCTTTTTCCACACTTTTCAAATTTCCCGCATCATAGTCAATTATCGCTATCATTTTCTTTATTCTCCTAAAAACAGCCATTTTTCAGCATTTTCAGCTATTTTTCTCATCTAAATCACACCTGTTTTGTTACATTTCGTTATGTCTTGTTACATATCTTTTTGCAATCTAATTCGTAAATAATTCGTACGCAAAATATTTTACGAATTAGAGGATTGTATTTGCTACAGCATTAATTTCAGCTAATTGCCGCTCGTTCGACTTGGCGTCTACGTAATGATTCATAGTTGTGTTGATGTTACCATGCCCTAGAATAGACTGCAAAGTTTTCAGAGGTAGTCCCTGCATATTCGTTGCAAAAGTATGTCTGCATACATGCGGTTCGAATTTGCGTATCGGACATGAAGGGTTCTCCAGATTGTACCTTTTAATGCAATTTCTCAAATACTCTTCGACATGGCTACGAACAATTGTTTTTCTGCTTCGGGTAGCAAGGAACACAAAACCCTCATACGAATTGCCATATTCATCATAGCATATTGGTTCAATATCACCCTTTAAATACCTGTTAGCAAGAACCGACTCGAAACATTTGTGGACTCCATCCGTCATTGGAATATATCTTATGCCATTTGACGTCTTTGGCTTCAGGATAAGATGCTGGCGATTGACACACTGTAACTGCTTTTCCACTCGTATTAACCGATGTTCCAAATCAATATTGTCAATCGTTAATCCACACAACTCTGAAACTCGCAATCCTGTCCAGAACAAAATATAAATCATGTCATAACAATGTGAACTATGTGCGTCTTTTGAACAAAAATCAAGGAAACGATTCATCTCCTCAATCGGAAGAGCCTCCATAACTTTACTATCACTTTTATCTGTAGTGATTCCCCTAAAAGGATTCTTTGCTATATAATCGTAATCGACGGCATATTCAAACGCTCTTTTAATCAAACTAATCTGTGTCTGTATGGATGACCCACGATATTTCTTTTTCATATCGGAAAACCATTCTTCACAATGTTCTGGTTTGATTTTTCCGATTTCCATATAGCCAAGAGCATATTGTTTTAACGTATTGATTGTTACATTGTAACCAGTTTTTGTGTTATGACTAAGATTCCTTCTATTATAAAGATGCTCCAGATATCTATTAATAACATCGTAAGCGCCAAATATTCTTGCGGATTTCCTAATACTCTGGTTTTCTCTATAATT
>CALCMD010000118.1 GCA_937965795.1 uncultured Lachnospiraceae bacterium | reverse complement strand
AAGCGAGGGAGCCTCGCTCCATAACTGACTAATCAGTTATTTTGCGACACTCCCCACTCCGGCAGTTGCGCAAGCCTGTGGCGAGCTGTATAAGCCCCATTATCTAACAAGGGGGACACAAAAAACAAGAGACAAATATACACTAACAAGTATAAAACGCTGTATTTACAAGGTAAAACCGCTTTTTACACGGCGTGATATAAACCGTTATTAAATGCAATGATAGAAAAAATCCTCATACATGAAGCAACAACAAATAAGGATAACGAAAGAATACAGAAAATTAAGATATACTACCGATTCATCAGAAAACTAGACTGATAAATAGAGGGCATATCCTTAACTAAGGGAAAGCGGGAAGTTCAATCCTGATCTCCGTTCCTTTCCCAACTTCACTTTGCATATGGATGGTCCCCTGATGATATGCCACCGCATGTTTTACTATGGACAGCCCAAGTCCCGTTCCGCCGCTCTCTTTGGAATGGCTTTTATCCACCCGGTAAAAGCGCTCAAACACTCTGTTCCTATGCTCCTTCGGTATTCCGATCCCCGTATCCGAAACCGTCAAAACTACTTTCTTTCCATGATTGTCAATCCGCAATTCCACGGTCCCGCCATCCCTATTATATTTGACCGCATTATCGCATAAATTGTATACGATATCGTACAAAAGTTTCCTAACTCCAAAAATCTCCGTGGCATCGCCGCTTATTTGCATCGTAACATTTTTTTCTTCCGCAATCACACGCAGGCTTTCCAAGACCTGTTCTGCTATTTCCAATAGATCAATGTTTTCTTTTTCAAGCTCCGCTTTCTCATCAAGCTGTGAAAGCCTGATAATGTCGCTCACCAGAGTCACGAGCCTCAATGCTTCTTTCCGAATGTGCCCGATAAAGCGTGGAAGATCCTCCTGCCGCACCATGCCGTTTTCGATCAGCTCTGCGCTGCCAATAATCCCCTGGAGCGGCGTTTTCAGTTCATGGGAAACATTTGCCGTAAATTCACGCCTGTTTCGTTCTGCAAGGACTTTTTCGGTGACGTCAAAGATCAGCAAAACTGCTCCCATGACTTCGCCTTCAGATTCTATACGGCTGACGGCGAACTGATACTCGCGGCCAAATCTCGACTGCTGTATTTCACTGTGCCCGGATTCTGCCGCCCTTTTCATACACAAACTCATTTCATGGCCGCGGTAAACGGTCAGGAAATCTTTCCCAACACTGCTCTGGTTTAAGGAAAAAATCTTATCTGCGGCCGGATTCATGCTTAATATGATCCCATTTTTATCCATGAGAACAAGCCCCTCATTCATACAGGCTGTAATCTGTGCAAATTCCGCCGCCCTTTGCTGAAGCTCCTTGAATTGTGCCTGGATTTTACTATTTTGCCTGTGAATGCGGTTTAAGAGAGGAGAAATTTCCTCGTAAGTCTCGTTGCCCAATGGGTTTTCTAAATCCAGGCTGTTTAATGGCTTTACAATTCGTTTCGACAATCTCCCGGCCAAAATGCCCGACATCACGAGTGCAATCGCAACAACGATAAAAATCGGCTGTAGCATTCCCAAAACCAGCAATCCCACCGTTGCGCTGCTTGCGGAAATTCGTAATACTGTTCCGTCTTTCATGTGTTTTGCATAATACATGGTCTTTTCAAGCATTGTATCCGAATAACGGTTACTCCTGCCTTCCCCTGTTTCCAATGCACGTTTCACCTCTTCACGCTCCAGGTGATTCTCATGATTTTCCCCGCCTGTAGCCGTATCATACAGAACCGTTCCATCCTCTGCAATCCAGGTAATGCGGTAATGATCAGACGGAACCTTCTCCAAATAAGGAATCCCTCTGTCTTCTACTGCGGCTGCTAAAAGCTCCATCTCATCTTTTAATGCGTTTTCCCTCAGGTCCTCAAAATAGCTATATAAACAGCCCATGATAATCACTATGCTCGCAAGCAAAATAGAGCCTGCTACAGCAAGAATGGAATGAAATATTTTTCTCGTCATTCTTTCACCTCCAGACGGTATCCAACGCCTCTCACGGTTTCTATGATTCCTCCATAAGCTCCAAGTTTTTGTCTGAGCGTGCGGATGTGCATGTCCACCGTCCTCGTTTCACCGTAATATTCCGTTTCCCAGATAGCACGCAAAAGCTGGTCTCTTGTATATACGATTCCCGGATGGGAAAGAAATAATTTCAGAATTTCAAATTCTTTATAGGTAAGCAAGATACGCCTGCCATCTGCGGTTACCGTATGCTCATCTAAATTCACAATTAGCTCTCCAGTCTTGAGAAGATGATCGACTCTTTTCGGCTGGTATCTTCTTAACACCGCCTTTACACAGGAGACCAGCTCCATAACTCCAAAAGGCTTTACCAGATAATAGTCAGCTCCCAAGTCCAACCCCTGTATTTTATCGTACTCTTCCCCTTTTGCTGTCGCTAAGATAACAGGAATGTCCCTGAATTCCGCATATTCTTTCATTTTCTTCAGAATGGTAATTCCGTCCATTCCGGGAAGCATAAGATCCAGCACAACAAGCTCAGGCTTTTCCTTATGAAGTTCCTGCCAAAAGGAATCTCCATCCTGAAATCCCTTTGCTTCAAACCCTGTAGACTGTAGGGCGTAAACCTCAATATCTCTTATACTGGTGTCATCTTCTACGCACCAAATCATGCTTTAGCCCTCCTTATGCGCACCCGTCACGGAAAACACGACCCATTCTGCAATGTTTGCCGCATGATCGCCGATTCGTTCAAAATACTTGGCAATCATCAGCAGGTCGATGGAGCATTCGCCCTCTCCTGGATGATTGATAATTTCCCGAATCAACGCCTGCTTGATCCGTATAAAATAATGATCCACAAGATCATCGTCTGCGACGACTTTTTCTGCCAGATTTACGTCCTGGTCAACAAACGCATCTACGCTCTCCGTCACCATTTTGATGCTTGCTTCCGCCATTTCCCGCAAAAGAGCGCCCACAGCTTCCGGCCGGTTTGTGACAAAAGGCGCGATTTCGGCAATATCTTCAGCCTGGTCGCCAATCCGTTCCATATCCGTAATTATTTTAAGCGCTGCGGAAATCTGCCTTAAATCTTTTGCTACCGGCTGCTGCTGTAACAAAAGCTTCAGGCAGAACGTTTCTATGGTTCGCTCTTTCTGGTCAATCTCGGCTCCCAGGGAAGAAATTCCATCGAAAAGCTTCGTATCCTCCTCTATCAATGCTTTCAGCACCTTAAGAATGATCTCTTCACAGAGAGCGCCCATTTCAATCATATCTTTATTTAAAAGCGCAAGCTGTTCATCGAACCTCCTTCTCATTATCCAAACCTCCCTGTAATATAATCTTCTGTCCTCTTATCCTTCGGGGTAGAAAACAGAGTTGCCGTATCTTTGTACTCGACCAGCTCGCCCAGGAGGAAAAATGCCGTCCGATCAGAGATTCGGGCTGCCTGCTGCATATTGTGCGTCACCATAAGGATCGTGTAATGCTCCTTTAACTTCATACTAAGCTCCTCAATTTTAGACGTGGAAATCGGGTCCAGCGCCGATGTAGGCTCATCCATAAGAAGAACCGCAGGCTTCACCGCCAGGGCTCTTGCGATGCAGAGCCTTTGCTGCTGACCGCCGGACAAACCAAGCGCGTTTTTCTTTAAACGGTCTTTGACCTCATCCCATATTGCAGCATCTATCAGGGACTGTTCTACAATATAATCAAGCTTCGCCTTACTTTTTATTCCATGAATGCGGGGGCCATAAGCAATATTATCGTAAATGCTCATTGGAAAAGGATTCGGCTTTTGAAAAACCATTCCGACTTCCCTGCGAAGCTCGTTTACATCAATGAACGGGTCGAAAATATCGCTGCCCTTATAGCGGATATCTCCTGTTATCTTTACCCCCTGTATTAAGTCATTCATGCGATTAAGGCTCTTCAAAAACGTGGACTTTCCACAGCCTGACGGACCGATCAACGCTGTAATGCTTTTTTCGGGAACGTCTATATTGATATCTGTAAGCGCCTTATGCTCTCCATACCACAGGCACATATTTTTTACGGTTATTATATTGCTCATACCGTTCTCCTTTTCTTAAAGTATTTTTCCACTAATCCTGCGGATAAATTGATAAGCAATGTAAGAAGCATCAAAATGGCCGCTATCGCAAACGCTATGCCGAATTCCCCCTGTTCCTTTGCGTATACATATAACGCGACCGTAAGGGTAGCGCCTGAACTTAAAAGTCCCTCTATCACTCCATTTAACGCATGGGCAAATCCTGCCGTAAAAAGCAGCGCCGCTGATTCGCCCAAAATCCGGCCTGCTGATAAGATACAGCCTGTGATCACTCCCTCCACACAGCCGGGAAGTACAACGGTACGAATGACACGCCATTTTCCCGCCCCCAGGCCAAAAGCGCCCTCACGATAGCTTTGCGGTACGGTTTTTAAACTTTCCTGCGCTGTCCGCATCATGGTCGGCAGGTTCATAATCACCAGTGTCAGCGCGCCTGCCAAAAGAGATGTTTTCATATTCAGGAACTGGCAGAAAAACAACATTCCAACGAGCCCGTAAATAACCGACGGAATACCGGACAGCGTTTCCGCCGCATATTCAATGATTCCGACCAGCTTTTTGTTTTTTGCATATTCAGTCAGATAAATCGCCGCTCCGACTCCCAATGGAAGCACAAGCAGCAAGGCGGCTGCCAAAATATAGACCGTGTTTAAAACATCCGGCAGAATCCCTATTTCCCCGGATAAATAACTCGGCTTTGCAGACAGCAGTTTCCATGAAATATTGGGAATTCCTTTTATAAATACATAGGCAATCATAAATACGGCCAGCGAGCAGGTAAGCGCCGCAGAAATCCACATAAGCACGCGCATCGTCATGATGTATATTTTCCGTTCTTTTGAAACTTTATGTTCCTGCACAGTTACTCCTTTCTTTTTCCTTTTAAGAAAAAATTAAGTGTCGCATTGATCAGCATAAGAAACAGGAACAGCACCAGAGCGATTGAAAACAGCGCTTCCCTTTGCAGCCCGCTTGAATATGACATTTCGCTCGCCACCGCCGTTGTCAAAAACCTTACGCTTTGAAACAATCCCGGCATATTTGCCACATTTCCCGATACCATCATGACAGCCATTGCCTCGCCAATCGCCCTGCCAATGCCCAGCACGGCAGCCGTCGCGATTCCACTTTTCGCTGCCGGTACGGAAACCTTAAAGAAGGTTTCAACCGGAGCCGCCCCCAAAGCAAGGGAAGCATCTTCATATTCTTTTGGTACCGCATCCAGCGCGGTCATGGATACCTTTATGATCGACGGCAATATCATAACCGCAAGGACGATAATCGCCGCCAAAAGACTTGCTCCATCTGCAACATGAAACATTACACGGATACCGGGAACAAGAACCATCATTCCAACCAATCCATATACCACAGATGGAATGCCCGAAAGAAGGCTTACTGCCGTTTCTATGGTCTCTCTTACCCTTTTTGACGCAATTTTAGCCAAATATACTGCCGTCAGAAATCCTATGGGAACGCCTATGATCATGGCTCCAGCCGTTCCATAGATACTGGTAAGAATAAATGGCAAGATTCCATAGGACGGATTGGAAGACGTCGACTCCCACGTTTTTCCGAACAAAAATTTGAACAGGCCGATTTCCTTTATCGCAGGAATTCCTGCCATTACCAGATAAACGGTAATCAGCAGGACACATCCTACGGTAATCAGTCCAAGAATTAAAAATATGCCATGAACTGATTTTTCAAAAAGATCTTTCTTATTCTTCATCGCCTGAACTCCTTAATTTGCCGGAACCACTCCCGATTCAGAAATAATTTCCTCCGCATCATTCGATGTAACGTAATCGAAAAACTTCCGGGCGGTATCTGAAAGCTCCTGATCTTTCTTTGTTACCAGGACAAAAGGACGCTGCACAATATAGCTGCCATCTTTCACGGTTTCCTCTCCTGGCGTCACACCATTGACCGATACGGCTTTTACCGCGTCGGATACCGAAGCAAGAGAAGCATAGCCAACAGCATTCGGGTTTCCTGCAACGGTCGTAATCACATCCCCCGTCGAGGTCAATTCCTGACGGTATGTGCAGGAGTCCTCTGTTTTTGTAATGGATTCAAAGCCGTCTCTTGTCCCGCTCCCGGCCTCTCTGCCGATGAGAACGATTTCCCCGTCGTTTCCTCCTGCGTCCTTCCAGTTTGTAATTTCTCCGGTGTAAATTTTCCCGATCGTTTCAATACTTAAATCCTCCACCGGATTCTCCGGATTAACGATAACTGCAATTCCGTCATATGCAAGCACTGTTTCCGTAAGTCCCTGTTCTTTCTCTTCCTCCTTCAGATTTCTGGAAGAAAGTCCGATATCGCATCGTCCTTCGGAAACCGCCTGAATACCTGTGCCTGAACCTGTCGGGTTATAGGTAAATGTTACCCCCGAATTTTCCTGTTCAAAAGCTTCGCCTAATGCGCCAATCACTTTTTCCATAGACGTAGATCCATCCGTGGACACGGTTCCCCCGGCGCTGCTCTTTCCACAGCCCGCAAAAACACCAACCGCCATCACTGCCATTAACAAACAACTGATACATTTTTTCATAATTAAGATTCCTTTCCTTTTCATTGTTTTTTTCTATCCTGCATACCTTATGGTACCGGTTCCGTGTAAAATGAAAAAGAAACCTTTTGTAAAATCCATGTCAAATCCGCCTCCGCTTTTCTGAACGGTTCCACCGCCGCAGGCCAGCATTACGGTTTTTCCGAGTATATTTAATATCAATTCTGTTGTTGAGCCAGAATCATAGTCACTTGTTTCAACAATTAACCAAGAATTTTTCACATATTTCCCTGAAATAACAATCTGAAACTATCTGCATCTTCTTTTGTCAGTTATGGTTCGTTACCATGAAAATTTCGTGTGCTTTTTTGGTGTCTGATAGGTTTATAGAAATATAAAGAAATCCCCGAAAACTTGATGTTTTCGGGGAAATTGTTCTTTTCTGATATTGGGTTTGAATTAACGCTTGCTGAACTGCGGTGCACGACGGGCTGCTTTGAGACCGTATTTCTTTCTTTCTTTCATTCTTGGATCTCTGGTGAGGAATCCTGCTTTTTTAAGAACTGGTCTGTAGTCCGCATCTGCCTGAAGCAGCGCTCTGGAAATACCATGTCTGATGGCGCCAGCCTGTCCTGTTGTTCCGCCGCCATGAACGTTTACCAGAACGTCGAATTTGTCAACTGTTTCTGTAGCTACCAATGGCTGACGAACGATAACTTTCAGCGTTTCAAGGCCAAAATAATCATCGATGTCTCTTTTATTAATCGTAATCTTGCCTGTTCCCGGCATTAAATATACTCTTGCGATAGATTTTTTTCTTCTTCCTGTACCGTAGAATTTTGCACTAGCCAATGTTCCTTACCTCCTGTTAAAATGTTAATACTTCCGGCTTCTGAGCCTCGTGTTTATGCTCAGATCCTGTGTATACGTGAAGTTTTGTAATCATCTGCCTTCCTAAAGGTCCCTTCGGAAGCATACCCTTTACTGCCAGTTCGATTACCTTTTCCGGTTTCTTGTTTAACATTTCTTTCAGAGTCGTCTCTTTCATTCCACCTACATAATCGGAATGACGGTAGTAGATTTTCTGCTCAAGCTTCTTGCCTGTCACTTTAATCTTCTCTGCATTTGTAATGATTACATAATCACCTGTATCGATATGAGGAGTAAAGATCGGTTTATTCTTTCCTCTTAAAATCTTTGCTACTTCTGAAGCCAAACGTCCTAATGTATATCCGGTAGCGTCTACTACATACCATTTTCTCTCAATTGTTGCTGGACTAGCCATATAACTTTTCATGGTTTTTCCTCCTTGATCATTTCACTCTTGCTTCTATCGTAAACCGTCATACCGGGGCTTTGGCTAGACGTTTACATGCTTCGTCACATTGAAATATTATATTACACCCATCCGAGTGTGTCAATCACTTTTTTAATTTTTTGTTACAATTTCCCGTATTTCGAATGTTCCCCGCATACTTTGTCCCGTCCCCGCAAAAATTACCGCATAATCTCTTTTGCCGATTCCCGGAAAATCTTTGCAAAGTATTCCTCGTCGTTTAACGTAGAATCCGTATAAAATTCATCCGCACAGTCCAGAAAAATTTCCCTGGCGTCCGCATCCATCACCTGATCCGCCTCGGCGCCGGTATAAAGGAACGTGGCATATTCTGAATCTGCATACTCCATAAATATAAAAATCATATGCCCTTCATCCTGATACATGGAGTCATACAGCGACTGTCCAAAGCTCTGAGCCTCCTCATCCGTAATCTCTCCGCCTTTTCCCTCTATCTTATTGCAGATATAAAGATATGGCTGCACGCCCGTTTTCTTATAAAATTGATTCATAGCCTTCTCCACAGTCTTTGTATCGGAAAGCCATTCCAGCGTATCCTTTATCATCCCATCCGTGCGGATACACGCCTCTGCGCCAAGCTTCACTCTCTTTACGTGCTCCTGGGTTTGCTCCTGAGTTTGCTCCTGAGTTTCCTCCTCCCAGGGTTCGTAGCGGTCATCCCGCGCCTCCGTTTGTACCGGCGCCTGTACTTTCTTGCTGCTGCCTCCCGGTTTTTTCGCCAGTTGCAAAGGAATTGCCACAAAGACTCCGATTACCATGAGCACGACGAACAGCCACCCAAAGCAGCCCAGGCAGCCGGTATTTCTGCGTCCCGTTCCCCCATATCCTCTGACTGGCGGAGGTGGTGGCGGCGGCGCTCCCCAAACACTTCTGTGTGGCGTTGGCGGCGGCGCTCCCCAAACACTTCTGCGAGGCGGTGGCGGCGCTCCCCAAACACTTCTGCGAGGTGGTGGCGGCGCTCCCCAGCCGCTCCTGCGCGGTGGCGGCGGCGGTGAACCCCAACTGCTTCTGCGAGGCGGCGGCGGTGAACTCCAACCGCTTCCTCCCGGCTTTCTGGGCTCACTCTTCGGTGGTGTGCGCTGAAATGACGTACTTTTCGTTTCCCTGCGCGGCGTGCTTTTCGAACTCGACGCCGAGGACAGCTTTGAACCTCCGCTTGAAAAAGAACGTCCACTGGTGGTTCCTCCGGATCTATGACTGGAAAATCCTCTGCTTCCTCCTCCGGTTCCCCCGCTGCCGCTGCTGCTTCCTCCTCCTCTTCCCATATGTTTCCCTCCCTCTGGCATTCTCCTTCCAATAAACAGCCGGACTTTTTTCTTATTGAAAAAAGAAAGAGGAATGAAAAACGATCATTCCTCTGTCCGACCACTCGGAATTCTTTTTATCATCATATGTCAAAAAATCTCTTTTGTCAAATCCTTTGTCCCTGCACATTCTGTGAATCCGCCGCAAACCGCTGCTGATTCATAAGTTCAATGCTGTTATATGGACTGTTAAACAAATCTGCCAACTGCGCCAGCCCCTCTTTCCTCCTTCGCTCAAACATGCGATGGCTCTGCCCAAAAGCCTCCTCCGTTACCGTATACAATTGTTTTTTCACATACAAATCATACAGAATGCCATAATATGGCTCCTGTAGGACAAAAAAGCAGCTCCAAAGCCTTCGGATATCCTCTGCCTCCTCTAAAAGCTTCCACATCTGCATCTGAATCTCTACGGTGCGCTCCCTTTTCTGTTTATAATAGCGATGCAGAACCAGCAGATTATCCGGGTTCTTCCGCCTGCCGGAAGCTATGGAAATCTTTCGCATGGGCAGCGCGGCGGCGGCAATCAATTCATCCGGCTCCTCCAACTGTTTCATTTCCTGATACAGCAGCATAATTTTCTTCTGTATATCCTCCTGCTTCTGCTCCCTGTTTACCAGAATTTCCCTCGCCCGCTCCGCTGTCATATAGTTCTCCTGTCTGTCGTATTCCTCTCTTTTACACTCCTTCACCGTCAAGGAATCCCACCCTTTCCATTTTTGATTTTTTCATATGAATATGCGATCGATATGATCCTGATTTTTCTGATATGCAGACGGAACAGCATGTTTTCCCGTCCGCCTGCTAAGATTTGACTCATTGATGGTTTTAATATATCACATTTTATCAATTTTTGCAATACGCGATATGATCTTTGTCTTCCGGTTTTTGTTGCATTTCGCGTGCGCTCATCTATATTTGATCTCTACCAGGGTCAATCCTTCCGGTCTCGCCGTTTCACCTGCCAGTTCGCGATCGCGGCTCTCCAGAATTGTCCGGACATATTCTGGTTCATAAAACCCCCCGCCCACACGGAGCAGAGTCCCGGTAATAATGCGCACCATATTATAAAGAAAGCCGCTGCCCGTAACCCGGAGGACTATCATATCCCCCGTCTTTTCCACATCCAGGGAATAAATCGTGCGCACCGTATTCTCAAGCTCCGGTTTCATCGTACAGAACGCCCGGAAATCATGCTCTCCTACGAGATAAGCCGCCCCCTCCTTCATCCGCTGCACATCCAGAGGATAATAATAAAAAAACGAATACAGGCGCTTTGTCGGATCGGGAAAACGCCTGTTTAAAATCCGGTACTCATACGTTTTTACCGTATCGCAAAACCGGGGATGAAAATCCGCCGCCACTTCAGAGGAATCCTGAATGCGGATATCCGCCGGAAGCCTCGTATTCAGCGCATAAGAAATCTTCTCCGCCGGCATTTTTGCCCTTGTATCAAAAACCGCCACATTTCCCAGCGCATGTACCCCTGCATCCGTCCTGCTGGCGCCCGTGACCTTGATTTCTTCTTTTAAAAGCTCAGACAAATGCCGATTCAACTCTTCTTCAATCGTATTCCCGTTTGGCTGTATCTGCCATCCGTGATAATTCGTGCCGTCATATGCCACTGTCAATTTTACCCGTTTCATATTCACCCCTACACTAAATCGGACAAAACTTTCCCACAATGCAGATGCACGCCAAATATGCCGCTAAAATAAGATATGCTGCATGGTCCCTCTTCTGATAGACCAACGGCTTCATCTTCGTGCGCCCATCTCCACCGCGATATCCTCTCGCTTCCATTGCCATCGCCAGATCGTTTGCCCGCCGGAATGCGGAAATAAACAACGGCACTAAAAGCGGCACCAGGCTCTTCGCTCTCTTTATCAGTCCGCCTGTCTCAAAATCTGCTCCTCTTGCCATCTGTGCTTTCATGATTTTATCCGTTTCCTCCATCAGAATGGGGATGAAACGCAATGCAATCGACATCATCATAGCCACCTCATGTACCGGTACATGAACTTTCCGCAAAGGCGAAAGTCCCTTTTCCAGTCCATCCGTCAGATGATTCGGCGTTGTCGTCAGAGTCATAACGGTAGAGCCGATAATCAGAAACGCCAGACGGAGCGCCATAAACACCGCCTGTAAAATTCCTTCCTCCGTAATCTGCAATTTCCACAGCCGCAGCACCGGGGTTCCCGGCGTCAGAAAAAGATTAAACGACATCGTAATAACCAAAAGAACCATGATCGACTTCAAACCCCTGACCATAAATTTGAACGGTACTTTTGATATACGGATGATTGTCCCTAAAAACACGGCCGCAGCCAGATAGACCGTAAAAGAGCGAAATAAAAACAGGGAGATGATAAATACAAGCGTCCCTACCAGTTTCGTTCGCGGGTCCAGCCTATGTATCACGGAGTCCCCCGGATAATATTGTCCTAATGTAATATCTTTTAACATACTTCCTCTATTTTCCCAGGGCTTTCAAAATCGCATTCTTTGCTTCTTCCACTGTCGTCGCACCTGTATCAATCTCCCAGCCCGCCTCCTCCAGCGCCTTAACCGCATAAGTCACCTGAGGAGCCGCCAGGCCTATCGTTTCCAGTTCCTTATAATGCTGAAATACCGCTCCCGGCACATCATCGTATTTTACCCTTCCATCATCCATGACAATGATCCTGTCCACATATTTTGCCACGTCCTCCATACTGTGTGAAACCAGAAGAACCGTAATCTTTCTCTCCCGATGAAGCTTCGCTATCTGATCCAGAATTTCATCCCGTCCCTTCGGGTCCAGACCCGCCGTAGGCTCATCCAGAATCAAGACTTCCGGCTGCATCGCCAGAATTCCGGCAATCGCTGCGCGCCGTTTCTGCCCGCCGGACAGCTCAAAGGGTGACTTCTTATAATACTTCTCTTTCAATCCCACCTGCCTGAGCGCCTCCAGAGCTCTTGCCTCCACTTCTTCCCTTGCAAGCCCCTGATTTTTCGGCCCGAAGCATACATCAGTAAACACATCAACTTCAAAAAGCTGATGCTCCGGATACTGAAACACCAGTCCGACTTTGCTTCGGAGCGCCCTCATATCATATCCGTCCCGGTAAATATTTTCTCCATTATAATAAATCTCGCCGTTTCCCGCTTTCATGAGTCCATTCAAATGCTGAATAAAGGTAGATTTCCCAGAACCGGTATGTCCAATGATTCCAACAAACTGTCCATCCGGAATCTCCAGGCTGATTCCATCCAGCGCCTTTTTTTCAAAAGGGGTTCCCTCGCCATAAATATAACTTACATTTTCGATTTTAACTGACATAATTCTTTCACCAACTCATCTACTGTGAGGATGCCTTCCTCAAGAGGCACTCCGGATTTTTTCAGTTCATGGGCAAGCAGCGTCACCTGCGGCACATCCAGCCGGTATTCCTTGAGTTTTTCCACCTGTGAAAAAATCTCTTTTGGCGTTCCCTGCATCACCACTTTTCCGTCGTCCATAACAAGGACCTTATCTGCATGAATCACTTCTTCCATATAATGCGTAATCAGCAGAACCGTTACGTCCTCTTTGCGGTTTAGTTCCCGCACGGTACGGATGACTTCTTTTCTTCCGACCGGGTCCAGCATGGCAGTCGGCTCATCCAGTACGATACATTTCGGACGCATCGCCACCACGCCCGCAATGGCGACCCGCTGCTTCTGTCCGCCGGAAAGCCTGTTGGGAGATTTCTTCCGGTATTCCCACATACCTACCGCTTTCAGGCTTTTTTCTACCCGCTCCCAGATTTCATCTGTGGGCGTCCCCATATTTTCAGGGCCGAAGCCGACGTCTTCCTCCACGACCGTCCCTATGATCTGATTATCCGGATTCTGAAAGACCATCCCGGCGCTCTGGCGGACGTCCCAGATGTTTTCTTCCTTCGAAGTATCTTTTCCATCCACATAAAGGGTTCCCTCGCTGGGTATCAGGATCGCATTGATATGCTTCGCAAGTGTAGACTTTCCAGAACCATTATGGCCCAGAATCGCCACAAAATCACCGCGCTTCACATCCAGATCGACCCCGTCCACCGCACGGGTAATGGATTCCACTTCTCCGTCTTCCCCATATTTCTTATATTCATAAACCAATTTGCTTCCTTCGATCATTTCCATTGTTTCCTCCAGATGCGCAAATTCATATGCGAATTGTCAACCCGTCCGCCTGTTTAGCAGACATTTCAAGGCTTATTTTAATTGATTTCTGTAGGAAATACAAGGGCTTTCTTTCCTGTCGCAGCAAAAAACACAAATCCTCTCCCCCTCGCTCTCCGCCTTCCGGAATCCCGCGCGCCGTATCAGTCTCAGGGAGTCGCGATTCTTTTCATCAATAAAGGCATAAATCGTCTTGGCCCCCAAAACCAAAAATCCATAATCCGTGACTGCTTTCACCGCCTCCAGTCCATATCCCCTTTTCTGATATTTCCCGCTTAGCATATAACCGATCTCAAGTACAGGCTCTCCCCTGTATGTTCCGTTTTCCAGCCCTGCCCTTCCAATGACTCTTCCACTGAATTTTTCAACTACGGTCCACAGTCCATATTCATAAAAAGAGTACATTTCATGGATATAAGCCAGGAAAGCTTTCCGCTCCTTCTCTCTGCATTTCGTAAGTCCCGGCATATACGCTGTCATACCCGGTTCCTGATAAATCTCATAGAATCTGTCGAAATCCTCCGGAACGCTTTCCCGAATCACCAGTCTTTTAGTTTCGGCCAGCATCCAGGGAATCCCCCAATGTCTCTGGTATACCTTCTCCAAAAATCCGGCATTCACTCCCTCCAGCCCCTGCACTACCGTCCTGACGCGGCTAAGCATCTGCTTTGTTCCAGGCGGTTCATATCCCACACAGGCAATGTGCTTTCTCCACGCCAAATCTACAATATCCTGCCTGTCTGTGAGTATCAGAAGCTCTTCCAATACTTCTTTCCCCTCTGGAATCTGCATACACACTCCGATTCCCGCAGCTTCTAACTCTTCGACCATATGTTTCAACTGGCCATCCGGAAGCTTATCTTCCAATTCTACGTAAATCCTTTTCATCATTCTACACGTCCTCTTTTCCGCCACTCCTAATATACCACAGATCTCCCTTCTTATCCAGACCGCTCTGTTCTGCTGCAAAAGCATTGGAAAAGAACCGCTTGCCACAAAAGGAAACTCATATTATACTTGATGGAAACAGGAGAGACCACGCTCCTCCTGAATCTATAAGTAAGAGAGGAAGAAACAAAATGACACAGAACCCAATCGTAACTATCACGATGGAAAACGGCGATGTAATGAAAGCAGAGCTGTATCCTGAGATTGCTCCAAACAGTGTAAATAACTTTATCAGCCTGGTAAAAAAGGGCTTCTATGACGGCCTGATTTTCCACAGGGTGATCAATGGCTTTATGATTCAGGGCGGATGCCCGAACGGTACCGGTATGGGCGGCCCCGGCTACACGATCAAAGGGGAATTTTCCCAGAACGGCTTTGAAAATTCTCTCCGTCATACACCGGGCGTACTCTCTATGGCAAGAGCCATGCACCCGGACTCCGCAGGCTCCCAGTTCTTTCTCATGCACAAAGCAGCCCCCCATCTGGACGGCGCCTACGCTGCATTCGGCAAAGTCACGGAAGGAATGGACATCGTAAATAAAATCGCAGAGGTGGATACGGATTATAATGACCGTCCGCTCGATCCTCAGAAAATCAAATCCATGACTGTGGAGACCTTCGGCGTCGCATATCCGGAACCAGAAAAATGCTGATTATTTTCCCCATATTAAAACAGAGGCTGCCCAAACCGGAGCGGCCTCTGTTTTTGTAACGTCTATTTCACTTTTCCTTTTTTGCTCATACCTGCCCTTTTCATTTTCTTCAACAGGGAAGCTTTCTGCTTTTTGTTCATCTTTTTCGCACTTACCACCATCTTCGCAGATGTTTTCTTAAATGCGCCAGTTTTGATATTGTTCAGGGCTTTTCCCTTTAACTGAACGGATTTCAGATTCCTACATCCCATAAATGCCTGCTTTTCAATGGTCGTAACATACTTGCCCAAAATCACCTTTTTCAGTTTGGTATTCCCACTCATAACTTTCTTACCGACTGCCGTTACCTTATAGGTGATATTTCGCAGCTTTACGGTTGCCGGAACATTCAGCTTCACTGCCTTTTTATTCTTTGGCGCTACCAGCCGGGCAGTTTTCTTTTTCGCACTGATGACCTGGTAACGTCCGGAAGGAGTGATGATTTCCTCTCCATCTACCGGCGGTTCCTTTTCATCTACCGGCGGTTCCTTTTCATCCCCATTATTTCCAGCTTTCTTAACCAGCGCCTTTTCCACTTCCTCCAGATTTGCAATCGCCTTTTCCAATTCTTCTTTCGTTACATTCGTATTTGCCGAAACTGCTTTCGCCTCTTCCAGTACTTTTTTGAATGCCGCATAGGATTCCGGTGTATAGTCAGCTTCCTTTCTTGCTTCCGCACTGGCAATCGCATCTTTCAATTCCTGCTTCTTCTGCTCCATTACGCCAGGATCGACAATACCTTCCCTGAGCTGGATTTTATAAATGTTTGTTACTTTCTGGTTCTCGGACGTCACAATCACCTTTACCAGCCCCTGTGCATCCGCCGGGACAATACTTACAGAAGCATTATCTTTTGCCACCGCTTTAACCGCTTCCGCAGAAACCTTACCTGCTTCTGCCTGATAGCCGTTCTCATCCACTTCGCCAGCCACGAATCCGCTAACGCTTCTTCCATCTACCGTCAGTGTCTCCAGAACTGCCGTGCCATTCGTTGTATAACCCGACGCCGTCGTCCAGATTTCCATCTCTGTCAAACCTACATAGCCCGTTCCTACCTGTTTCATGGTAAATCTCAGCGCTTTCGCTTTCTGCGGCGTATCCAGCGTAATGCTGGTCTCCTGATTTGTCACGTAATCCGTATGCGTAAAGCCAACTTCCTGATAGGTCACACCGTCCTCAGAAACCGCAATCGTTACCGACTCCGGCGCGGAAACATTTGCATCGCCAAAAAACCATACTTTCAGATTTTCAATCTCCTGCGCTTCCTCCCAGGTAAAAGTAATGGCCGGAGAAGAATTCAATAAATGATCATTCCAGTTCGTCCAGCGATACTGTGGATTATCCCGCACATCATTTATCCCATCTGCAATGGACAGCAGATTGTCTGCCGGATCACCGCAGCTCTCTGTCAGGGTCGCATAATCAGGCGCCACATTCTTTGGCTCTACCGTGACGCCTTCTGCCACACGAATGGTCGCCTTCACCGGCATCTTCACATCATCTTCAACAACTGCCGTCCCCTGTACGGTAACGATCGTTCCAACCTTCCCGAAATCTTCCGCTGTAACAGCATCCCATGTCACCGGATAAGCGCCATAGCTGCTTCCATCCGGAAGAAGAGCCTGCACCGTCTTTGGAAGCGCCGGAACGATGCCTGCCGTTGTTGCTCTTGAATAATTCTTTACCCCTACGACAATCGGCCGCACATGCAGATTCGCATGAACCGGAATTTCCTCCTTGCCGATTTTCAGCATTCCATCCAGAAGATATTCACCCGGCGTGCTGTACATCTCCTTCGTTACCTCTGACCATACGACACTTCCCTGCACGGTACTTCCATCGCTCATCGTTCCCTGCACGGTTGTCTGAAGCTGCGGAGCTGTTCCCATAATCACGGTATATTCCACCGTAATCTGATAGTCTTTCAGGAATACTTCTCCAATTTGATCTCCAAGCGTATTCACAAATACGCTGTCTCCGGCAAGACCTGCGGATTCTGCTTTTAGATTAAAGCCGCCCGCACTCTCCGTACTGCGCACGATTACCAGCGCTTTGCCGCTGAACGCGTCAATGTTTGCAGTTTTTTCACTGGTAAGAACCGATTTCTGCTGGAACTTATCTACTGTGGAAGGATTTCCATTATCCACACCTACAATCGTTCCGTTTCCGGTCAGCGTAAAACGGATGTTGTTTCTCGCTGCACTGACAAAATTCTCATCTTTGTCAACCACATCAACAGAAATGTAACTGAGGCTGGAGCCATCCGCCTGAATCTCCTTCTTCTCCGCTTTCACTTTCAGAGCTGTTCCCTTATCGCTGTTCGTTTTCACGCTGTCAAGACCAAGCGTATCTGTTATTACTGCGCCCTTTGTATCATAAGCGACTGCCCGCAGCGTGCCTGCCTCATATTTGACGCTGAACTGAGCCGCCATCGCTTTCCATGTATTCTTCTCATTCACTGGGGTACACCGGCTGTTATCATTCGAGACATTGGTATATGTGGCCCATTCATGTCCAGCCCCTGTCGTGACCGGATTTCTGGTTGACGTACCGATCAACACATCATTCAGATACAGCTCCACCTTCGCCGCATTTGAGTAAATATATACCGGCACATTTCCGCCGCTGATCACCAGATCCTCTTCATTCCAGCTCTGGGGAACCACATGAAGCGTCGTAACATTTTCTCTCCACTGACTTGTATAGTAATAGAAAGAATCCTTCGGGAATCCAGCCGTGTCGATCACTCCGAAATAAGAGGAATTCGGCACTGCCTTCTGATCTCCGCTCACGCTTCCGGACGACGTTCCATTCCAGGGCGTCGGCTCCCCAATGTAGTCAAAACCGGTCCAGATAAATTCACCGGACACAAAATCATCTTTAATCGTATAATACCAGGCCTCTCTCGCCACATTTCCCCAGCCTACACAATTTGTATCGTATGCGGTACACTGATAGTCCCCGTTTCTGCCATACTGACTGGTTGTATTGTAGATACCGCGGCTGTTGCTCGGAGATGCCGTCTCAGTAGCAACGATCTTCCAATCCTGATGTACAGAATGTACGCCGCTGATCGCACTCATAGAATAATTCATGCCTGCCACGCCGCCTGAATTTGCCAGCTCTGCTGTAATCTGATTTCTAAAATCGGATGGGTAACTGCTCTGGTTTCCGCCCGGATTATTGTCACCCGATGTAATCGGCCTGGTATCATCGATTGCCTGAATGTACTGAATCATGTTTCTCGCATACTGCAAATAATTATTTGAACCGGGAACCCCGAAATTCAACTCATTTCCAATATCCCACATGATAACGGAGGGATCGTTTTTATCACGATGAATGTTGGATTCGAGCACAAACTTATACCAGGTATCTCCCGTTTTTGCTCCAAGAATCTGATTATCTGCCGCAATCGTCCGGTTAAAATGAGTTCCAAAATCCTGGGAGTTTCCATTTTTCGCATACTCCCATCCGTCGTAAGTCTCATCCATAACCATCATACCCAGTTCGTTACAGGCGTCCAGCAGAACGTCTGCCGGTGTGCTGTGACTGGTTCGAATCGCATTACAGCCCATCTCTTTTAACATCCTTACCTGACGGTAAACCGCATCCCGGTATGCCGCTGCGCCAAGCGCCCCCTGGTCATGGTGCATACAGACGCCTTTCAATTTTACATTTTCACCGTTCAGACTAAAGCCTGTGTCTGCGTCAAAGTTGAAATAACGGAAGCCGAAAGCCGTTCTATAGGTATCCTTCACTTCGTTATTTACCAAAACCTCTGATTTTACATAATACAGGTTCGGAGTTTCACAGCTCCAGAGTGCAGGGCGGTTTACATATGCCAGCTGCTCCACTTCCTGTGCTGCATTCGCCGCCACCGTTACACTTCCGGTGACCGGTGAAGATACCTCATTTCCTTCTGCGTCCAGCACAGTCGTACGCACAGTCGCATTTACAGAAGTGTTTCCATCATTCTGTACCGTAGTTGCTACGTTGACGGTTACGTTCCCGTTCTTCTCGTTCTCCAGGTTCGGAGTCGTTACATAAGTACCGTTTTTCCCTACATGCACCGCATCCGTGACTATCAGCTTTACATCACGATAAATACCAGAACCGGAATACCAACGGCTGGACGGGTAAGTACACTCTGCCTTTACTGCAATCACATTCTCCGTACTGCCATCGCAGGTCACATAATCAGAAATATCGAAAGAAAAATCATTGTAACCATAATGATTCTCGCCAAGTTTCTGACCATTTACATATACATAGGCGTGATTGTATACACCGTCAAAGTTCAGCACCAGTGTCCTTCCTGCATAAGAAGCCGGAAAAGTCACTTTCTTACGGTACCAGCCTGTTCCTCCCGGCAAAAAGCCAGACTCCGCCTCATAACTGTTGGAATATTCCTGTGTGATGCTAAAATCATGCGGAACTGCCGTTTCCTCCCATGTGGAATCATCATACGCCCTTTGCTCTGCCCCTTTCACATCACCAAGCTGGAATTTCCATCCTTTATTAAAGTTTACTTCTCTCGCATCCTCCAAAGCAGCCATAGTCACCGCCGTATCAGCCGGAGCTGCTGATGCGGGAACATAGATGCTTCCGAAAGCAACTGCTGCCGAAAGCAACACCGACAGCCACCTTTTCCCTTGTTTTGGTCCCATTCCTTTTACCTCCCTATCTTTTGAAATCTCCCCCTTCCTGATACAAAAGCGGAGATTTACCCAATGTCTCCGTTAAAACACACGAAATTCCCCCGTGAAACAGACACTTTTCCGTGAATTTTAACTATTATAAATTCTATTATAACGGAATATGAACTTTTGTCAACAAAACACCACGACTATTCTTTTCCTGCTCTATTTCAAATTTGCAATTGCATAATCTGCTTCCTCTTGGGTAAATTTCTCTCCATACTCGGAAACTAACTGATCCCGAATTGCCGCAGGGGACATATTCATTGTCTCCTGATAGGACTGTGCTTTCGCAAGTGCATTGGCATTCCAGTCTGCTTCCAGATGATCCACTGCATACTGTGCCTCATCCTCCGTAAACTTTTCACCATATTCAGAAATCAATTGGTCATAAATGCCTGCCTTAGACATGTGCATCGTATCACTGTAGCTTTCTGCCTTCGCAAGCGCATTGGCATTCCAGTCTGCTTCCAGATGATCGAGAGCATACTGCGCCGCTTCTTCACTGAATTTCTCCCCATACTCAGAAGTTAGCTGATCATAAAGCGCTGCTTTTGACATGTGCATATAGCTGCTGTAACTCTCTGCCTTTCTCAGCGCAGAACGATACTCCGTGGGGACGTTATCCTCCTTGTTTTCCGTCACAGCCTCTGTGACCTCCGCTTCGGTGGTCTCCGCTTCAGTGATCTCCGCTTCAGTGATCTCCGCTTCAGTAGTCTCCGCTTCAGTAGTCTCCTGTATTTCGGTTAAGTCCTCTGTAACCATTTCGGTTATCTGCTGTGTTTCGCTTGAAAGATCCCTTTGAATGGTTTCTTTTTCTTTGTCTGCTGTTCCGCAGGCAGTCCCAATCATTCCAACTACGAAAACTCCCACAATAAACCATTTTACATTTTTCATCTTTTTTAACATTTTTTCTGCCTCCCGTATATATTTTTCTCTTTCTTTATGTAAGATAATTCAATTATATCATATTTTGAGGATTTATCATACAAAATTTCCCCTTTTTTACTCATAGCAAATAAAAACTATTATTTTCAAACTGTTTTATACTCCTTGACGCACAAAAAATCCGTAAGCTTTTACTTACGGATTTTACAGCTCCCCGAGCGGGGCTCGAACCTGCAACAACTCGGTTAACAGCCGAGTGCTCTACCATTGAGCTATCGAGGATTATTTCTTTTTGAAGGATGCTCTTTTGCATATACCTTCAAAACCGCATACAGTATCACATATTCTTCCAGACATTTCAACCAGTTCCTTCTCGGTTAAGCCTTCGACCTAT
>CALCMD010000117.1 GCA_937965795.1 uncultured Lachnospiraceae bacterium | reverse complement strand
CCGGCGTAAGCAAGAGAACTATCGACTTCGTAACCTATCGGGGGAAGCGAACCGCTCGCCAAACCAGAATTGACACTTTTTTCTTATTCATAAAATCCACATAAAACTTCGCATAAAACTCCCATCCTCTTTCCTTATTTGACTTTTTTATCAAATGTGGTATATTTGACTTATCAAACCAGACAGGAAAACATAGAAAGGAATCTTTCAATTTATGAAAAAAGGCTCAACTTTACTGGTGATTCTGGCGTCTCTGGCAATTTTATGCCTGTTGGGATTAGCAGGATTTGTGACACTTTTGATGAATGATACTTCTTCTCCCGCAAACCCTCCGCCCGCTTCTCCTGCGGTAACAGAGTCCGAATCCGACTCGCTCACGCAGTTATTGGAGCCAGGCGGAACGGTCATCTCGAATCTTCCGGGAGAAGATGAAGAACAGCCGGAACACGCTTATATCTTCGTAGGGGATTCCCGCACAGTGGGAATGCACACCGCACTGACCAAAGACGGTGGAGAGGACTCCTGTACCTTTATCGCAAAATCAGGCGAGGGCTTCTACTGGCTGTACCATGACGGGATCGTAGAGCTTGAGGAAGCGCTGAGAGCAGAACCACATGCCACCGTTATTTTCAATCTCGGTGTAAATGACCTGACGGAAGTGGACAAGTACCTTGATTTCTATAAAGAACTTTTTTCCGTGTATCATGACCCTTCTTTCTATCTTATGTCTGTCAATCCCGTGGTCGATGGAAAATACGACGGGGTAAGCAATGAGAACATCGAAGCGTTTAATGAAAAAATAGAGGATGAATTTCCTGACAAATATCTGGACTCTTATCATTACCTGCTTACACAGAGTTTTGAAACAGTAGACGGTCTGCATTACACGGACGAGACCTACCGCATGATTCATCGGTTTGTGGTGCAGACGCTGGAAAAAAACGGATGAGACATTTTGAAGCCATAGAACCTTTTCTAAAGAAAGACCAGACAGATTCTTCTGAAATCTGCCTGGTCTTTCTTTTAGGAAAGTAAAAATTCTGCCAGAACGCAATTGCTCACATCAATTCCCCGGTCAGTGAGAAATACCCTGTCACCCTTCCGCGATAACAGTCCTTTCTCCTCCAGCCTGCGGCTGACCTCTCCATAAACCCTGTCATAAGAACGCCCAAAGTATGTTTCAAACGTAGCTGTGGAAATGCCGCGCATCAGCCGCAGGCCCAGAAACATAAACTCCTCCATCTGCGCCTGCACGCTTAGAATCTCTTCCTCTCTTCTGGCAAAATCATGGGCAAGATATTTGTTCAAATCCGCCGTGTTCCGAAACCGCACTTCATTGATCAGAGACGACGCCCCCAGCCCAAAGCCACGGTAATTCACCCTCTGCCAGTATCCGCAGTTATGGCGACATTCGTATCCCTCTCTTGCATAGTTGGAAATCTCATAGCGGCGGTAGCCGTTCTTTCGCAGAATCTTTTCCGTATCTTCATACATCCTGCGCTCCTCCTCCTCAGAAGGCAAAAATTCACACTCCATTCCTTTTTCCCTGCGGCTGACATCCCCGGCATACTTTTCATAAAAGGGCGTTCCCTCTTCCACCATCAGACTGTAAGCGGAAATATGCTCCGGATTCAGCTCTGCGACCTTCCCAAGCGTTTCCCTCCAGGTACGTCCGCTCTGTCCAGGCAGGGCGGACATCAGATCAACATTTATATTTTGAAATCCCACATTTCTCGCCATCTGGTAGCCTTCCAGAAATTCCTCCCAGGTGTGAATCCGCCCCAGAACTTTCAATTCCTCATTTTCCGCTGACTGCAAGCCGATGCTCAGGCGGTTCACCCCCGCCTCTTTCCATGCCTCAAGCTTTTCCTTCGTCAACGTGCCGGGATTGGCTTCGAGCGTGATCTCTGCATCCCGTGCTACAGAATACTTCTCTCTCACCACATCCATGATGCGTAAAATCTCTTGCCCTGCTAAAATGGAAGGGGTGCCGCCTCCAAAGAAAATGGTAACGACGTCCCCTCTCTCTTCCGCCCCGTAAATTTCCTCAAGCAATGCTTTCACGTACCGCTTTTTCACCTCCTCTGCGGACGGGAAGGACAAAAAATCACAGTAAGCACATTTCCGGATACAGAACGGAATATGAATATACAGCTCCATCTTATCTGTCATCCAGTTTCAAAACGCTCATAAACGCCTTCTGCGGAATTTCTACATTTCCGACCTGACGCATACGTTTCTTTCCTTCTTTCTGCTTCTCCAGAAGCTTCTTCTTACGGGTAATATCGCCGCCGTAGCACTTGGCCAATACATCTTTCCGCATCGCCTTCACCGTCTCTCTGGCAATGATCTTGCTCCCGATTGCCGCCTGGATTGGAATCTCGAAAAGCTGTCTTGGAATCTCCTCTTTCAGCTTCTCGCACATCTTCCTGCCTCTCTCGTACGCGGTAGCCGCATGAACGATAAAGGACAGGGCGTCCACTTCCTCTCTGTTTACCAGAATGTCCAGTTTCACCAGTTCGGAACGGGCATACCCCTTCATCTCATAATCAAAAGAAGCATATCCCCTGGAACGCGACTTCAAGGCGTCAAAAAAATCATAGATAATTTCATTCAGCGGAAGGTCGTATTTCAGAAGCGCTCTCGTCTCCTCCATGTACTCCATGCCCAGATAAGTTCCCCTGCGTTCCTCGCAAAGCTGCATAATGGAACCAATAAATTCTGTCGTCACCATGATCTCTGCACTGACGATCGGCTCCTCCATGTATTCGATTTCAGATGGATCGGGCAGATTCGACGGGTTCGTCAGCTCGATCACTTCACCGTTTGTCTTATAAACTTTATAAATTACCCCCGGCGCCGTCGTTACCAGGTCAAGATTATACTCCCTTTCCAGACGTTCCTGAATGATTTCCAGATGAAGCAGTCCCAGAAAGCCGCACCGGAAACCAAAGCCCAGTGCGATTGACGTCTCCGGCTCAAACTGAAGAGCCGCATCATTTAACTGAAGCTTCTCCAGCGCATCTCTAAGATCTGGATATTTCGCCCCGTCTGCCGGATACATCCCGCAAAATACCATCGAATTGACTTTTTTATAACCAGGCAGAGGCTCGGCACACGGATGCTCCGCATTGGTAATCGTATCTCCCACACGGGTATCCTTTACATTTTTCAGGCTGGCAGTGATATAACCTACCATACCTGCGCTCAGCTCATCACAGGGAATAAACTGCCCTGCTCCAAAATAACCGACTTCCACCACCTCAGCTGAAGCGCCCGTCGCCATCATGAGAATCGGCGTTCCTTTTCTCACCGTTCCCTCCTTGATGCGGCAAAATACAATAACCCCTTTATAGGAATCATACAGAGAATCAAAAATCAACGCTTTTAAAGGTGCTTTCTCATCTCCGGTGGGCGCCGGGATTTTCTCTACGATCTGCTCCAGCACCTGCTCGACATTCAGTCCCGTCTTGGCAGAAATCTTCGGCGCGTCCTGCGCTTCAATTCCGATAATATCCTCGATCTCATTGATCACTCTTTCCGGTTCTGCACTCGGCAGGTCAATTTTATTGATGACCGGCATGACGTCCAGATCGTGATCCAGCGCCAGATAAACATTTGCCAGGGTCTGCGCCTCAATGCCCTGGGCGGCGTCCACCACAAGAATCGCCCCGTCGCAGGCAGCAAGGCTCCTGGACACTTCATAATTAAAGTCCACATGTCCGGGCGTGTCGATCAGGTTGAAAATATATTCTTCTCCGTCCTTCGCCTGATAAACGATACGGACCGTCTGGGCTTTGATGGTGATTCCCCTCTCCCGCTCCAGCTCCATGTTATCAAGCACCTGCGCCTGCATCTCCCGGCTGGTAAGCAGCCCGGTCATCTCGATAATCCGGTCTGCCAGAGTGGATTTTCCGTGATCTATATGTGCAATAATACAAAAATTTCTGATTTTGCTCTGGTCTATGGCTGCCACTTTTCTTCCTCCTTCTTCAAGCTGTGCGCGCCGCATACCGATACTTTTTCACCCGTCTGAAGCGATACAGCCAAAACCAGTGTATCACATCTCTCACTCTCCACGCAATACCTGATTCAGAATATCCGCCAGCAGTTCCATAGCATTCCGCTCCTCCTGTACTGTGTTTAACTGTGTCCCCGACTCGATCAAAAGGGACTTCGGGCACATATGAAGATTATAGCGGAGGCTTTGCAGATAAATGTTCCTTGTCCACCCCGGATAATACTGTGCAGCCTTTAATTGAAGCTGAAAAGAGAACGCCAGGTTGTCCTCAATATAAGGATTCGGAAGATAATCAATTTCTCCGTTTCTGGCAGTACGGCTCAAACCATTGAAAAACATGATCTGTGCCGTAGGTTTTCCGTTGATTTCCTGCACGAACTTATATCCGTCCACACCGTCTCTGTGCAGGTCAATGACCACCTCAATCGAAGGGTTTTCATCCAGAATCTGCTGAATATCCGGCGCCGCCAGCGTATAAGCCTTGTTTCTGTCCAGCTCTCCGTCAATCATATCGTAAACTTTCGTGTGGTGGATGACATTATATCCATAAACGTTTGTCAGTATCTCCGTCAGATAGTTTCCCACGCCCACAACCGTATCATTCACATCACCTTCCACGGAGTCCACAAATGCCTCCTGGGAATGGGTATGATAAATCAGAATCTGCGGCGCAGAATTGTCAGACGTCATTTTCAGATCTTTTGACATCAGAAGATCATAATTGATCTGACTCTCCAGCGCCGTAGTGGATGGGTCCACTGTAAAAAAACTATTTAACAGATAATTATAATCCCGCAGCTCCTCCTCATTGATATCCACTTCCGGCTGCCGTTTGGGATCCTTCGCTTCGATTTCCGGCTTCCTTTCTGTCTGTCCTTCCGTCTGTGTTTCTGCGGAAGATTCCATCGGATTTTCCCGCTGTTCCGTCTCCGGCTGCCGCCCCTCGCTTTCAGGAAGCTTTGCTAATGCCTCTGTCTGACTTTCCACTTCCATCATCAGCTCATACTCCAGACGGCTTTCGATATCAGGAAGTCCTTTTGCTTCCTCCTGGGCATAGGAATACAATGGAAAAACCTCGTCCAGTGCAAAGTCTGTCCACTCTTTCGGTTCGCCCGGCCCCTGCCAGGCAAAAGAAAGCCCCGGCATATGTGTCTTTACCGCCATTGTCTCAAGCGCCCGCTCCAATCCTCCAATACCGGGGATTCTTTGCAGAAAGTGGTTTTCTTTTGCAATCATAAAACCTCTATATAAAATATAGAGGCCCAAAAAAACTATTACAATCCATGCCAGATTCTGCAACTTTTTCTGCATAAAACGCTCCCATCCTCCCGCCTGAAAACTTCCTGCTTTCGCCTGATATACCTATTTATATGCAGCCTGTCCCAGAACTATGACAACTGCAATGCAAGATTAATTCCTTCAGAAACCGTATAACTGATGCGTTTTATCGTCTCGTCAATATCCTTTGGCGTCACAAACATCGTGTTCAGGTGTGGAGAGATCAACTCCCAGATCATTTGCTGTTTTTCACTTTTCGTCAGAGTTCCAAGCGCTCCTCCCAGATTTCGGATACCTGGGTCCTGATCCATTGTCTCCACCAGGCTCTCCATCGTGTCATTTACGATGGTTGCCGCATCCACCACCGTCGGCACACCGATGGCGATAACCGGAACGCCCAGAGCTTCCTCATTGATGCCGTTTCTATGATTTCCCACACCAGAGCCAGGATTAATCCCGGTATCCGTCACCTGTATCGTACGGTTTAATCTTCTCGTGCTTCTGGCAGCCAGTGCGTCCACGGCAATCACCACTGCCGGCTGTGTTTCCTCAACCACGCCCCGGATGATTTCCAGTGTCTCCATACCCGTCTGCGCCATAACTCCCGGCGCCAGAGCGCTGATCTGATGCACCCGTTCCTTACCTACGGATGCTTTTCCGTATTCCTTAATCATATGGCGTGTGATGTTCACATTATTTACTACATACGGCCCCAGGGCGTCCGGCGTTACCTCCCGGTTTCCCAGCCCTACGACCAGTACCGACTGCTCTTCCTCTCCGAGAAGTTTCCTCAAATGCCCCGCCAGAGCCTTCGAAATCTCCCGGTGGTAATCCTCATCCGCAGCAGACATATGCGGCGCTTCCAGGGTAATATAATTTCCTACCGGCTTTCCCATCGCCTTTGCCCCGTTCTCCGTTTCAATCACCACTCTGGTGGTGCGGATTTCATTTTCCTTATCCTCTGTCTCATGAATGCGTACCCCACGGATTTCTACATTGTCCTCTTCGAAACTTTCCTTTGCCTCCAGCGCCAGATCCGTACGGATATTAAATTTTCCCAGCATAACTTTCTCCTTCTTCTCTTTATGATTTCCTGCTCGTATCTTTTGTAACAGTTCAGCCTTCACTGTTACTATCTTTTACACTTTTTTGCAAAATATGTATTGACATCTTTATGGGGTTGGGCTAAACTATATGAGTATGTTTGCACCGGAACGTCCGTGTCCGGATTCGGTGCGGCAAAGAACGGTTAAATAAATGATGATAAAAATATTTTGGAGGTGTACAGGTTGGCTAATATCAAATCTGCAAAGAAAAGAATCTTAGTAAACAGAACAAAAGCTGCACGCAATAAGGCAATCAAATCCGGTGTTAAGACTGCGATCAAGAAAGTAAATGCCGCTGTTGCTGCAAATGATAAAGAAGCTGCTGCCGCTGCTTTATTAAACGCTACTTCTGTTATTGATAAGGCTACAAAAAAGGGTGTTTATCATAAGAACACTTCTGCGAGAAAAGTTTCCCGTTTGTCAAAAGCTGTAAACAACATCGCTTAATCAATACACAAACATATAAAAAACACCAGGTCCCGTCAGCCTGGTGTTTTCTATTGCTTTTTTATTTTCCGCTGCTGAATCTCACAATCAAAAGCTCTACGCTCAGCATATCATTCATGCGCCCTGTTTTCACAGACTCTTCTGCATCCACGCAAGCTCTCACGGCGCTTTTCAGGGCTTGTGCCGAAAAGCTTCTTGCCTGCCTTGCACAATTCCGGACAACAAAGCTCTGTACTTTCAGATTCTGTGCGATCAGATTCTGATCAAATCCCTGCGCCAGCATCTCTTTCACCTGCATTAGAAGATTGAACTGCCTCGTAATCAGATACAGGATACGCATAGGAGGCTCTTTCAGGGATAACAGATCATAATAAAGATCCAGCGCCCGCTTCTGCTTCTTTTCTGCAATTGCATTGATCATATCAAAGATCTTATTTTCCGTGCGGACCGTACAGATTTCCTCCACGTCCTCCGAAGTGATCACATCACGCCCCATCGTATAACACAGCAATTTTTCCAGTTCTTTCTGAATCCGTTCCATATCATTGCCCGTCCGGGTGAGAAACAGCTCCATAGTAGAAGATGTGATATTCTTTTTCTCCTTGCGCAGCGCGCGCAGCACCCAGTTTGCCAGGGTCCTGTCATCCTGGCGATTCAGCTCCACCACGCGCCCCACGTTTTTTACCGCCTTGTAAAGCTTCCCCCTCCGGTCCACTTCATCCTCGGCAAAGACCATATAGGTCCCCTCCGGTATCTGTGGTATGTATTCTGCAAGCTCCGGGGACGCATTTTTAAAAAATCCGCTGTTTTCAATCAGAATCAGGCGCCTGTCCGCAAAGAAGGGCATCGTTTCTGCCTGAGCGATCACTTCTCTGACATGGATGCCCTTTCCTTCATAAACGGACAGATTCATCGTATCTCCTGACGGGAGAACGGCGCTTTTCAGTTTGTTTTTATAAAGGTTTTTCAGATATGTCTCTTCTCCATACAGAAGATAAACTCTTTTTATATTTCCGCTTTCCAAATCTTCTTTCAGATTTTTCATCCTGTCCTCCCGTACCATATCTGCTCATCTGTACTGTCATTGTATCATGAATGTACAAAATAGTAAACGAAGATCAAAACGTTTTTTCCAACGCATCCGCCTTCATCTGCTTTTTCCTTCTAGTCATCATGCCGCCGATACGTCCTGTTTCCTTTGCCGACAAAGATTTCCAGCCGCTATCCAGCACCCGTTCCAAAAGCCCCAGTTCTTCCGCAATCTCATATTTGAGCTGCTCCTCCGGTGTGAGATTTTCCAGGTCTATTTTCTTTTCTTTTTTAGACATAACAGGCCATGCTCCTTTCTGCTCTTTTTCTGGAGTATGGCCTGGCTTTTTTATGTTTATACAAAAATCAAAAAAGTGGTATTAAAATGATATTGAGGTCAAAAGATGCCATACGGATTGCTCCGCACTTCGTGCTTCCACAATCCTGCCCCAAATTCGGATATCGTGAGGCTTACGCCCCACTTTTATCCTCATTTGGGGGCGGCTCATAAAGTCAATCTTCCACTTATGTGCAAGCACAACGTGGAATTTGACTTTTGACCCTGGCATCATTAATATTCATATGGGATGATAATCGCCGCCACAATGTAAATGATGATTCCTGTGGTTGTGCATCCAAGCAGTACCAGCAGCAAACGAATCAGCGTCGGGTCAATATTTAAATATTCCCCAATCCCTCCGCATACGCCGCAGAGAATCTGATTTTCCCTTGATTTGTACAATTTCTTTTGCATATTCATTCTCCTTTTCTATTCCTTATTAAAAGTAACCATTACATTACCCATTCCACATTCCACCGACATCGTACTGTCCGCCTGGTTGTTTATCTCCTTTTCCTTCGAAATGCCGCTGTAACTGTTTTCTCCCAAAGTCACGCTTCCGATTCCGCATTCTACCTGATAGTTAAAATCTTCTTCTCCATTGTCCAGATTCAGCGTTACTTCGCCGACCCCGCACTCGATCTCACACGTCTCTTCCACTCTTCCGCTGATTACGACACTCCCGACTCCGCATTCAATGTCCAGTTTCCTGCTGTTTAGTATCTCCGCATTCAGACTGCCCATTCCTATATTCAGCTCCACTTCTTCAAATACCATTCTCTCAGGCACTTCCAGAGTGATGAGATCACTCTGGTTTCCGGAGAGCCGGAAACTTCTTTTGCTTTCAATCTCCAGCGTATCTTCGTCTTTCCGGCATTGGAAAGAACTGTCCAGATTCGAACCATACACGTGTATCTGGTCATCTGCGCTGTTTACAATATTCATATCCGTAATCCCAAGCTCCAGCTCCAGCTTCCGTATTCCTGTAAAGTCTTTTTGAAACTCCTTGCCCTCCGGCTGTGCTTTTTGATCTGTTTTCTGATCCAGCCGCTCATAAAACGCCAATTTTCTCAAATCTCTGAAATCCACTCCCACGGCGACACTTACGATACAGAAAGAAATTCCCAGCACAGCCAGTATCGCTGCAAGAATCAGGCAGACCTTCGTAAACTTTTTCATCCCCTATGCCTCCCTCACTTTAAAAATTCTTCTGAAAAATCCCACGACTGTACGTACCGCCCACGGAATCACTTTCTGAAATACACAGACACACACGATCAGCAGCAGGATTCCCACCGTCAGCGCCAGAAATCCGCCTCCCAACAATAAAAAACCGACGCCTGGTGACAGAAATATCTGTGCAATTCCAATGCCGATACACACGATTCCGCAGATTACCGCCACAACAACACAGACGGGAATCACAATGGCAAGTGCAAGGATCGCGCCAATGATTCCGAACAACAGCCCGAAAACGCCTCCAATCAAACCGAAAATTGCTCCAAAAATACCTTTCACGATTCGGAAAAGAACCGGGATTGCAAGAACACAGAGCATAAGAATCAGCAGAACTTCGCCCCGGCTGCGTTTCCCTTTCTTCCCGGTTTCTGAAACATGACAGGAATTGTCCGCATCCTTTTCTTCCTGCAAATGTATCGTCCGTGGCTCCGGCACCTTATTATCCTCCCGAAAACGTTCGTCCCGGTAGCCCGCGTCCGTATATTCGCCAGCCTCCTCATTGCCTCCGTTCAGGCCGTCTTTGATCATGGCCGCGATTTTCTCCGGGCTGCCCAGTTCCTGTATCACCTTTGCCTCCTGCTCCGGCCCCGCCTCATCAAAATAGGCTTCATACCAGGCAAGCGCCTCCTCTCTCTCCTGTTCAGAAACATCCTGCAAAAGATAAGCCAGTTGTTCCATATATTCCGCTCGACTCATGCGATTGTCCCTCCTGTAAATATTCTGGAAATTTTTGAAGAATATTCCCTCCACTCTGCCATATACAGGTTTAACTGTACCCTGCCTTTCTCCGTGATCTTATAATAGCGGCGGTTTCGTCCTCCGAACTCTCTGTCATATACCTCCAGGCAATCATCCTTCTGGAGCCGCCGCAGCACCGGATACAGTGTAGACTCCGAAACCTCAAGCGCCAGACGCACGTCCTGCGTTATGCGATACCCGTAAGTACCTTCTTCTTCTTTTGAGACCACAGCGAGTACGATGGCATCCAACAATGCTGCGCCTGTATTGAATACCATTGCATCACCTCCTGACAACCATTCCATATTGTTTTGTTTTTAATATTATATGATATATAATATATATTGTCAACCATAAGTATACAATTTCTGTCCTCTTCTTTCAGCCTTTGACAAAGCAACAGGACGCCCCGCTTTCGGGACGCCCTGCCTTGCATCATTTCTTATTTTACCTTTACTTTCTTTCCAGCGCCCGCTTTTCGCAGTTTCTTAAGCAGAGCTGCTTTCTGTTTCTTATTCAGCTTCTTTGCGCTTACTGTCATTTTAGCGGATGTTTTCTTAAAGGCGCCTGTTTTTATGGTATTTAAAGCCTTTCCTTTTAGCTGCACGCTTTTCAGATTCTTGCAGCCCATAAATGCCTGTTTTCCGATTTTGGAAACATTGGAACCGAGAATAACCTTTTTCAGTTTGCTGTTTCCTTTCATGACCTTATCGCCAATCTCCGTGACTTTGTAGGTCTCACCGGAGATTTTAACGGTTGCCGGAACACTTAATTTTACTGCCTTTTTATTTTTTACGCCGACAAGCTTTGCAGTCTTCTGCTTTTCATCTGTCACCTGATAGCGTCCGCTTCCTACCGGTATCACTGTGTCAGTGGCCTTTTTCAGATTTTTCTCCGCCGTATTCAGATTGATCAGAAGCTGATTCAAAGTCTTTGCGTCCGTCGCGTCATTTGCCGCTTTTGCCGCCTGATATGCTTTCACATAAGCATCCCAGCTTGCCTGTGTATAGTCCTTCTGTCCTGCCTGGTAAACGACTTCCGTTTTCGCAAGGGCTACGTCCAGATTTTCCTTTGCCGCTTTTCTTTCTGCATCCTCTGCTGTCTGATTCGTCTGAAGGTTCTTTTCTGCCGTATTCAGAGCTTCCAGAAGCTGCTTTAAAGTCTTTGCGTCTGTCGTGTCATCCGCCGCCTTTGCCGCCTGATATGCCTTTACATAAGCATCCCAGCTTGCCTGTGTATAATCCTTCTGTCCTGCCTGATAAACGGCTTCCGTTTTTACAAGGGCTGCGTCCAGATTTTCCTTTGCCGCTTTTCTCTCTGCTTCTGCCGCTTCCGCCGCTTTCACAAGCCCGGCCTTCGCTGCCCGGATCTGTGTCAGAGCCTCTTCGATTTCTGTAATCGTCGCTGCATTCTTAAAGCTGTTTTCAATCCTCTGGATCTCTGCTTCATATGCTTTACGTACTTCCTCCGGATAAGCGGATGTGTCAAAGGTTTTCGCCTCTGCGATGCTGTCAGCCAGCTCCTTTTTCTCAGCTTCTGTCGCTGACAGGTTCGAATCCTGTGTAAGCGTTGTATTAAAAGTAATCTCCTTGCTGTCCACTGCGTCTTTTCCGGTCACCGTCGCCGTATAGGTCTTTCCGGCGTCCAGTCCGTCCACAGAAACTGTTCCGTTCTCTGCATATTCTGCCGTTCTGGAAACGCTTACCCCGTCAGCCGTAAGTGTCAGCGTCACATTCTTTAGTCCGTTCGTATAACCTGATAAAGCGCTCATGTCAAAAGAAGCGCGGGCTTCTCTGCGTGTCACCTCAGCAGCAATACCAGAAGTTCCTGTCCAGTCCGCCAGGGCATACTCATAATTTGCCAGCTCAGAAGTTGGTACATACATCCCCAGCTCTTTAATGATCTGCTGGAACATGCTCATATTGCCTCTTCCATTCGGATGTACGTTATCTACCAGCCATCCATAGGCGCCCGTTCTTGAAATATTGTCGTTTCTCACATTATTCCTGTAATCCAGCCACTCCTGTCTGTGATTTACAACCACAATATTCAATCCTGGAATCTCTTCCCTCATTTCACTTGCCACGTCATAAATAGCCTCAAATTTTGCTTCATATCCGCTATGCGCACTGTCTCCAATCATTTCACATGGAACACGGAGTACAACGCTGCTTTCCGCATTGTTTTCATGAATCTTTCTTACCAGTTCTTTATAGCGATCTTTAAACTGCTCTACCGTGATACCATTTGTGGATGCGTTTCCGTTTGCCGCTACCGTATTCTCACCCCTCACAGAAGTATCGTTCGTCCCAAGCATGATCATAACCACATCTGGATTATGCTGTTCCAGACGTGTGTTTATCTGCGCCAATGTTGTGGCAATTGTGGCATTCGATACTCCGGTATTCAGCACCACATCATCTGTCCTTCCAATCTCATCCAGATATTTCGCAAACATCTGCGGTACATTGTCATATCCCTGTGTCACAATACCATGCGTAATACTGTCACCCATAAACAAATACGTTACTGGCTTTTCACTCGTCAGAAGCTTCTGAATCTTTTCATTTACAGAAACATTTCCATCTCTGTGTTCCTGGCTCACGCCTTTTTCTCCATCAAGCACAGTGATGCTGACCGGCTGATAAGCTTCTTTTACCTCTCCCCGGCTCTCATCACACACATCCAGAACATAGGCTTCACCCTGTTTCAGGCCGCTGATGGAAAACGCTGTCTGTCCCGCAGCTACGGAGCCTGAAATTTTCTGCCCCTTCGTATCAGTCAGCACATAAGAAAGCTTCGCACTGCTTCCGCTAATCGAGGACGGCTCCACCTGCACCTGTACGCTATCCGTTCCTGCGGTCACCTCTACTGCGGCCGCTGCATCCGCTTTCTTCCCTACTACATAAGAACCTCCCTGAAGCTGGAAATTAAAATTGGTAGCTCCGCCGATTCCAAGTGTAGATTTCACCTGATTGGCCACGGTCTGATGCCCTGCTGGACTCAGGCTTCCGTCTGCCTGTACAAGATCGGAAGCAAGCCCGGAAATATTCACGACTCTGGTACGTTTCGCCGAAACCTCGTTGATTGCTTCTACATATGCGGCGATCTGTCCGGCCGCCCCGGCGCTCGTCGACGGATAAGGCGTGATAATAAACGGAATCTTATCATCCTCATAAATCCTGTCTACCAGAGCCTTCAGCGCCGTCTTGAATGCAGGAATCCCATCCGTCCCTTTTGTATAGTCCGCAGCTCCTACTATGATACCTACTGCTTTCGTTCCGTACGGTGCAATCATCGTATCATACTTTTCAAGAACGGTGGCTACATCCGCATTCCTCTTTGCTGTATTAAAAACAAAACGGCTTCTTTCCACATAACTTCCGCCCGCACGCAGATTATCCTCAAACAATCCGACAAAATTACGTGTTGTTCCGCTGGTTTTAAAATCCGCCACTCCTTCTGTCCCTCCGGTAAACAGCCAGGTATTCCTGCTTCCTGACGCGGTCATCACGCCAAAACTATCATATTCTGCTCTGTCGCTTGCCGTAATTTGCTGAAGTTCTTGCACGGTGTACGCTTTATTGATTACGGTCACGAAATCAACGCTTCCCTCCAGCGCCGCCATTGCTTCTTTGTCCGAAATTTTAAATCCGCTTGCTCCAATCTTCAGCGCAGAATACGCAACGTCTGAGCGCTGGTTAAACCCAGGTACAAATCTCTGATACCATGTGGATGCGTACTGATTTGTTCCATAAATATCCGTTCCGCCATCAATCACGATACGCAGATTATTCTCTGTTTTCGCCTTCGAAGGCAGGAAACTCAACGCCATCGTATGATAATTTCCATCATTCAGGGTAGCGCTGCTAAACGTCCCGATCAGCCCGGAAACATCACTTCGTGGAGCAATACGAACATTTCCGTTCAACAGGCCGATAACCATATCCGTACCGTCTGTCTTATCTCCGGTACCGGCTCCAAACAGAAGAGCGCTGCCCGTCTGCGTAGTCTTGAACCGGATGATAACCGTCTGATCATCACTTCCTGTACGCAGGTTATTCAGAACGCTTATGTAATCCGCATTGCCGGAGTAATCCACCCCTGTTCCATTAAAAGTCTCTTTTGACAGATCAATATCCAGCGCCTTTTTGCTGGCTGCATAAACCGCCCTGGCTTCCTCCCTGACAGAAGCCAGCGTAACCGCCGCCCTCTCGGTCCTCTCGATTACCACTTCTTCTGCCGCCTGCGCCGTAATTGGCATCTGCCACAGCGGCACGGACGTCGCTGCCAGGCCGAACGCCAGGCCAAGAGAAATGATTTTCTTTCTCATTTTCATGTCCAATCGCATGTTTCTTTTCCTCTCTTTCTTTGTCAATTGTTTCTGCATTTTTCACTTTCTCTTCATACAGAAAAGACTTTTTCCATAATAGTTATACTATATCACGATTTCCTTATAATTGCCAGCCTTTGAAACCCTTATTTTTTATAATTCCTCCCTTTCACGGTCTGCTCCAGCCAAAGGAGCGCCGCACTGCCTTTTTCCATCCAAAAAGCAGCCTCTCTCTTTGCTCCGGCCCCATCTGCGGAGAAAACGTTCTCTGCAAAGCCCAGTTTTCACACACATCCTTCGGATCTTTCCAGTATCCTGTCGCCAGCCCCGCCAGATATGCCGCCCCCAGCGCCGTGGTCTCGATACATTCCGGCCTTGCCACCTGCGTATTCAGAATATCCGCCTGAAACTGCATTAGAAAGTTATTCGCACAGGCGCCGCCGTCTACTTTCAGGGTCTTTAAACGAATCCCCGCATCCTTCTCCATCGCTTCGATCACATCCGCCACCTGGTAAGCCAGGGATTCCACGGAGGCCCGGATCAGGTGCTCTTTGCTGGTTCCCCGTGTCAGCCCCACAATGGTTCCTCTGGCATAGGGGTCCCAGTAAGGCGCCCCAAGTCCTGTAAATGCCGGAACTACATAAACTCCTCCGGCGTCCTCCACTGCCAGACAGTATTCCTCCGTCTGCGCCGCTGTCTTAATCATCCGCAGCTCATCACGCAGCCATTGGATGACCGCCCCCGCCACAAATACGCTTCCCTCAAGCGCATACTGAATCTCTCCATTCGCACTGGCGGCGATGGTCGTAAGCAGACCGTTTTTCGACTCCACAGCACGCTTCCCCGTATTCATCAGAAGAAAGCATCCGGTTCCATAAGTATTTTTTACTTCCCCTTCCGCAAAACAGCACTGACCAAACAGCGCCGCCTGCTGATCTCCTGCCGCTCCGGCGATGGGGATTCCTGCTCCCAGAATGCTTTCCTCCGTGTAACCGTAAACCTGGCTGGACGGGCAGACCTTCGGCAGCATTTCTTCCGGAATATCCAGCCTTTCCAGGATTTCCCTGTCCCACTCCTGTTTATGTATATCAAAAAGCATCGTTCTGGACGCATTGGTATAATCCGTCACATGCGCCTTTTTATTCGTCAGATTCCAGATCAGCCAGGTATCCACGGTTCCGAACAGAAGCTCTCCCTTTCGGGCCCGTTCCCTCGCTCCGTCCACATGATCCAGAATCCATTTTAATTTTGTGGCGGAAAAATAAGCATCCGGTATCAGCCCTGTCTTTTTCCGGATTGTCTCTCCAAAGCCTTCCGCTTTCAAAGCATCCACCATATCTGCCGTTCTCCGGCACTGCCAGACGATCGCAGGATAAACCGGTTTTCCCGTAGCTTTTTCCCATACGATCGTGGTTTCTCTCTGATTCGTGATTCCAATCGCCGCAATATCCTCCGCACTGGCGCCAAGCTTACTCATCGCCTCTGCCGCCACGCCGATCTGAGAAGCCCAGATATCCATCGGGTCGTGTTCCACCCATCCCGGCTGCGGAAAGATCTGTTCAAACTCCTTTTGCGCCACACTGCACGCTTCCCCCCGCTTATTAAACAAAATACACCGGGAGCTGGTCGTCCCCTGATCCAATGCCATAATGTATTTTCCCATACCATTCCTCCTTATTTTCTTCGCCTTCCGACGATTTTATATCAACGCCAGCATCTTTAAAAGATACAGCCATCCGGTCAGCGTAAATGCACTGAAAAACGTGGTAAGCATCACCACACTGGAAGTCAGAACTCCGTCATGCCCCATATTTTTCGCCATAATATAGCAGCTCACCGTCGTGGCAGAGCCAAGCATCACCAGAATCGCCACCAGCTTATCTCCCGTAAAACCCATATGTACAGCAATCGGAAGAAATACGGCTGTCAGGGCTGCCAGTTTGATAAAAGACACAGCCAGGGCCGCTCCCATCCGTTCCCCCGCCTGTTTTCTGTCAAAAGCAGCCCCTATCGCCATCAGTCCTAAAGGCGTGGCCAGAACGCCTACATTTTTTACTGTTTTCTCCAGAAGCGCCGGCATCGGAATCCCCAGAAGCGCCCATGCCATTCCTGCCAGAATGCCCAGAATAATCGGATTTGTCACAATTCCTTTTAAGGTATTCCAAACCATTTCTTTGCTGACGGGTTCCCGCTCCGGCTTCATCACGGAAAGCACCACCACCGCCATAATATTATACAGCGGCACCGTACCTATAATCATCAGCGGAGCCATTCCGGAATCCCCATAGATATTCTGAATGAAAGCAATCCCCATAATCGCGGCGCTGCTGCGATACCCGGCCTGAACAAACTCCCCCTGAATGGAACGGTCTTTCAGAAAATACGAAACCCCTGTTACTGCCAGAATGCTGATCAGGGTTGCCAAAAAACAGAATACTACAAATTTCGTATCCCATACCCGGATAAAATCCACGGTTGCCAGATCCTGAAACAGCAGAACCGGAAGCGCTGCCTGAAACACGAATTTATTCATCTTGTTTAAAAAAGCTTCATCCATAAGCCCGGCTTTTCGGAAAACCCCTCCCAGAACCATTGTAAAAAAGATGGGCAGCGTAGCATTTAAGCTGAATATTAAATTTTCCATTGTTCTCTTCCGTCTCCTTTTTTTGCCTGATAGGATATAGTATACAGAAAATTTTCCCCGACATCAAGACGCTACTTTACACAGAAAAATCCAGCCAGACCTTACGGTTTCTGACCGGATTTTTCATTTCTATTCTTTCATTTTCGGCTGGAAGATCAGGCTCGCCAGATACCCAAAGACCAGCGCCGCCGAGATTCCCACCGCACTGGCGGTAAAACCTCCCATAAAGATTCCCAGAAATCCTTCCTTCTCTATCGCCTCCTTCACACCCTGCCAGAGCGTATTTCCAAAACCAAGAAGCGGCACGCTGGCGCCTGCCCCGGCAAACTCCTTAAATGGTTCATACAACCCCAGCGCCCCCAAAACGGCTCCGCTGCACACCAGAATCACCATAATCCTGCCTGGCATCAGTTTTGTTTTTTCCATGAGTATCTGTACAAGGGCACAGATAGCTCCTCCTACAAGAAAAGCATAAACATAATCCATTTTTTCCTCCTGCTGACGCACCTGATGCGTCATCTCTGTAAATCCGGAAGCCCGCTTCCAGACTTTCATTTCTCTAACAATGCTCGATTACTACCCCGTGGGCGATTCCCGGCACGCTCTGTCCCTCGTTGAAGCTGACTGTGGATAACAACGCGCCCGTCGGAACAAAAAGAATGCGCTTCCAGCTTCCTTTTTCGACCTTCGGCAAAATCATCGAGGCCAGCGTTACTGCGGAACACCCGCAGCCGCTTCCCCCGGCATGGGTATCCTGCGTCTCCTGATCAAAGATCTCGATGCCGCAGTCCATATGAACACTGCTGACGTCAAATCCTTTTTCCTTCAAAAGATCCATAAGGATTCTCTGTCCTACATACCCCAGATCCCCGGTAATGATCCGGTCATAGTCCTCCGGCTGTCTGTTAAAATCCATCAGATTCTGATAAATGGTGTCACATGCCGCCGGCGCCATGCAGGCTCCCATATTCATGGAGTCCTTCACACCGTAATCCACTACTTTTCCGGGCGTGACCCCCGTGATTCTGGCGTGTCCCCCCTTTGCGGCAAGTACAAAGGCTCCGCTTCCCGTAACCGTCCAGGTAGCGGCAAGGGGACGCTGGTTTCCATATTCCAGCGGGAACCGAAACTGCTTCTCCGCACTGGCAAAGTGGCTGGATGTGACCGCAGCTACATGATCGGCATACCCTGCGCTGACCGCCATCGCCCCCAGAGCCAGAGATTCCCCGCAGGTGGAACATGCCCCGTACAGTCCAAACAGCGGAATATTCGTATCCATCACCCCAAAACTGGTAGCGATCAACTGTCCCAGAAGATCCCCGCCGAAAAGATAACGAATCTCAGACGGCAGAAGTTTTGCCTTTCCCAGAGCTGTCTGCAAAGCCTCTTTTTGCAGCGTGCTTTCTGCCTTTTCCCAGGAATCCTCCCCAAACATAGCGTCCTCGCAGACCAGGTCAAATTTTTTTCCAAGCGGCCCTTCTCCCTCTTTCTTTCCCACGACCGATGCGGCGCTGATGATGTGCGGCGCCCGCTCGAACTGTATGCTTTGCTGTCCCATTTTCTGATCCATGTCGTTCTCACCTTTCTGAACCATTTCTTTTTTATACAGTCTTTCCGTTTTTTTCAAAAAGATACACTCTCCGCCTGTTTGAAAACAGTTGTCCGTCCCACAAAATTATGCTATACTTTTTTGTAACTGTTCAGTACCTTCACAGTTACGATGTAAAAATCCATGAAAAAATAGTTACGCTTTTTTCAAAAAATCAGGAGACTTTTATCATGTTAGTATCTGTTGTGATTCCCTGTTATAATTCTCAGGACTCCATCGGCAAAGTCGTAGAGCTGACGATCGCGGAGTTTCAGAAAATGCCGCAATATACCTATGAATTCATTCTGGTAAATGATGATTCAAAGGATGGCACTTTCGCAAAAATCCGCGAACTTTCGGAAACATACCCCTGTGTCCGGGGCATTGACCTGGCACGGAATTTTGGACAGCACAATGCGCTGATGGCTGCCCTGAACTATACAAACGGCGACCTCATCGTGGGCATGGATGATGATTTGCAGACGCATCCGTCCCAGATGTACAAGCTTCTGGACAAGATTTTAGAGGGCTATGACCTGGTATACGGCAACTATGCCAAACGAAAAAATTCTTTTCTGAAAAATCTTTCCAGCAAATTTAACAAAGTGACCTCCCGCATCCTTTTAGGACGCCCCAAAAATATTGTTTCCAGCAATTACTGGGTCATTACCCGTCTCGTTCGGGATGAAGCCATAAAATATACCAACTATAACCCTTACATAGACGCTATCTTTTACCGTGTCACCAATCATATTGCCGATGTGACGATCGAGCACCACCAGAGAGAGCAGGGTTCTTCGAACTATACCTTCCGAAAACTTGTAAAGCTCTGGATGGCCTACTGGAATTTCTCTGTCGTTCCGCTGAGAATCTCCTCTCTGCTCGGCTCCCTTTTTGCTTTCGGAGGCTTTCTTGGATTTATAGCGATTCTGATCCGGCAGCTCGTCGCCCCCAGCTCCCAGATGGGATGGGCCTCGATCATGTGCGCCATGCTTCTGTTTTTCGGATTCGTCCTGCTGGTGCTTGGCATCATCGGAGAATATCTTGGAAAGATCATGCTCTGCATCAACAATACGCCCCAGTACATCATACGGGAGACGGTAAATACCGCCAAAGAAAAGAAGGAGAATACCGATGCGTAAACTGCTGATTCTGGGCGCCGGTATTTACCAGGTACCCCTGATTAAAAAAGCAAAAGAAATGGGCCTTTACACCATTGCCGCCAGCTATGCCGGAAATTATCCCGGACTTTCCCTGGCCGATGAAACCTGGGAGGTGGACACGACAGATGCTGTCCGCCTGACCGCCCTTGCAAAACAGGCGGACATTTCCGGCGTCTGCACCTCCGGCACCGACGTAGCGATCCTTTCTCTGGGGACGATCTGCGAAGAGCTCGGACTTCCCGGCGTTCCTCTGGCCTGCGCCCGGCTTGTCACAGACAAAGCCAGAATGAAGCGCGCCTTTTTCCATCATAAGGTATCCACGCCCGAAGCTTTCCCTGTAACTTCCCTGTCTGATGCACGGGAAGCTTTCAAAAGGCTCTCCCCGCCTGTTATCGTAAAAGCGGTAGACAGCTCCGGAAGCCGCGGCGTCACCCGTGCGGACACTTTCGATGAACTGGCCGAAGCGTACCAGGCTGCGAAAAGCGTCACCAAAAAGGATTATGTACTGGTCGAACGCTTTCTGACGTCAAAAGAGGAAATCGGGGTGGACGGCTTTATCTCAAACGGGAAAATCCGTTTTCTTCTTCCCCACGGAAAATTCACCCATACCACGGACGGAACCACCCTTCCGGAAGGCCACTTTTTTCCTTACTGCTGCACACCCTCTCTGGAACGTGAGATTACGACGCAGATGGAACGCGCCATCGCCGCCGTCGGAATGAATAACTGTGCTGTCAATGCAGACGTACTGATCAATGACGGCCATGCTTTCATTCTGGAGATCGGCGCCAGAGCAGGCGCCACCTGCATCCCGGAGCTTATCTCCACCTATTGCGGATTCGACTACTATGAGCAGATGATCCGGCAGGCGCTGGGGGAAACACCGGACTTTACCAGAAAGGTATCCCGCCCCTGCATGGCAAAGCTGCTGTTTTCCGGCCTTGACGGGATTCTGACCGATATTTCCCAGGAAACGCTTGCCATGCTGCGCCGCTCCTGCATCGACCTTTCCCTGGATTATCCCGTGGGCGCACATGTCGAGAAAGTCGAAAACGGAACGAGCCGGATTGGTCAGGTAATCCTTGAGACCTCCAGCGAGCAGGAGCTGAACAAAATGATGTCGCGCATACGACAAACAATAAAAGTGAACGGAGTTGACCTGGAAACCTTATGGAACGAATGAAAAATTATATTCAGCTTCATTTGAATATCATGCTGTTTTCCCTTACCGGTATTTTTTCCAAGCTCGCCTCCATGCAGTATAAGGAGCACGGCCTTGCCGGATGGATGTTTTATCTTTTTTTGTTTTTGATGATTGCCAACTGCGGGATTTACGCTCTCGCCTGGCAGCAGATCATAAAAAAATTTGATCTTTCCACAGCATATGCCCACCGCAGCGTCTACCTGATCTGGTCGCAGCTTTGGGCGGTACTGATTTTTAAAGAATCTCTCTCCTGGAATAATCTTCTGGGAATCCTTGTGGTCTTAATCGGAGTATTGGTGGTGCAGAAAAATGAGTAGAATATTCATGTTATTGATGTTTGCGGGAACTTTCTTTTCCGCATCCTCACAGATTTTGCTGAAACAAAGCGCAAATACGGAACATAAAAGCGGTATTTACGAGTATCTGAACTGGCGCGTTCTTGCGGCTTATGCCATCTTTTTCGGCGTACTGCTTTTGAACACCTACGCCTATACCCGTGTTCCCTATAAGTACGGCTCCGTGATTGACACTTTTACCTATGTATTTGTCCTTCTTCTCTCCCGTTTTCTTCTAAAGGAGAAAATCACAACGGGAAAGTTTGTCGGAAACCTGATTATCATTGCCGGAATTCTGATCTATTCCCTGTGACCGGACTTTTTCTAATGTAACAGAGCCATGCTTTTCCCTCCGCATGGCTCTTTTTTCGTCTTATATCATTTATACCAGAAAATCCTTCAGTCTTTTACTTCTCGATGGATGTCTGAGCTTTCTGAGCGCTTTCGCCTCAATCTGGCGGATACGCTCTCTGGTGACGTTAAATTCCTTTCCTACCTCCTCAAGCGTGCGGGCGCGACCATCCTCCAGGCCAAACCGCAGACGAACCACCTGCCGCTCTCTGTCCGTCAGAGATTCAAGCGCTGCGCTCAGCTCCTCACGCAGCATGGAAAACGCCGCGGAGTCCGCCGGGGAAAGAATCGAATCATCCTCAATAAAATCTCCCAGATGGCTGTCGTCCTCCTCGCCAATCGGCGTGTCAAGCGATACCGGATCGCGGGAAATTTTCAATACCTCCCGCACACGGGACACTGGCACATTCAGCCTGTCCGCGACCTCCTCAGGGGTGGGTTCCCTGCCAAGTTCCTGCAAAAGTGTTCTCGTCATACGCAGAGTTTTATTTATCGTTTCCACCATATGTACCGGCACGCGGATCGTTCTTCCCGTATCCGCGATACCTCTCGTGATCGCCTGTCGGATCCACCACGTGGCATAAGTACTGAACTTATATCCCTTTGTGTAGTCAAACTTGTCTACGGCTTTCATAAGTCCCATATTTCCCTCCTGAATCAGATCCAGGAAAGGCATCCCACGCCCCATATATTTCTTGGCGATGCTGACTACGAGACGCAGATTGGCTTCCGTCAGAGCCTTCTTCGCTTCCTCGTCGCCCTCTTCCACGCGCCTTGCCAGCGCAACTTCCTGTTCCGTCGTAAGAAGAGGGACATTTCCGATCTCCTTCAGATACATACGAACCGGATCTTCTGTACTGACGCCTTCCAGTACGTCTGCATCATCAATTAACTCTACCTCTTCTTCCTCTCTGAGAAGCATATCATCATCATTATCGATCAGAAGTTCCTCAGCGTCATTCTCTTTCACACCGTTCTGCATAATATCGATGTTGTTCTTTTCCAGGAACTCCAAAATCAGATCCATCTTATCTTCATCCAACTGCATACCCGAAAAAGCATCGTTGATTTCATTATATTCCAGAACGTTTCTTTTCGTCTTGGCTTTTTCAATAAGGCCAAGTAAGGTTTTGGTGAACTGTTCTTCCTGCATTTGATCCATAACATCTATCTCCTATTCACATTTGCTTTCCTCTTTCGTATCTTTTAGCCTACCATTTTTGACAGAACCTGTCAACGCCTACGTTCACAATTTCCAAAAACTGACAAAAACGCTCCCAAAAAGATAAAAATATCGCCGATATTAAACACGATTTCCCGAAGTTTCTTGCATTTTGACGGGAAACTGAAGTAGTCCACTACATATCCCCGTCTCAGTCTGTCGACCACATTGCTGCACGCCCCTCCGACGAGAAAAGCCAGACCTGTCTTTTTCAGACGGCGTCCCTTCTTTTTCAAAAGAGACGCATATACGCCCGCAAGGCACGCGGTAATGCCCATTGAAAATCCAGCCACCATCTGCTGGCGGTCCTGCATAAAATTCAGCATTGCCCCCCGGTTATGAGACTTTCTCAATAGCACATGCCCTCCCAGGGTCTTCTTCTGAAAATCATCTGGCTTCGCTTCAAAATAACGCTTTAAAAAAGAATCCCCTGCAAAAATCAAAAGAGTCATTAAAACATAGATCATCCTATCCCTCCAGTGCTGGAACACCCCGCATGGCGATCAGAGGAGCCCCCTTTCCTTCTATATACGCTTTCGTGATTGTAACGCTTCCGATGTTTTCATCCTTCGGAATTTCATACATAATATCCAGCATGAATTCCTCAATGATCGCACGCAGCGCCCTTGCCCCCGTATCCTTCTCCTTCGCTTTTCTGGCGATCGCGCGCAGCGCCTCCTCCTCAAAGTTCAGCTTTACCTCATCCAGGGCCAGAAGCTTCTGATACTGTTTCAAAATAGCGTTTTTCGGTTCCTTTAGAATCTGAACCAGCATATCCTCCGTCAGCTCCTGTAAAGAAAAGATAATCGGAAGCCGCCCGATAAACTCCGGAATCATACCGAAGTTTCGAACGTCCTCTACCGTCACCTTTTCGAGCAGATTCGGTACCCCGTCATATTTATCCTTCAGATCTGCTTTAAATCCTACCGACGCCTGCTTATTCAGCCTCTCCTTTATAATATCCTCCAGGCCGGGAAATGCCCCGCCGCAGATAAAAAGAATATTTCTGGTATTTATGGTGGCCATGGGAACCATCGCATTTTTACTGGTGGCGCCCACAGGTACTTCGACCTCGCTGCCTTCCAGAAGTTTCAGCATTCCCTGCTGTACGGATTCTCCGCTGACGTCCCGTTGGTTTGTATTTTTCTTTTTTGCAATCTTGTCGATCTCATCAATAAAAATAATACCATGTTCCGCCCGCTCCACATCATTGTCCGCAGCCGCCAGAAGCTTGGATACCACGCTCTCAATATCATCCCCGATATATCCGGCTTCCGTCAGCGAAGTGGCGTCTGCGATTGCCAGCGGCACATCCAGCAGACGCGCCAGCGTCTTTACCAGATAGGTCTTTCCGCTTCCGGTAGGCCCAAGCATCAGCATATTGGATTTCTCGATCTCTATGTCCTCCATCGTATCCGTGGCTACTCTCTTATAATGATTATACACGGCGACGGAAATGACTTTTTTGGCATGTTCCTGCCCGATCACATACTCATCCAGACTTTCCTTGATCTTATGCGGCGCCGGAACCGACTTGACGTCAAATGCCTTTTGGGGCTGTTCCTCCGTCTTTTTCTTCTTTATCTTCTGCCTTCTCGGAATCTGGTTCGCCAAATCCGCCAGGTTAATCATACCGATATTCGGCATATTCGGAATTTGCGACAGATCAAGATCAGAATATGGTATCTGACCGCCGCTCATGGAATCAAAGGTTCTCTGCATACATTCCGGACAGATATGTACATTATTCGCCAGACGAACCATTTTTCCGGTCTTGCTTTCCGGTCTGCGGCAGATGAAACATATCTCCTCAAATTCTTCCTTTTCTTCCTTCTTTTTCGCATCTGCCACTTCTTTCAAAACCTCGTCATCTATTTTTTTATCCTCTGCCATTCTCATAAACTCCTTTTGATTTCTTTCTACTATCATACCCCAGAATACAGATTGGCACAAGTGAACTTTTTATAAAGAAAAGAAAAGCGCCCGGAAACTCCGGTGCGCCCTGCTTTTTTATGATATTTTGTAACTATTCAGAACAGGTCGAAGCACTTGTTGCTGAGACCGTAAAAACATGATTCAAGAGTGCAAAAATCCCATCGTCGAAGACGATTTTCATGGATTTTTGCATCGGAACTGTGAAGGTACTGAACAGTTACGATATTTTAATAATTATTAAAGAACTGTTCAAAAGGATTTCCCATACTTCCATCGCCATATCCGCTGTTCGGATCAATCTCCTGTCTGTATCCGTCCTGTGAATTTTCCTGCTGTTCTTCTGTAGCAGCATCCTCCGGCCGCTTATCCAGCGTGACGCTGACTGTACGCTCCACGTACTCGCCGCCTTCTGCCGTCGCAACGACAAGGTCGATCGTCTCTCCTGCTTTATAATAATTCATGCGGTCAAACAAATCTTCCCTGGAGGAAATCGTCTGTCCGTCCAGTTTCGTGATAATATCGCCTTTCTTAAGGCCCGCCGCCTCAGCCGCAGAACCTTCGCTCACCTCATAAATGAAAGCGCCGGCCGGCATATTATATACCTCTTTTGCCTCGTCTGATACATCTCTCGGTACGACTCCCAGATAGCCCATCTCCGAAGCGTCTACCTCTGTTCTGGTCTGCCGGTTCATCAGCTCGTTTAGAATAGGCATTGCCGTATTCATCGGAATTGCATATCCCATGCCCTCTACACCTTCTGAAGCCGCTTTTACGGAGTTGATGCCAACCAGCTCTCCTGCCGTATTCAAAAGTGCGCCGCCGCTGTTCCCGAAATTAATGGCCGCATCCGTCTGAATCATATTATTTGTAATGTCATCTACGGTGACTTCCCTGTTCAGCGCGCTGACATATCCCACAGTCAGGGACTGTCCGTATCCAAGTGCATTTCCGATCGCTACGACCTGCTGCCCCATCTCCAGAGAATCGGAATCTCCAATCGGAATCACTTTAATCTGATTTTTGATGTCATCCGGAATATCTGACAGGTTCACGGCGACGATCGCCAGGTCATGGCTCGGATCCGTTCCCTTCGTCTGTGCTTTCACTACTGCGTTCTCCGGATCCTCCGTATCTACACTGAAACATACGCTCAGCTCCTGTGCTCCTTCTACTACGTGATTATTGCTGACGATCAGAAGCTCTGTATCGTTCTGTGCAATAATGACGCCGGAACCGGCGCTCTCTGTCTGCTGCTGATAAGTCTGGCCGAAGAACATACTCTGTACTTCCTCCACCCCTTTGTTTGTGATAGCCACAATGGATGGCATGGCGTTTTTCGCTACCTGCCGGATGTCTGCCTGGCCAGTCACAGAAACAGCCTCTCCATCCACAGTCTCCGGATTCTTCTTCGCTTCCGTCTGAACGACCGTATCGGCTGTTCCCACCGTCATTTCTGTCTCCTTCGGCGACACTTTTTTCCCTACATAGTTTGTCGCCTGAAATGCGGCGCTGGATACGACGCCAAACACCAGAGCCAGGCCGGCGCATACTGCAAAACTCCTCCAGAGAGGTTTTTTCTTCGGGTCTTTTACCGCTTTCGGCTGTTTGAAAGGCTGGGGCTGTTCCCCGGTTTCCCTGTTGTATGAATAATGGTAAAATCCGTTTTCCTCTGTCTCACATCCGCTATCAGAGGTTTCGGAAACGTATGTCTCACTCTGTCCGTCAGACTCCTCTGCCTGAAAGTCACTTTCTTCTATCGGCTCCTCTGCCTCAGGAATCTCAGGCTCCATTCCGCCGTTTATCCCCTGCTCATTTCTTTCCTCTCTATCATCAAATTCATCATACATTTTGAATACCTCCTGTGTACTTTGCTTTCTCTTTGTTTCTGAAAACAGTCTAACAACGAATTGTGTTCAATCTGTGATAAATCCTTTAAAAAAGTTTGCATAAAAAAAGACTTTCCTGTGTCCTATTTCCAATACGAACGATTCATGGTCAGCTTCAAAACCATCCATTTCGGAAGCCTGCGGTAATTCTTTCCAAGCTTATATCCCAGAAACTTGCATCCGCTTTTGACCAACAGACTGCCAATCATCCAGGGCTTTCTGATGCGCACCAGATACTTTGCGCTCTGCTTCACCATACGGATTCCTTCACTCTCTGATTTTGCCATCGTGAAAATTTCCGGATGATCCGCCTGCGATACTGCCAGGTCAAAATTTCTCTTAAGCTGCTCCGCATTTCCATAATTGTGGGAATGCACGACCTCCGCCTCCGCCACATAAGCGATACTTCCTCCGTTTTGTATGATTTTTCCGGCAAAAATCATATCCTCATTAAAAATCGTGCGCTTCTCAAATCCGCCCAGTTTTTCATATGTACTTCGGCGGTACATCGCGCAGACATTGGAACAAAAAAAAGTTTTGATCCCATAAACCGGAAGATCAGCCATAGATTTGACACTGCTCTTTTCCGGATAGTTAAAGCTTCTCGTATAGCGCTCCAGAAGCTGGCATCCCGGTTCCGGAAGCTGCCTGGCATAAGCCGCCCATACCTGCGCATCCTGAAAAGCCAGCGCCAGGTTCTCTACCAGATACTCATTTTCAGGAACTGCATCCTGTGTGACAAAGAGAATCAAATCCCCGTCCAGACAGGAAGCGGCACTATCCCTAGTGCCGCCGTGGTCAAACTCCTCTTTGGACAGATGCCGCACTTCCACATTGGGAAGTTTCTCATAGCCCCTATCCGGAAAATATTTCTTTTCCGTGTTCATAATCAAAATTTTCTTTATGGGATAGGACTGCTTTTGCAGCATCTGCATTAACCGGTCAAATTTTTCATCCGGCCTGTAAACCGGAATTACAAGGTCAACTGTATATTCTCTCATACTCTACTGTATTCCCGTTTCATTTATAATTGCATTGCTGATTTCCTGCACCGTAGCGGATGGCGTATAATCCTCGCTGCCAAACAGCCAGTTATGAAGCCTCTGAACATTTTGCGCCAGATTCACCGGAATCACACAGTCTCCCGCGCTGATATTGGCCGTCTGCACTTCAAACGGGAAGCCCGTCGTGTCTACCAGATTGTATTTCGCCACGTCCTTTGCCAGTCCCAGGATTTCTGTCGTACTGAGGCTGGTCAGGATATGCGGCGTCATCTCGTCGATCAGAGCATTCAGCTTGAGCAGATCCATTGTCTTTGCTTTTTGCAGGATTTTTTCCAACACCGTCCTCTGTCGCTCCGTTCTTTTATAATCGCTGCCGGCAGTATAACGGATGCGGCAGTAGGACATCGCCTGAAGGCCGTTCAGCGTCTGAAGCCCTGCCTGTGTCACTGGAACGATCTCTCTTCCCGTCACTTGTGAGCCTTCCTCCTGATAGCCGTTGATCCACTGAATCTCATCCTCCTGTACATCGATCTCAATACCGCCCAGAATCTCGATGACGTCCGCCAGGCCGCTGAAATCAATCGTGACAAAGTCCGTGATATTCAAATCCAGATTTTTATTCAGCATATTCATGGAACGCTCGGCTCCTCCAAAATAATAGCACTCCGTCGCTTTGCGGTATTCGCCGTTCGTATTGTCCAGATAGGTATCACGGTAAACGGACACCAGCTTTACATCCTTCGTCTTATTATTGATGCTGGCCACCATAAGCGCGTCGCTGTGCGCCTCAATATCCATTTTCCCCTCACGGGAATCCACGCCGTAAAGGGCAATGTTCGTATAGCCGTCCAGCACTTCCGCTTCCGCCGCACTGATTTCCTGGTTAATCAGAATATCTCCTTTGGAAATATCCTGTTTTTTCAGCCTGCCAAGCTTAAAAGCCGCAAACAGGACAATCGCCAGAATCAGCAATACCAGTACCTCAATCGCAAAAATGATCTTCCTTCTGCTCTTGCGCTTTTTCCTTTTCCCATTCCTTCTGCTTTCATGCGGATAGTAGTCGTCATATCTTTCCTGCCGATACGGTTCCCGCTCATAGCCTCTCTGCTCATATCCTCTGCCATAAGGTTCCCCGCCGTATGGCCTCCGCTGATACGGCCCCTGCCGTCTGCTTCTGTCATCTCCGCGGCCATTTGGCCTGTTTCTCTTTTCTGTCATAATTTACCCCTTTTCTAATATGCGTTTTTATTAATGAACCCTTTGAAAGCTGTCAGGAACAGGATTTTTATATCAAATCCCACCGTCCAGTTTTCTATATAGTACAGATCGTACTCTATACGCCGTTTGATGGATGTGTCTCCCCGGTATCCATTCACCTGCGCCCATCCGGTCATCCCCGGACAAACCTGATGCTTTACCATATAACGCGGTATTTCCTCTCTGAACTTTTCTACAAACTGCGGCCTTTCCGGCCGTGGCCCGACCAGACTCATATCTCCCTTCAGTACATTAAAGAGCTGCGGAAGCTCGTCAATGCTGGTTTTCCGCATAAATTTACCAAATCCCGTGACTCTGGGATCATTCTTTACGGTCCATCCCTTTTTCTCTTCCGATTCTTTCTGAACCTCCATTGAGCGGAATTTATACATCTGGAACGGCCTGTTGTGCCGCCCGACGCGCACCTGCTTAAAAATGAGCGGCCCCGGCATCGTCAGCTTCATCATCAGGACAGCAAACAGCATGACCGGTGAAAACAGCACAATACACACCAGTGATCCCACAAGATCCATGGTGCGTTTTACCATGCGGTTAAAAGTATTCGAAAGCGGCACATGCCTGATATTTATGACCGGAAGCCCCAGAAGGTCTTCGGTGTAAGGTTTCGTAGGAATAATATTATTATAATCCGGCACGAACTTTGTATGCACGCCCGACTTCTCGCACAGTCCTACGATATGCTCCAGTTTATAATATTCGTCCAGCCCCAGCGTAATGATAATCTCATCCAGACGGTTTTCCGGCAGGATCACCATCAGATTGTCGATCCGTCCGATCACCTTAATATCCTTATATCTCGTTCCCCTCGCCACATTATCATCCAGAATACCCCGAATCAGATAACCCCACTGGGGATTCTGTTTGATCCGGTCAATATATTCCTCCGCCGCGCGGCTGTAACCTACCAGCAGAATGTGTTTCAGATTCATTCCGTTCTTACGGATCTTCATCAGAAACATGCGGATCAGATTCCGGACCAGCGTCTCCAGAACGATATTGATTCCGTAAAACAGAAACATCATGTTTCGTGAGAAATCTCCCTGACGGATCATATACATAACCAGCGTCAGACACAAAATTCCGATCGTATTTGCTTTGATGAGATTCCCGGCCTCGTATCTTCGTCCCTGCACCCGTTTCGGCGTATAAAGATTAAATGCGTAATACAAAAGCAGCATACCCGGCACCAAAAATACCAGGAATGACATATAAGTTTGAAAGGAAAGCTTTCCTACATCATTCTGTGCAAAAAAAGTGAACTGAATCGTCCAAGCAAGCAGATAGGAAAAGGCTGTAATAACTGCATCTATAACCACATGCATCCGATTAAAGAACTGTTGATTATCTTTTATCACCTGTTCCCCTCCTTTGACAACAGCAGTTTTCCCGCTGCCGATTGTTTCTGGTTTTCTCTATTTTTCGTCATTTATCAATTTTTATTTGTCTTATCATACAATATCATCCCAAAAAGGGCAACTAAATTTTTTCTTAACTATCCTCTGTTCGTCAGTCTCCGTACCATGTTTCCCCAAAGTTCAAGCTGTATTTTGGCATAATTTTTCACATTTTTCATTTTAAAGGGTACCTTTTTGGAAGAATGCAAAGACATGGAAAATCCTTCTGCCACCCCTTTTACATAAATGCTTCCGAAGCCTTTTTTCGCAAAGAACAGATACTTCATGAAAAAACCTGCCAGAAGAAACGGCAGATTGATAAGAATCTGCAAAAACGGCATATTTTTATAGATCAAATACACGTTGTTTCTTGAAGAATGGCGCACCTTAAATTCATTATAGCGCGATCCCGTGGTGCCGCTGCCCGCATGGTAAACAATCGCTTTTGGCAGATACCTGTTTTCATAACCATAGATGCGCGCCCGGTATCCAAGATCGATATCCTCCAGATAGGCAAAATGCTTCTCGTCAAAACACCCGATTTTCTCCAGAAGCTCTCTCCGATAGATTGCAGCGCCGCCGCATGAAGCGAAGATCCGTCTCGTCTTCTGATATGCTTCTGCATTCCTGTCCTTTCCCAGTGCAAAAGCCCATCCCAGAGCACAATAATAATCTCCCGCGTCATCTATCTTGTCCGGCCTGTACAGGTTGCGAAGCTGCGCGGAACAGGAAAAACAGTCCTTATATTTCCGGATACCGGAAAGCATCTCCCGCACGAAGTCGCGGTCTGCTTCCACGTCATTATTTAAAAGAATCACGTAGGGCGTTTCCGACGCCTGAATGCCTCTGTTCACCGCCCGGCAGAAACCGCCGTTTTTTTTCAGACTTATGATCCGTACTTTCGGAAAGCGCTCTTTGACATACTCCACGCTCCCATCCGTCGAACCGTCATCGACCAGAATCGTCTCAAATTCCGAGATACTCTGATTCTCCAGAGAACGCAGGCATCCGTCCAGGAATTTTTTTCCGTTATAATTGGGAATCACTACCGATACTTTTTCCATTTTCCTCCCCCTGCCGTATTCAGCCGTTATCGTTTTAAGGAATAGTCACAGGTTTTCAGGGACAGATTCGGATTGTAACAGGGGTCTCCCTCTTTTAGCATCCTCTCCCAACGGGCGCATAAAAACTCCTTCTCCCGCTCAAATCTCTGCTTTTTCTCTTCCGTATCCTCATAACCTCTTGTCTTTGATTCAAAATGATACATTTCCACATAAGGGTCATAGACGACCAGCCATCCCGCTTTTCCCGCGCGCAGGCAGAAATCCACATCGTTAAATGCAACGACCAGCTTCTCATCCAGTCCCTGTATCTGTTCAAACACCTCGCGCTTCACCATCAGACAGGCCGCCGTCACCGCGCTCATATTCTGCTGTAATACTGCCCGGTGCATATAACCGGTCATGGAACGCTTCATTCCCACAAACATGCTTCCCGCACAGCCCCCGATTCCCATCACGATTCCGGCATGCTGGATGGTGTCATCCGGGAAATAAAGCCTCGCTCCCACAATTCCCACCTCGCGTCTCTGGCAATGCCCCAGAAGTTCTTCCATCCAGTCCGGCGTAATCACCGTTACATCATTATTCAAAAGAATGAAATAATCACCTTTCGCGTGCCTGGCGCCAAAATTATTAATGGCGGAATAATTAAACTCCTGTTTCCAGTAAATCACACGAATCCCGTCTTTTCCATCTATCCTGCGGTAATAAGCAAAGGTTTCTTCTTTCGTACTGTTATTTTCTACAATTATAATTTCATAATTCCGATACGTCGAATTCTTTTGAATCGATTCCAGGCAGCGCTCCAGCGTCTCCTTTTCATCCTTATTTGGAATGATAATGGAAACCAGCGGCTCTCCTGTAACCTTATATTTCACCCGGTAGAACCCCCGGTAATTCAGCATAGAAACCTCCGCCGGCAGCCCGCTTCTTTTTAAATGTGCCTCAATCGCACGCTTTCCTGCCTCCAGCGCATAATCCTTTCCAAAAGGATTATCCGCCGTAGACGCTTTATGAACCCTCCAGTGGTACAGCACCTTTGGAATGTGTACGATCTTTTCCGCCCGTTCCACACACCGGAAAATAAAATCATAATCCTGCGCTCCGTCATAATCTTCCCGCTGTCCGCCGACACGTTCCAGCAGTTCCTTTTTTACTACCAGCAAATGGCAGATATAATTATTTGCCCGCAGCAAATCCAAATTAAAATCCGGCTTAAAATTCGGCTGAAAATACTCTTTCAAATCTGCGCTTACCTTATCTTCATCCGTATAGATCAAATCCGGTCCGCCCTTTTCCTCTATGGCTTGCGCGACCTCGTAAAGCGCATCCTCCGTCAGAAGATCGTCATGATCGAAAAGCGCCGCATAATCCCCATGCGCCATTGCTAAGGCCGCATTCGTATTTCCGGCAATCCCTTCGTTTTTCTCCAGACGCACATAACGGATGCGTGGATCGGCTTTCTGATACTCCCTGATGATCCGCTCCGGCTCATGATCCTCACCGCTTCCATCCGCCAAACACAGCTCCCAGTTTTCGTAGGTCTGCTTCTGAACGGATTCCATCATCTGACGCAGAAAAACTTCCGGCGTCCGGTACACAGGCACCGCAATGCTGATTTTCGGCTCCGTTTCCCATCTCCGGCTTTTCTGCTGCTCTCTTTGTATTTCCGTCAGGCATCTTGACCGGAACCATTTGTCATAGTCTGCCTCCGCATCCGTAAAACGCTCCGTAAGACGTATCAGAAAATCTTTTATGCCATAACGTTTCAGATACAGAAATCCTTTTTTGATATTATAAAAAGTCAGGCGTTTTGCCATGCTCCCAAAGTTCATAGCTTCTCCTTATCCCTTAAAAAATGAAAGAATTCCGTCTGCAACCTTCTCCCTGTCTTCCCGTTTCAGCCGATAGTACATGGGAAGTCTCAGAAGCCTTTCACTTTCCTTTGTCGTATAGCGGTCCTCCCCATAGAAACGCCCGAACTTCTGTCCCGCCGGAGCCGTGTGCAGGGGAACATAATGAAATACCGTTTGGATTCCCTGCTCCCTGAGGTAAGAGATCAGTCTTGTCCTGGTTTCCAGATCCTTCACTTTGATATAGTACATATGTGCATTGTGCTCTGCATAATCCGGAATAAACGGCTGCTCGATAAAGCCCTTCTCCTTTAACGGCTTCAATGCCTCCTCATAGCAGGCGAAACTTTCCAGCCTGTCCTTTCTGATCTCATCCGCCGCTTCAAGCTGCGCCCAGAGATAGGCGGCGTTCATATCGCTTGGAAGGTACGAAGAGCCGTAGTCCACCCAGCGGTACTTATCAATCTGCCCCCGGAAAAATTTGCTCCGGTTCGTTCCCTTTTCGCGCAGAATTTCCGCAGCGTCTATCATTTCATCTGAGCCAAAAGTAATGGCCCCTCCCTCGCCCATCGAGTAATTTTTCGTTTCATGGAAGCTGTAGCATCCGAAATCCCCGATGCTTCCCAGCGCCCTTCCCTTATAGTATGCACCGACGCCCTGTGCGGCATCCTCGATAACCTTCAAATTATGGCGCCGGGCAATCTCCATAATCTCATCCATCGCACAGCTCACGCCGGCATAATGTACGGGAACGATCGCTTTTGTTTTCCCGGTAACAGCCTCCTCAATCAGCCGCTCATCCAGGTTCATCGTTTCCGGACGGATATCCACAAATACCAGCTTCGCCCCCCGCTGTACAAAGGCGTCCGCCGTGGACACAAACGTATACGACGGAAGGATGACCTCGTCCCCCGGCTGTACATCGCTAAGTACCGCCGCCATCTCCAGGGCATGTGTGCAGGAGGTCGTCAGCAGCACATGCCTGAGTCCGTATTCTTTCCGCATCCATTCCGAACATTTTGCGGTAAAAATGCCGTCCCCGCTGATCTTCCCATGTGCAATCGCTTCTTTTATATATTCCAGTTCTTTTCCCACAAAAGGCGGGATATTAAAATTTATCATTGGTTTCTCTTCCTTATATATTTTTATAAATTTCCGGCACTCCGATCCGGGGTTCCGTTTTTTTATCCCTCAGCGAAAAATCGGTTCTTTTCAGGGACAGATTCGGATTGTAAAAAGGATCTCCATTTTCCAGAAGCTCTCCCCACCTGCGTACAAACCGGCGAATCTCACCATGAAACCTTTCCACCTTTTCCGGCGTGTTCTCAGCCCCTCTCGACTTCGATTCATAATGGTAAAGTTCTGCAAAGGGCGTATAAACGATCTGATACCCCGCTTTCCGGATTTTCAGACACAGATCCACATCGTTAAACGCTACCTCCAATTCTTCATCAAACCCGCCAATCTGCTCAAACACGCTTCTCTTTACCATCATGCAGGCCGCCGTCACCGCGCTCATATCCTGTGTGCAGATCATTCTCCGGCCATATCCCGTAGCGCTCCGGCGTTCGCCGGAAAAGATATGACCCGCGACGCCGCCCATACCCAGGACTACGCCTGCATGCTGAACCGTGTCGTCCGCATAATAAAGTCTGGCTCCGACAGCGCCCACATCCTCTCTGGCACAGATGCCAAGCATCTCTTTCATAGCGTTTCCGCTAATCAGCTCCGTATCATTATTCAGAAACAGCAGATATTCTCCGGATGCAGCGCGCACGCCCAGGTTGTTGATTGCGGAATAATTAAAGTGCCCCGTATATTTCACTGTCCGTATCCTCGCATCCATATTCTCCAGTTCCCGGTAACAAGCAAAGGTTTCTTCTTTTTCACTGTTATTTTCTATCAGAATAATTTCATAATTCTGATAATCCGATTTTTCCAGCATCGAAGTGACACAGCGCTTTAAGTCCTCCGCATGGTCTTTGTTCGGAATCAGAACAGATACCAGAGGAGCTCCTTCTGTAAAATAAGCTGTCCGATACAGTCCAAGATATTCTCCCTGGCGCACTTCCCCGCGGATGCCCATGCGTTCCAGATGCGCCTGCACCGCACGCCGCCCCGCTTCAAAAGCATAAAGCTTGCTCTCCTGATTCTCTGCCGTGGAATCCGGATGGCAACGCCAGTGATACAAAATCTCAGGAATATGGCAGATGTTTTCCGCCTGTTCCACACACCGGAAAATAAAATCGTAATCCTGCGCCCCGTCATAGGCTGCGTCCAGATACCCCGCCCGCTTTGCCAGACTTTTCTTTACCACAAACAAATGGCAGATATAATTCATGCTCCGCAGAAGATCCAGGTTAAAATCCGGCTTAAACTGCGGATCAAACCTTTTTTTCCCATCCACGGAAATCTTGTCCTCATCCGAATACAGGACGTCGCAGATTTTCTCTTCATTCAGCCTGCGCACGCACGCATAGAGCGCTTCCGGCGCCAGAAGGTCATCATGATCGGCAAACGCCAGATAATCCCCCGATGCTTCCCGAATAGCCGCATTGGTATTCTCCGAAATCCCAAGCGGAGCATCCGCATGTACCACATGGATGCGGGCGTCTGCACGGCTGTATTCCTCCAGAATCTCTTTTAAAGGAGTATCCGCGCCGCTCCCGTCTGACAGACACAGCTCCCAGTTTGTATACGTCTGCTCCTGGACTGACGCAATCAGCTCCCGAAGATACTGTTCCTTCGTCCGGTACAGCGGAACTACAATGCTGAACAATGGCATATACGCAAATTCTTCCGTCCTCTGCCTTTGAAGCTCTGTTTCCTGCCGGGAATTCTGACGAATCCACTTCTCATAAGAGATAGCTCCGGGACGTATGCCGGTAAGTTTCTCCACACTCCGCCATACCACGCCTGCCGCGCCATGCTCCCGGTAATAATTTTTCACTTTATCTATAAATTTCATTTAAAAATTTTTCTCTCTTCCATAGTATCTGCTGACCTTATCATAGTCAAATTCAAATTGCATGTCAAGTGACAACATGCTATACTCTTCGTAAAAGAAGTCAAATCACGGTTTGGCGGGGAGATTGCGTTCCTTCCGTACGCAGGCCGGGTGGAAACGTATCCCACGCAAACGGGGGCAGGGAATTCGGAAACTAACTCCTAAGAA
>CALCMD010000116.1 GCA_937965795.1 uncultured Lachnospiraceae bacterium | reverse complement strand
GCTGTCACATAACGGGAAAAATCCTGCTCCCCGTCCAACATCATTGTGACGATATGCGCCACACAGAAATAAGGCACCATCTGACAGGCAATGCCCAAAACCGCAAGGACGACGCTGCCGATGAATTTCCCGTGATACGGTTTGCCCCAGCCCAATAAAACACTTATTGGCGACGCTTTCTTTTCTTCCTTCATTTTTCAGATCCCCCCTTTATGAAGTATTCTCTTATTTTTCTGAGGCCATCTTCATCCATTCCGTACTGGTCGATAATCGAACCATCCTCAAGATGAATGATGTCCGTACAGCAATCTAAAATCAGTTCCAGGTCATGGGTAATGACATACACAGTGATTCCGGCATCCCTGACCTGCCGCAATACATTTGCAACCTCTTTCATATGCCTGTAATCAAGGCCGCTGGTCGGTTCATCAAAAAACAGGATCGAGCGTTTTGAAGCGATTACCGAAGCAATCGCAACCCTTTGTTTCTGGCCACCGGACAGGGACATGGGATGCCTGTCCTTAAAATCCAGTAAATCTAACCGACTTAGGATTTCTTCTGCTCGCTTCTGGTTTGCTTCCTCCATACTGATCAGCACTTCATCAAGGACCGACTCGGTGAAAAGCTGATGATTTACCTCCTGCATGACCATATAGCAGGTATTCAGCCGGTCTTTCGGACGGTATTTCTTTCCGTTCCAGCCAATCTCCCCACAGCGCTTCTCCAAGCCGCAGAAACAGCGTGAAAAAGTGGATTTCCCGGCGCCGTTATTCCCGATAATTCCAACGATCCGGTTCGTAGGGATTTCACAATCCATGATATGTAAGGTTTCCGGTTCGTTTTTATAGGCAAAGTGGAAATTACGAAGCGCAAGGGCGGTCTTTGCCTGCTGCGGTAAAACCGGAGGCAGGAGACGCCCCAAAGCAAACGTGCGCAGTCCCATATCGGAACGCTGCTGCTCCGTGAGCTGCTCAAATTCTGCCGCAGAATAATCATGACTCACCTGCCCGTCTGCCAGATAGATAAACCGATCCGCTAGACCGCGAAGATAATAAAGCCGATGTTCCGATACAATGATTGTTTTCCCCTGCGATTTCCAAAACGCAAGAATCTTTCTCAAATCAAGGATGGAAGCCGCATCCAGGTTAGATGAGGGTTCGTCCATAACGAGAACATCCGGTTCCATAATGGATACCCCGGCACAGGCAATCTTTTGTTTCTCCCCGCCAGATAAGTGGAAGATATTACGGTCCATCAGCTTCTCCAGCCGGAAGTCCCGAACCGTTTTTGCCAGCCGTTCCCGGATGTCTTTTTCTGGCTGTCCAAGATTTTCGCAGCCAAATGTAATTTCACTGGTGGTATCCACATTGAAAAACTGGGAGCGGGGGTTTTGAAACACGCTGCCCACAACTGCAGCTGTATCGTAAAGGGGCTGTTCGGAAACCTTGGCTCCATTTACCCATACTTCTCCCGTCATCTTTCCCTCATAATAATGGGGGATCAGTCCATTAATCAGGCGGGTGACCGTAGTTTTTCCACACCCACTTTCACCGCAAAGGACAACAAACTGACCATCCTCTATATTTAGATCAATATCCCGAACACCGCCGGTATTTTCATTCTCTTCTCCATAAGAAAATGAAATATGGTCAATCTTTATCATAAGCTCACCCCCTTAAAAAGAAAAATACTGTCCCAGCAAAAACAGAGCGAAACATAAAGCACAGAGCAGGATCGCAATCATGTCCTGAACATGAAAACCAATCTGACATACGTTAGTCCGTTTGACCGGAGCGCCAAGCCCCCGCGTCAGTGCAGCGGCGGAAAGTTCATCTCCGATTTTCACAACAGACACCATCAGCGGTACAAGACGGTATTCCACCATCAAAAATGGATTTTTCCCTCCAAACCGGATACCCCTCATTTTCATTGCATCACTGATCGCCTGGTATTCTTCGCTGATCGTAGGGAAAAAACGAAAAATAACAGACAAAGGGATGACGATTTTCTCTGTCAGGTGCATACGTTCCATCGAACCGATAAACTCACTGACTGAGGTGGAGGAAAGCAGCCAGGCCCCCGTCATAATACCAGGGGCAAACCGCGTCATAATGGATGTCATCGCCAAAACCACAAAGGACAGCAGATCGCTTAATGTCGTCAGCGCTATGCGTTCCAGTGCAAAGCAGGCGAGATATAAAAGCAGGTATTTGCCTGCCGTTTTGAAGCGGCGTTCCGACAGGATCAGCACAAAGGGGATTAGGCTTAACACAGGTTTTACAAAATTCATAATCCCTTCGTTGCCGGTGCTGAACATCAATGTAGTAACCGTCAACAGCAAAATCAACTTCGTACGCGGGTCGAGCCGGATTCCTTTCCTTTTGTCCGTTGTGGCGGAAAAGGATACCCCCTCCATTATGCGATGCCCGCTTTCGCAAAATGTTTTTTCAGAAGCGTTTTTCCAAGCAGTCCGCCCAAAATGGCAAAGACAAAAATCCCGGCAACCACAAGGATAATGCTCCACATCGGCATAACCGCCATTACCCGGTCGGCATATTCCTCCCCGAAGCTGGCGGCAAAGCTGGCCCAGGAGTCCTCGACCATAAAATACATCGGAATATATGTACCTACCATCCACAGGCTAAATACAGCATAACCAAGGATGCTTTTCTTTGCACTTTTATAGTCGCCGGATTTCAAAATGAGATCCCCAAGCAGGCCGAAAATCAGTCCCACAGGAACACCCCAAAATCCCATGCCGGTAAGTCCCATCAGCAGGCCGCTCAAAACACCCATGATTGTAACCATGCCGAATTTCTTAACCCTTGTTAGGAACAGCATGAAAGGGATACCGGTAATCAGCGACCACAGGCTTCCGAGAACAGGAAGAAAGATCGGGACAAACCCAATCGGAATGGCGACACAGCAACCAATGACAAAGTAAAGAACCGTGAACAGACCAAGGTTAATGAGGTCTTTTGCTTGTAACTTGTTATTCATGATGAATACCTCCACATTCGTTTTTTAGTTAGCATCTTCTAACCTTTTTTATAGAATAGCATAGTACCGGCTGATTCTCTACAACCAATCATCTTTTTAGCTCCAAACAGCACCGAGTTTTTCTGTTGACTGACTTTGACTGTGATCTTATAATAGAAGTGCAAGGCTCAAACAGAGCGGTTAACAGACCAAATGACAGGAGTTAGAAAATGAAGATAGATGAAATTATCAAGAAAAGCATTGAAATTCCAGGTATATCTATAAAACGGGGCGAATTTAGCGCAGAACTCATTTTAAAGGAGAGAGACGGGAAAGGTTCCATGACTTTTTTCCCTCTGTTCCCAGGAGTTACATTGGCTTATATTTTTGTGAACTCTCCTGCCTGGACAGCCCCAGACTTTCACGATAATGGCTCCATGGAAACAGGACCATTACTCTTAAATTACTGTGTAACAGGACGATGCGAACTCATCCTGAATAACGGAAACTTTGTGTATGTGAAAGATGGGGAGATATCCTTAACCGAACGATTCGCCAGACAGCAATACGTTTATCCCCGCCGAATCTATGAAGGAATTGAGTTTTTTGTGGATATGGATACCGTAAATGCTCAAAGCTCCTGGGTAGAGGCAGAATTTGATATTGATTTCCACAGACTCAGAGATCTTTACTGCCCGGATGGGGGTACTTATATTGCGTCGGTTACGACTGAGATAGAAGAAGTCTTAAAAAAGCTGTGGTCATTACTGGATATTTCTGTTCCGCTGGCAATCCCACAAATGAAAATCTATACCCTTGCCCTGTTTTCACTGCTTCAAAATCTGAAAGAAATACCACCTTCCCAAGCCTGCACATTCTTCACAGAAACACAGGTAGACATTGCAAAACGTGTGGAAAAAATCATCACTTCTGATCTGCGCCAACACCATCCCGCGTGGGAACTGGCTGCACAGTTTTCCGTCAGTGAAACCAGCCTGAAGAACTACTTTCGCGGAGTTTATGGTCAAAATATATCAATTTATTTACGTGAAATTCGTATGCAACGAGCTGCTGAATTACTCACTACTACAAACTTATCTGTATCGGAAATTGCAGAACAAGTTGGTTATTTGAATCAAAGCAAGTTTTCTTCGGCATTTAAGAAGCAGTTCAACGCTTCGCCATTAGAATTTAAGCGCCGCAAAAATTTAGAGAGAAATACTTCCAACTGACGGGTTCTAACATTTTTCACAATAAATAGTTTTATTAGAAACTCATGACAAATGAAGTCAGAGTCATTTCTTATGTTATAGGAAGTGACTCTGATTATTATAATTTACACCACTTTACAACTTTTTCATAAAAAAATATCGCAC
>CALCMD010000115.1 GCA_937965795.1 uncultured Lachnospiraceae bacterium | reverse complement strand
AAAGCAGATCGAGGAGAAAGACTATGCCGCAGCGCTCCGGGCGAAGGGAATCCCGCAGGGGCGGATACGGAAGTACGGGTTTGCGTTCCGGGGGAAGGAAGTGCTGATTGGGGAATAAAAGGGGTGTTGCAAAATCAAATTAGATTTTGCAACGAGAGAGTTTCAAGTTTTGTGTAAACAGTAAAAACTGATATAAGATATGTTATTAGTTATTGCGGACAGAGCCTTACTTTGAAGGTTCTGTCCCTGTTTGTATTATAATGCAGTTTTCAAACATGTCAAGCGAGACTGGCTCTAGCCAGCCCTGCTCGAATGAATTTCTGCTTATAATCCGGAAAGCCTTTCTTCAAAAAATATCTCCAGCTGCGAATGGATCTGACCCCAGTCCTGACGATGGCCTGTCCATTTCTTCGTGATGTCAATCATGGCCAGATATAGCATCTTCAGCAGACTGTCATCGGACGGAAATACGGTTCTGGATTTTGTGACTTTCCGCAGTTGACGGTTGAATCCTTCGATCGTGTTGGTTGTGTAGATCAGGCGCCTGACGGCCTCAGGATACTTGAAATAAGTGGACAGGTTGGCCCAGTTGTCTTTCCATGATTTCGCGATCTTCGGGTATTTCCCGCTCCATTTTCCGTCAAAGTTCTCCAGTTCTGCTAATGCGATCTCTTCCGTTGGCGCTGCATATACTCGCTTCAGGTCTGCCATAAGCGGTTTGATCTCCTTGTAGGATACGAACTTCGTTGTGTTCCGAATCTGATGGATGATGCATTGCTGGATCTCTGTCTGTGGAAATACTGCCTCGATTGCCTGAGGGAATCCCGTCAGACCATCGACGCATGCGATCAGGATATCTGCCACGCCCCGGTTCTTTAGACCGTTCAGAATGGAGAGCCAGAATTTCGCACTTTCGTTCTGGCCAACATACATACCGAGAACGTCTTTATGTCCTTCCATGTCGATCCCGATAGCGATATAAACCGCACGTTTTACAATCCGGCCTTCATGACGCACATGGTAATGGATAGCGTCCATGAAAACCACTGCATAGATCTCTTCCAAAGGTCTTTCCTGCCATTCTTTCACGATAGGAAGAATCTTATCCGTAATCCGGCTGATGGTACTGTCAGAGATCTCGATATCATAGAGTTCTCGCATATGGCTTTCAATATCGTTTGTTGTCATCCCTTTGGCATACATGGAAATGATCTTTTCTTCCATGTCCTGAGTGACGGTATTCTGGTATTTCTTAACGATCTGAGGTTCAAACTCGCCTTTCCGGTCCCTGGGAATGTCGATTTCCATATCGCCATAACTGGTATGCATGGTTTTCTGGGAATGTCCGTTCCTGGAATTATCCGTATCTTTGTTCCGATAATCATACTTAGAATAGCCGAGTTCTTCGTCCATCTCCTGGTCGAGAGCGCTCTCCAGGATAATAGACATCATATCCCGCATGATGGAATTAACGTCTGTTCCATCTCTGACCGTTACATTGTTCTCTTTCAGGTAATTGCCCATCATTTCCCGAAGGGCTGCCTTTTGTGGGGAATCCTTTTTCCTTGCCATAAAATAAACCTCCAAACTGAGTAATTTTATCTTACATCAGTTTGAAGGTTTACACAATCTTTGGGATAGACCCTTTGCAACACCCTTACTCTGATGAAAGGAATACTGTAAAAAATTAAACTATAGCCCATACTTCTTCCTCATTTCTGTTAAAGCGGTTCTGGCATCCTTGATCTGTCCATTTTCTATTTGCTGCTCTGACAGTTCAATATCTCTATATATGGTATGTCGACGCATAACGCTTTCATAAATCTCCATACTCATAATAACCATATCACCATATCCGTTTTTCGTAATATAAATGGGCTCATCTGATTTGTGGCACATATCGGAGATTTCCGAAGTATTTTTTAAATCTTTAATTGGTATAATCTGTGGCATTCTACATCTCTCCTTTTGAATATAGTCAGGCAATAAAAATGTTTTACAAAGCTTATTGCTATAAATTATACCATTATAATCCCATTATTTCAATCCTGCTCTTTTCATAAAATCCAATCCCAGGTATGAAGAGGTGTGTACTTCCTTTCACCTTATAAAAAGCGCTGTGTTACAATGAAAGAAAACACAGGAGGGGACATGATGGAAGATCAAATGACAGAAGAAACGATCAGGGAGTACCAGGATTATTTAATCGCAGAGGAACACGAAACAGGAACGGTAGAAAAATATCTGAGGGATATCCGTTCTTTTTTTATGTGGCTTTCGGGAAAAAGGGTGGAAAAAACGCTGACGGTGGAATGGAAAGACCACCTTGTAAAAAGCGGGTATTCACCATCTACGGTGAACTCTATGCTTTCTTCCCTGAATGGATTCCTGGCGTTTATGGGATGGGAAAAATGCCGGGTAAAGTTTCTGCGGATACAGAAGGCGCCGTTTCGGAAAAAGGAACGGGATTTGCAGCAGAACGAGTATGAGCGTCTGAAGCGCACCGCCAGATTAAAGGGAAACGAACGTCTGCTGCTGGTAATGGAGACGATCTGCGGGACGGGCGTCCGGGTATCGGAAGTGAAATATATCACCGTGGAAGCGGCGAAAAAGAGAAAGGCGGAAATTTTTCTGAAAGGGAAAGTCCGGGTAATCCTGCTGGCGGACAAGCTGTGCCGGAAGCTGCTGGACTATGCGAAAAAACAGGGGATTTCCGAGGGGGAGGTTTTCGTGACGCGGAGCGGAAAAGGACTGTCCCGGCAGTACATATGGCAGGAGATGAAGAAGCTGTGCAGGGATGCGCATGTGGAGCCGTCTAAAGTGTATCCGCATAACCTGCGCCATCTCTTTGCGAAACTTTTCTATCAGGTGAGTAAAGACATCGTAAAACTGGCGGACGTGCTGGGGCACAGTTCCATCGAAACGACAAGAATTTATCTGATGTCCACTGGAATAGAACATGCGCGGTGGCTGGAACGGATGGGGGTGGTGTAGCGGGGAGGATGACAAAATTCTGATTTTGTATAGAACAATGGCAATAAGATGTGCTGTTAGTGACATTCTAGCACGTAATACAGAATTGTGCAAGGAATTATCGGGACTGTGAAGAGGTGCGCAGGGATAAAATTTTTAATTTCGGGCACATAAAGCAGGGCTGCAAAGAAGATATTTTTTGCAGCCCTGCTTTGTACGCTTATTTTTACCCACAGACATCCGGCATGGAATAAAAAACCACTGCCCATAGCCCCTGTTTTTCAGATGTCTGTCAGAAATCCGGCGTAAATCTATACAAAATCAGAATTTTGTATAGATTGCGGCAGCGAGATACCTGTGCGGTTTATCGGGTGTCATGCAGGCGCGGGAAAAAGGAAAAATAATTCGTGGCGGTCATAGCGCCTGATCCTGTTCGGATGCAATATAGACGGCGATATCCTCAATGCGGCAGTCGAGAATCCGGCAGAGGTCATTGATGGTCGTGGTGTTCAGCGGCTTGTTTTTCCGAAGCTTGTCAATGGTTGCACTGGAAATGTGATGCTGGTGAATCAAAGTATAAGTGGTGTGCGGTGAGTTTTTCAGAGTATTCCAAAATGGACTATATTCAATCATAAGAACGTCTCCCTTGATGTATAAAAACAGGATAGAATATAGTTTTATAGTTGACTATAGTCACTAAAAAGACTATACTATATTACAAAGGCGAAGAGTAAAAGGAGGAAAAGGAAAATGAAAACAGGAAAATTTATCAGAGGAAAGCGTCTGCTGTCTGTGGCGATGGCGTTGGCTATGTTTCCTGCAATGTTACCGGGGACACTGGAAGGCACAGCAGAAGCAGCAGAAGGGGCGCTTGCGAATCCCCGTATCGTAGCAGATTCCAGTATGGAGATCGGACAGAAGGTGACATGGGACTGCGTATACTTTGGGAGCTATCCCCAAAGTGAAGTAGACAGCAGCGAGACAGTTTATACTGCCCTCCAAAATGCGTCAGGCTGGGACTTGGAGAATGAAATTACAATTTCAGGAAACAAGTATCGGAGAATGAAAAAGGACGATGCTGAGTATGCGTATGCGGAGAAGGACAATACTGGAGGCGAAGAAGGCCATTATCACTGGGCGGATGATACGACCTGGCACTATTTCAGGTATGAACCAATCAAGTGGAGGGTATTGCAGACATCGGGCAACCGTGCGCTGCTTTTGTCCGATATGGCGCTGGATGATAAAGTGTATGCTGCGACAATGAATGATCATATCTGGAAAAACAGCCGGATACGGAACTGGCTGAATGGATACGGAACCAATTTTCAGAATGAGAACTTTATCGGCAGTGCGTTTTCAGGTGCGGAGCAGCAGAGTATTCAGACTTCTACCCTCGATGAAGGAAACCAGGTGAAAGATAAGATATTTTTATTGTCACCTTCAGAGATTCAAGAGAAGGCATATGGATTTTTAAAAGAAAGAAAACCGGATGGTTTTGTGGATATACCGGATGAAGCGAAGAGATGCAGGCCGAGCGACTATGCAAGGGCTATGGGAACTTTTTGCATAACATCAGAGCATGAGCAGTATGCAGAGTATCCAAACACCTGCTGGTGGTGGCTGAGGGAAGAGAATGGGGACGTCATGCCTTACGTTTCCTACCCAGGATATACAGTGTATTATAGAGAATATGCTACGAGGTATTATGGGGTCAGACCCGCAATGTGGATCACACTGGATTCCGGACAGTATACTTATGCGGGGACAGTGTGTTCGGATGGAAGCAGCAATGGACAGCAGAATTCGTCCGGCCAGGCGCCGAAGGATACGGCAGTAAAGGAAATCAAAAAAGGCGAAAAGAGAACTGTTGCCAGAGACATCTACACAGGGCTTGGAAATGGAAAGGTAGCTTACGCCGCTCCGAAAAGCAAAAACATTACAAAAACCACGATACCAAATCAGGTGATCATCGATGGAAAAACCTATTCAGTCACAGCAGTCAATACCGGAGCATTTAAGAACTGCAAAAAACTGAAAACCGTCGTCATCGGAAAAGGCGTGACCTCTATCGGTGCGAAAGCGTTCAATGGGTGCAAAGCGTTAAAGAAAATCACCATCAAATCCACAAAGCTGAAAAAGGTCGGGAAGAGCGCTTTCAAAGGCATCCATGCAAAGGCCGTTATCAAAGTGCCGAAAGCGAAGCTGAAAGCCTATCAGAAGCTGCTGAAAAAGAAAGGACAGGGGAAGAAAGTCCGGATTACGAAGTAGAGGAGAGCAGAAAATAAGAATAGAATCCAATGAGAAAAAAAGAAAGTGAACTGTCTGTGATTGTAAAGGCAAAGGACCTGGGAAGCTATCTCTTTACAGTAATGGAAAAGAGTCCGAAAAAGTTCCGGTTTACGTTTGTAAGCCGTATACAGAATCTGAGTCTGGACATTGTGGAAAATCTGTACAGGGCGAATTTCGTGTATGTCAGGGATAAAGAAGATGAGGTTCATATCACACAGCGAAAGGACTATCAGCGAAACGCCTATGTGGATTTAAAGCTGCTGGGTTTTCTGTCTCTGGCGGCAAAAGAGCAGGGATGTATTCTTCCCAGACAGTATGAACAGATATCTATCCAGTCAACAGAGGTCACGCGTCTGCTGCTGGCATGGTCAAGAAGCGACCAGAATAGATATAAGGGATAAGGTTGAAGGTGGCTGCGCTCGCCGGGCAATTATGAAAACAATGCAATGAACGTCAACAACGACGGCTGGGTCAACAGGAATGGCAACAATGTCAACAACAATAATAACGGCGTCCGGTCGGATTTGGAATGTCTGCGGCCTGTTACGGTGTTTAAGGAAATACTGTCCGCGCCTTATTTCAAAGGAACCGAATCCCTTTCCGAATGAAACATTTCGGAAGAACACATACCGCCGGACGGAGGAGACGGGAGACCTTTTCCTCCTTTGCAGCTTTCCGTTTCTTTACAGATAATTTGCAGGAAATAGAAAGCTGCCCGGCGGCTCCGGAAAGGATGTGGAGAAAAAGCATAGAATGACTTATGAGGAAATGTGCAGGTTTGAAAATCTGTATCAGGCGCATCTGAAATCGAGACGTGGAAAGAGATGCCAGAAAGACGTCATAGCGTTTGAAATGGATCTGGGGCAGAAGCTGTATGAACTGCAATGGGAGCTCTTGAATGGGAAATATAAACCACAGAAGTATGAACAGTTTAAAATATATGATCCGAAGGAACGTCTGATTCATGCCCTGCAATACCGTGATCGGATTGTCCAGCACACCCTGTGCGATAATGTCATAGAACCTTTTATGGAAAGGCATCTCATTTTTGATAATGCGGCAAGCAGAAAGGGAAAAGGCACACACTTTGCGATGAACCGCCTGAGCGGATTCCTCCGCGAATTCTACCGGAAGCATGGAACGGAAGGATATTTTCTGAAATATGATATCCGGAAGTACTTTGACAGTATCGACCATGAAATCCTGTATGCGCTCTATCAGCGTGCGTTTGGAGAAGATAGCAGGGTATGCAGGCTCATCCGGCAGTTTATCGACAGCTATGAGTGTGCTCCGTCAAAAGGGCTTCCGCTGGGTAACCAGACCAGTTCGTGGTTCGCACTGTATTATCTGGACGGACTGGACAGGCTGATTAAGGAGAAGCTCCGGGTACGTTATTACACACGGTATATGGATGATGGCATATTGGTTCATCCGGATAGAGAGTACCTGAAAGATTGCCTGTCGCAGATGAAAGCATATATCGAAAAGGAAAGAAAGCTGGAATTTAATCAGAAAACACAGATCGTGCCGCTTTCGCAGGGCGTCGACTACCTCGGATTCCACTTCTATCTGACGGACACCGGGAAAGTCATACGGAAACTTCGGACAAGCAACAAAAAGCGGCTGAAACGGAAGCTGAAACGCTACCGCCACGCTTACCGGAATGGAATCATGGATATGGAAGCCGTCTCCCGCAGCCTGGCAAGTTACCGGGGGCATCTGTCCCACGGAAATACTTATCATCTACAGAAAAATATATGGAACCATCTCGTTTTATCAAAACAGACGAAGGAGGAGAGAGAAGAACATGAAAGAAACATCAAAGAACAGATCAGGCAAACCAAAGCGTCTGCTGTCCCTGCTTCTGACAGCGGTGCTGGCTCTGACACCGCTCTCGGCAGCGATACCGGAGAGAGCGGCGGAAAAAGCGGAAGCGGCGGATGTCACGCTGAAAAATCCCCGCATCGTGGCGGATGACAGTATGGAAGCAGGGCAGAAAGTCACCTGGGACTGTGTGTGGTTCGGAAGCTACCCGCAGGCGGAAGTGATACCTTCAGATGTAGAGTATACGGCTCTGGCCGCCAGTCTGCGGCGGGACGGGGACGTCATCGTCTCAGACAGCGTATACGCCGCCCTCCAGAGCGCATCCGGCTGGGATGCGAACAACGACGTCACCTTAAACGGCGCAAAGTACCGTAGGATGAAAAAAGAGGATGCGACGTATACAGACAGTGACAGTAATTATTATCAGTGGAGCAATGATACGGACTACCACTACTTTAAATACGAACCCATCAAGTGGCGGGTACTCTGCACCGACGGGAAGCAGGCGCTGCTTCTTTCGGATATCGCCCTCGACGATCAGAAGTACCATACGGTATATGAAAGTGTCACCTGGGAGACCAGTACCATAAGGAGCTGGCTGAACGGCTATGGAGCCGGGAGCAACCAGCAGTCCGTGGACTACACCCAGAAGAACTTTATCGGCAGCGCCTTTACTGCTTCGGAACGGGCGGCGATCGCAGACTCACCGCTGGAGAATGCAGACAATATTGATTACGGCACGGAAGGTGGCAACAATACCACGGACAAAATCTTCCTGCTCTCCGAATCGGACGTATGGAATACCGATACCGCAAAGGCGTACGGGTTTGTAAAGGGCTATAATACATATGATGAAGCCCGTCGCTGCCAGAGCAGCGCCTATGCAAAGGCAATGGGGATGTGGAGCAATACAGGGACTTACGCCGGAAACGGCGACTGGTGGCTGCGCTCGCCGGGCTTTTATGGATACTTTGCTTTGAGCGTCAGCGGCGACGGCTGGGTCTACGGGTATGGCTTCATTGTCGACATCAGTGGTGACGGCGTCCGGTCGGCTTTGAATCTGAATCTTTCATCTTCGAATCTCTACACCTGGGCGGGGACGGTGTGCTCCGACGGGACAGATGCGGAGGTGGGGCAAGGGACGGTCACGCCGGGAGGGGATGTGCCGCCTGGAGTCGACAGTTCCCAGATCACCGTTAAGGCGACGGACTATGACAGTCTGGGGTTTCGGACGGTAGAAAACGCCCGCGTAGAAATCGAGGGCGTCGGTCAGGCGGACACGGACGGCGGGGGCGTGGCGCATATCGCAAATTCCCTTCGGGAGCCATCCGCTATGAAGCGCATAACGGTGACAAAAGAGGGGTTCCGGGATTACATATTCTACACGACGCTGACGTCCCCCTCTTTTGTGAGCCAGTTTTCTACAAACCAGTTCACGACGGCTTTGAAAAAGAAGAAAGATGGGGACGATGTGAAGCCCTATGTCTCCACGGTGATGTATTATCAAAATGAAATCGCCAGGTCCTGCGGCGGGCAGCGTTTTCAAAGATCGGATAACGTGACCTTCCGTGTCTGCGGGGGCTGGAATCAGAAGACTCCCGGAAGGTACGTCCTGTATCAGACGGACGGAAAGAGGCTGGAAAGTGAGGACGGCGTCTTCCGGCTGAACATCGGGGAAACCTTTACCGGGGATGGGAAGATTTATGTGAAGTTAATCGCGGCGGATGGGACAGAGAGTGAGCCGGAGTGGGTCTATATTACTGTGCCTGATCATGGACTGGTTCCCGCAGGGGTTGACAATTCTATTCCGATTCTGAATAAAAGCAGTGAGTCGGACTGGCAGACGGATATCCCATTTTTGAATAATGACAAGCTCTCTTTCGATCTGGGGAAGATTAAGGCAAAGATACAGCGAAAGGATTCGAAAATCAGGATCATGCTGGGAGTAGAGCCGGACAGCCTGAAAAAGGATCTTTTTGATGATGAGGAGTGGAAAGCCTGGAAGAAGTTCTGCGAGAGCCAGCCGTATGATCTGTCACTGTCCCAGTGGCGGAACGTCCTGACGTCAGGAAATCTGGATACTCACTGGACGTCAAAGGCGACGATCAAGGCTACGGGATACGGCTGGCTGGAGAATGACCTGTCGGCGGACAGCACGGAGCCTTTAAGCGGAGGGCTTCAGGTGGCGATCGACTTAAGTACTTCATTTAAACAGCAATATGTCGTAGGCGTGATTCCAGTTTATCTTGAAGAATCTCTGGGAGTGAAGGGGGAACTGGCAGGCAGCGTAACCTATAATACTTCAGAGCGGAAATTCGGCGGCAGCACGAAGCTTACCATTACCCCGTCCTTAAGTGTGGGAGGCGGCGTAGGCGTACTGTATGTGGCGAAGGTCGGCGTCGAGGGCAGCGGTTCCATGCCATGTGTGATTGACCTTCCGAAAGGGCTGACACAGGCGGATTTAACCGGTTCCCTGAGCCTGAAAGCAAGCGTCCTGGGATTTGACTATTCGAAAGAAATGGCGAAGGCGACCTATTCGCTGTATAAAGAGTCTGACAGCAAAGCCGGGGGGCTGGCGAAAAGTGCGATTCCGGAAACAAAGGCGGCAGACCCCCTGTACGATATGGACAGCTACACGCTTCCGGTGCAGCTTCTGCCGGAGTCCCACTGGTACGGCGGCCAGACGGAGCGGACACGGAAATCCCGTGCGGCATCTTCCGGCCTGTCGGAGAAGCTGTTACAGACAGGCGTCTCAGAACTGACAGAGCCGATGCTGATTCAGGAAGGGGACACGACGCTGGCGGCATTTTTGACGGAGGATAATTCCCGGCCAACGATTCACCGGACGAAGCTGGTATATACCGTTTATGACAAAGAAACTGGCGCATGGAGCGAGCCGCAGGCAGTGGCCGAAGACGGAACGGGGGATTTCTACCCGCACCTGACCGGGAACAATGGGAGAATTGCCGTGTCGTGGCTGAATTATGATGCTTCTATGACGAATGCTTCTTCTGTGGAAGAGGTGTTCCAGTCCGGAGAAATCTGCACGGCTCTCTGGGATGCGGACGCCGGATGTTTCCGTGAGGCTTCCACGGCGCTTTCTTCCTCCCCGGAGGTAGCTTACAGCAGCGCGCGTATTGCGATGGATGCGGATGGAAACCTTACGGCGGCAGGGCTGAAAAATACGGCGTCGGATATCTTCGGCCTGACCGGGGATAATCTTCTGTTTATGGAAGGAATCTGCGGGAATACAGCGGTTCACAGAGAGTTTGAACTGTCCCAGGGACTTCCTGTTACGTATGATGTATCCGTGGTGGACGATGTAGTGACGGCGGCAGTATGCGTGGATACGGATAAAGACCTTACGACGCTGGAGGACAGGGAGATTTATCTGTTTACCTCGGATGGAAAGAGTACAAGGGTAACACAGAATGAGAGCTACGATTCCGCTCCCCGGTATGCCGGATATCAGGGAGAGACGGCGCTGTTCTGGTACACGCCGGAGGGATGCAGGATTCTGGATGCGTCCGGTCGGCAGAGTCTGATTCCGGCAGGGGAAGCAGGGATTTCGGAAAACTTTACGGTTGTAAACGGCGGGGGAAACCAGACCGCCCTGGTATGGTCAGATGTGGATGAAAATCAGGTGTATCAGTTGACGGCAAGCCTGTATGATGAAGCGTCTGGAACCTGGAGCTCCAAAGTGCTTCTGTCTGACAGTGAAGAAAGTATCTTCCGTCCCAGCGGCTATTACAATGCAGAGGGGGAGATGGAGGTTCTTTACCGGAAAGGCAGCACCATAGGGGCTGGAAAGTTGTACGCTATGCAGCTTGCGCCGAAGCCGGATGTGGAGATCGTGGATGCCTATATCGAAGACGGCACGGAAATCCCCGGAGAAAGAACGGTCATCTATACGGTAGTCCGGAATCTTGGCACGGAAAAGGTGACAGAATGCAGGGTGACGGCAGATGGACAGACAACGGATGTGACGGCGAATATCCTTCCGGGAGAGAGTGCGATTCTGGAGGCGTCCTATACGGTGCCGGAGGCTGTTTCCTACAGGGAGCTCCTGATTCAGACAGAAGTAGAGGGAGACAGGGACACGTCCAACAATCAGTTCCGGCTGATGGCAGGCTATGCGGATGTATCCGCGGTAGTCACAGAGGATGTGTGGGAAAACGGAAAGATCGTCCATGTGACAGCAGGAAATCATGAGGCACTACCTGCGGAAGCAGCGCTGGAGGTTCATAAAGATACGGCGGACGGGGAACTGGTTTCCTCGATGGAGCTTGGAACCTTAAAGAAGGGGGATCTGGTTACGGTAGATTTTACTTATCCGAGAGGAAAGAATGGATATGAGACAGACGCCAATGCCCTGTATTATGTCGTGACATCAAGCGTCCCTGAAAAATACGAAAGTGATAACTACGATTATACGGTATTCCGTGAGAAAGAAACCGGCAGTTCCGGCGGAGATACGCCGATACCGCCGGAAACAGAAACACCGCCCGGCGAATCGGAGAAGCATCCGGACGAGACAGAAAAACCTTCCAAACCCGTCGTCCGCAAAGGCCAGACCATAAAAATCGGGCGCTTAAAGTACAAAGTAAGCAGGGTCAATGCAGACGGCACAGGCGAAGCCGCCCTGACAGGAAGCGTCACGAAAAAGCTGACGGCGTTGAACATACCGGATACCATCAGAATCCAGGGAAAGAGTTTTAAAGTAACGTCTGTGGAGAAAAGGGCGTTTCAGAATTGCAGGAAGCTGAAAAAGGCTGCCTTTGGAAAATATGTGTCGGCAGTCAGGGCGCAGGCATTTATGGGATGCAGATCGCTAAAAAGTGTCCAGATCAAAGGAAAAGCGCTGCGGAACATTTCGACGGGAGCCTTTAAAAAGACGTCGGCAAAGATGACGGTAAGCGCGAAAAAGCTGAGTAAGAAACAGAAAGCCGGGCTGATGAAGAAATTCAGGAAGGCGGGAATGAGTAAAAAGGCAAAGGTGCGGTAAACCAATACGGCAGACGGGGAATCCTCCGTCTGCCGGTTTTCGTCCGGGTAGAAGAGATGCTTCATACAATAAGATATATAACAAAAAAGATTTGATGAAAAGTGATACTTTTTATAGAAAAGTAAGAGAGGATTGGGTATAATGGAAAAAAGGCCTTTGGAGTGTTTCAGACAGAGGAAGCGGACAGACGGCGAAAAGGAAGTGATGTTATGGCAAGGACAATTAGCATTGGACGGCAGGATTTTGAAAAAATGAGAACGAGAAATGTTTTTTATATTGATAAGACAAACTTTATCCGTGAGTGGTGGGAGGCGGAGGACGATGTGACTTTGATTACCCGTCCGAGACGTTTTGGAAAGACACTGAACATGAGCATGACAGAACAGTTTTTCTCTGTGGATTATGCCGGACGGGGCGATCTGTTTGAAGGACTTTCCATCTGGGAGGATGAGCAGTACAGGAAGCTTCAGGGGACGTATCCGGTCATCAGCCTTTCTTTTGCGAATGT
>CALCMD010000114.1 GCA_937965795.1 uncultured Lachnospiraceae bacterium | reverse complement strand
AACGGAAGGTCGATGCCGTGCTGTTTGCAGTATTCGATTTCATCTTCGCGGGACTGCATGGTCCATACATCGGTCATACGCCAGGGAGCGATAATTTTCAGATCAGGAGCCAGCGCTTTGATACCAAGCTCAAAACGAATCTGGTCGTTTCCTTTTCCCGTAGCGCCGTGGCAGATAGCCGTAGCGCCTTCTTTACGGGCGATTTCTACCAGCCTTTTGGCAATGACTGGACGTGCCATAGAGGTTCCGAGCAGGTATTTATTTTCGTAGACGGCGCCTGCCTTTACGCATGGCATGATGTAGTCGTCACAAAATTCGTCAATGATGTTTTCAATATATAATTTGCTGGCGCCGGAAAGTTTTGCTCTTTCTTCCAGACCATCCAGCTCATTTCCCTGCCCGCAGTCGATACAGCAGCAGACAACATCGTAATCAAAATTTTCTTTCAGCCAGGGAATGATGGCTGTGGTATCCAGTCCGCCGGAATACGCCAAAATAACTTTTTCTTTCATAGTGAAGTCCTCCTCTTCATCAGTATACTAAATTGACTATCACTTACTATACAACAACACTTCCGATTATGCAAGCACTAATTTCAAAAAAGTGTATAAAAATGCAAAAAAAATAGAATACACAATGAAAATGGCAAGAATTTAAAAATATGGTTGCATATTATTCATTATGAATGTATAATTATTCTCACCCACATAAAAATCCTCTGTTGGAAAAGGCTTTACTTCGGCAGGTGATTGTATTATGATGGTAACGATTCGGAACAGAGGATATTACGAGACGTTCTAAAATTTGGAAAAAGGAGTGACGAAAATGAAAATAGGAATTATTGGGGCAACGGGCTATGCCGGGGGCGAGCTGGTCAGGCTTTTAATGGGACATCCGAAAGCAGAGATCGTATGGTATGGTTCCAGAAGTTACATAGATAAGAAGTATTATGAAGTTTTTCAGAATATGTTTCAGATCGTGGATGAGAAATGTATGGATGACAATATGGAGGAGCTGGTAAAACAGGTGGACGTGGTCTTTACAGCAACGCCACAGGGATTTTGCGCATCGGTTTTGACGGAAGAAATACTTTCCAAAGTAAAGATCATTGATCTGAGTGCAGATTTTCGGATCAAGGATGTAAAGACATACGAAGAGTGGTATAAAATCGAACATAAATCGCCGCAGTTTCTGGAAGAGGCCGTTTACGGTCTGTGCGAAGTGAATCGGGAAGCTGTGAAAAAGGCAAGGCTGGTGGCAAATCCAGGCTGTTATCCGACATGCAGTACGCTTTCCATTTATCCGCTGGTAAAAGAAGGACTGATCGATCCAAATACGATTATCATTGACGCGAAGTCAGGAACCTCCGGGGCAGGAAGAGGGGCGAAAGTAGATCATCTCTACTGTGAGGTCAATGAGAATATGAAAGCATACGGGGTGAGCACGCACAGACATACACCGGAAATCGAAGAGCAGCTCGGTTATGCGGCGGGGCAGAAAGTGACCTTGAATTTTACGCCGCATCTCGCTCCGATGAATCGGGGGATTCTGGTGACGGCTTATGCCTCCCTGACAAAAGACGTTACCTATGAGGAAGTAAAGGCAGTGTATGATAAATACTATGCAAAAGAAAAGTTTGTCCGGGTACTGGATCAGGATGTGTGTCCGCAGACAAAGTGGGTGGAAGGAAGCAATTTTGTAGATGTGAACTTTAAGATTGATTCACGTACCGGGCGTATCATTATGATGGGCGCGATGGACAATCTGGTGAAAGGCGCTGCCGGACAGGCAGTGCAGAATATGAATCTGATGTTTGGGCTGGACGAGACACTGGGGCTTTGCCAGGCGCCAATGTTCCCATAAGGAAAAGGAGAAAAAGAATGGAGATCATACAGGGCGGCGTGACCGCTGCAAAAGGGTTTTATGCAATCGGCATTCACGCCGGAATAAAAAAAGAAAAAAAGGATATGGCAATGCTTTATAGCAAGACGCCCTGTGCGGCGGCAGGAACTTTTACGACGAATGTGGTAAAAGCAGCTCCCGTAAAATGGGATCAGAATCTGGTATACCATTATCCACTGGCACATGCAGTCGTGGTAAACAGCGGCGTGGCAAATGCGTGTACCGGAGAGGAGGGATATGGATATTGCAGAGAAACGGCGGGCAAAGCGGCAGAGCTTTTAGGCGTCAAAGAGACGGAAGTATTGGTAGGCTCGACGGGTGTGATTGGCCGTCAGATACCGATCGATACGATAAAAAAAGGCATTGAGACAATGGTTCCATTGCTGTCGGATTCCAGAGAAGCCGGGGCTTTGGCGGCAGAGTCGATCATGACGACAGACACGGTAAAAAAAGAGGCGGCGGTACAGATAGAACTGGGAGGAAAAACCGTTACGATTGGCGGCATGTGCAAAGGAGCCGGTATGATTCACCCGAATATGTGTACCATGCTTAGTTTTGTCACCACGGATGCGGCTATTTCCAAAGAAATGCTCCAGAAAGCCTTAAGCGCGGATGTACAGGATACTTATAATATGATTTCTGTGGATGGAGATACTTCCACGAATGATACCGTGCTGCTGCTGGCAAACGGAATGGCGGAAAATCCGGAGATTACAGAGGAAGGGGCGGATTATCAGGCTTTTCTGGCGGCGCTTAACTATGTAAATACGGAACTTGCGAAAAAGATGGCGGGAGACGGTGAAGGGGCTACCGCACTGTTTGAGGTAAAAGTCATTGGAGCGGAATCGAAGGAACAGGCGGTGACTCTGAGTAAGTCGATCGTCACTTCCAATCTGACGAAAGCGGCCATTTATGGACATGATGCGAACTGGGGGCGCATTCTGTGTGCAATGGGTTATTCCGGCGCACAGTTTGACCCGGAAAAGGTGGATTTATATTTTGAAAGCGCGGCAGGAAAATTAAAAATTATTGAGGACGGAGTCTCCACAGGCTACAGCGAGGAGGAAGCGACAAAGATTCTTTCCGAAAAAGCGGTGACAGCGATTGCGGATGTGAAGATGGGCGATGCTTCGGCAACAGCCTGGGGATGTGACCTGACCCATGAATACGTGAGCATTAATGCAGATTACCGTTCTTGATTCCATGTGGGGAAGGACGATATTTTCAGGAGGAGATCAGAAAATGGATACAATGGAAAACTGGCTGCAAAAAGCCAATGTCTTAATTGAGGCGCTGCCTTATATACAGAGATTTCAGGGAAAGACCATCGTGGTAAAATACGGTGGAAGCGCAATGGTAGATCATGAATTAAAGAAGAATGTGATTCGTGACGTAGCACTTTTGAAGCTGGTAGGATTCCGCCCGATCATTGTGCACGGAGGCGGAAAAGAAATTACGAAGTGGACGAAAAAGCTGGGGATTGAGACAAATTTTGTCAATGGACTGCGCGTGACAGACAAGCCGACGATGGAAGTGGCAGAGATGGTTTTAAATAAGATTAACAAGGGACTGGCGTCCATGATGGAAAAGCTGGGGGTACATGCGGTAGGAATCTGTGGAAAAGACGGTTCTGTGCTGCGTGTGGACAAAAAACTGTCCGGTGGGAAGGACATCGGTTATGTGGGTGAGGTTAAGGAGGTCAATACGGAGCTGTTAAATACACTTCTGGATCATGATTTTGTTCCGGTCATCTGTCCGATAGGTTCAGATGACAAATATCATTCCTATAACATCAATGCAGATGACGCCGCCTGTGCCATCGCTACAGCCGTTGGGGCGGAAAAGCTGGTATTTCTGACAGACATCGAGGGTGTTTACCGTGATCCACTGGATAAATCGAGTCTGATTTCAGAGCTGAGTGTTGGTGAAGCAGAAGAACTCATGGAAAGCGGAAATGTAGGAGGCGGTATGCTGCCTAAAATTCAGAACTGTGTGGATGCGATTAAAGCGGGGGTTTCCAGAGTACATATTCTGGATGGACGGATTGAACACTGCCTGCTTTTGGAGTTCTTTACAAACCGCGGCGTTGGAACTGCGATCATTGGAGATGAGGAGGAGCGCTATTATGAACAGAACAACTGACATTATGCAGAGGTCGGAAGCGTATGTGCTCCACACTTACAATCGTTTCCCGATCGTACTTGAAAAGGGCGAGGGCGTGTATCTCTATGACACGGATGGAAAAAAATATCTGGACTTTGCGGCAGGAATAGCCGTTTTCGGACTGGGCTATCATTATCCCGGTTATGATGAAGCGCTGAAAGAGCAGATTGACCGGTTGATTCATACCTCGAATCTGTTTTATAATGTGCCGATGGCCGGGGCGGCCGAAAAGCTGGTGCGGGCGAGCGGTATGGCAAAGGCGTTTTTTACGAACAGCGGAACGGAAGCGATCGAAGGAGCCATCAAAGCGGCGCGGAAATATGCGTATTTAAAAGACGGGCGTACGGATCATGAAATCATTGCCATGAACCATTCTTTTCACGGCAGAAGCGTGGGCGCTCTTTCCGTTACCGGAAATCCACATTATCAGGAAGCGTTTAAGCCACTGATGGGAGGCGTAAAATTTGCAGATTTTAATGATCTGGAGAGTGTAAAAGGACAGGTAAATGAAAAGACCTGCGCCATTATTTTAGAAACGGTACAGGGAGAAGGCGGTATCTATCCGGCGGAAAAAGCCTTTCTGGAGGGCGTGAAAGCCATCTGCGAAGAGCGGGATATTCTGCTGATTCTGGATGAGATTCAGTGCGGCATGGGAAGAACAGGAACGATGTTCGCCTGGCAGGAATATGGCGTCAGGCCGGATATTATGACCTGCGCAAAAGCGCTCGGATGCGGTATTCCAGTGGGGGCTTTTGTGCTGAATGAAAAGACGGCAAAGAAATCCCTTGTTCCGGGAGATCATGGAACGACCTACGGCGGAAATCCACTGGCATGTCAGGCTGTGTCGGAAGTGCTTGATATTTTTGAGCGGGAGGATATTGCGGGACATGTGAAGAATCTTACGCCATATCTGGAGGAAAAGCTGGATGGCCTGGTCGAGAAATATGACTGCCTGTGTGCAAGGCGGGGAAAAGGTTTTATGCAGGGGCTTGTCATTACTGGAAAAACGGTAGGCGAGGTGGTAAATAAAAGTCTGGAAAACGGCCTGATTGTTATTTCAGCAGGCAGTGATGTATTAAGGCTGGTTCCGCCTCTTGTGATAGAAAAAGAGCATATTGATGAAATGATAGAAAAGCTGGAGCGCAGTCTGGCATAAAAAAGCTCCCTTTGCAGATACTAAAGAAAAAATGCAAAGGGAGCTTTTTTTATGACAGGAATTTTAATTGCGATGTTATCCGGCGCACTGATGAGCGTACAGGGCGTTTTTAATACGCAGGTAACGAAGAATACAAGTCTCTGGGTATCCACAAGCTTTGTACAGTTTTCGGCGCTGGCGGTATGTCTGGTCATCTGGTTTTTTGCGGACAGACACACCTTTTCCAGCATTTTGGAAGTGCCGAACAAATATACGCTTCTTGGCGGCGTGCTGGGAGCATTTATCACTGTGACGGTAATCAAAAGCATGGGAAGTCTGGGGCCGGCCAGGGCGGCGATGCTGATTGTAATCACGCAGTTAGTTGTGGCGTATGCCATTGAGCTGTTTGGACTGTTCGGCGTGGATAAACAGCCCCTCGAATGGAGAAAAGTAGGAGGGATGCTGCTGGCGATTGCAGGAATCGTTCTTTTTAAATGGTAAAGGAAGTCATAAGACGTCGAAATGCTGTCGAAGTTCCGGCGGCATTTTTTCTTGGAATTTCACACGGAATCCGTGGAAAAGTGTTACGGAAATGTGTCGGAAAAATAAAAAATCTATTGTAATTATAGAATATATCAGCTAAAATAAGAAGTGACTGTATAAGGGGACTTTTCGCCTGTGAGGAGAAAAGAGGAAAATACAGAATGAAAAGAAAGAATTATTTTGCACTGATCGGCCTGGTTTTGATGCTTTTTTGTGCTTCCGGGTGTGAAAAGACGGCAGAGGTACAGATTTTTGATGAAAGCACGGAGGAAATTCCAGAGGAAACTTACGGAAAAGCCGAAACGGAGCCAAAAACCCGGAACTATGCGGAGACAGAAGCGATGATCTATGTGTATATCTGCGGCGCTGTAAAGCGGCCGGGAGTTGTGGAGGTTTCTTCGGGAGCCAGGGTCTTTGAGGCGATTGAAAAGGCGGGAGGAATGACCGGGGAAGCGGCGGACTATGCCGTGAACCAGGCGGCGCTTCTGGAGGATGGGCAGCAGATTTTCGTTCCAAACCGGGAAGAAGCCGCAGGTGTGATTGCGGCAGGCACGGGAGAAGGAACGGAGGCCAGAGAAAGTGGAAAAGTAAATATTAATCAGGCGGCGGCAGATGAATTGACGACCCTTCCGGGCATTGGAGAGACCAGGGCGGCCGGGATTATTGAGTACCGTGAATCCGCGGGCGGATTTCAGGACATCGAAGAGATTAAGAATGTCAGCGGAATCGGAGACGCCGTCTTTCAGAGGATAAAGGATAAAATAGTGATATAAGGAGAATAGAAGATGGCAAAGAAGGTTTTGGTTGTTGATGATGAGAAGTTGATTGTAAAGGGAATCCGTTTCAGTCTGGAACAGGATGGCATGGAGGTAGACTGCGCTTATGACGGCGAGGAGGCATTGGAGCTGGTAAGAGCCAGGGAGTACGACATTGTGCTTCTGGATGTAATGCTTCCAAAAGTTACAGGCTTTGAGGTATGCCAGCAGATTCGTGAGTTTTCTAATGTTCCGGTGGTAATGCTGACGGCAAAGGGAGATGACATGGACAAAATTCTGGGTCTGGAGTACGGAGCGGATGATTATATTACCAAACCCTTCAATATCCTTGAAGTGAAGGCGAGGATTAAAGCCATTATGAGAAGGACCACGCCGAAAGGAAATGCGCAGAGTAAGAGCCAGGTGTTACAGGCAGGAAATCTGATGCTGGACTGTGAGAGCAGACGTGTCAATGTAGACGGAAAAGAAATCAATCTGACAGCAAAGGAATTTGACGTTCTGGAGCTTCTGGTGCAGAATCCGCAGAAAGTGTACAGCAGGGAAAACCTTCTGAATATCGTGTGGGGATATGAGTATCTGGGGGATGTGAGAACTGTGGACGTGCATATCCGCAGACTCAGAGAAAAAATTGAAGAAAATCCGAGCGAGCCTAAGTATGTACACACAAAATGGGGCGTAGGCTATTATTTTCAGTACTAGGGGTTAAGGGGAAGTGAGAAAATTCTTAAAAAATGATTTTTTGAAAAAATATGTAAAAAGTCTGCGCTTCCGCATTTTTATCATTGTCCTTCTGGTGGGGATGATTCCTGTTTTTGTATTGAAAAATGGGATTTTGAGAAATTTTGAGGAGCAGTCCATCCGCCAGAGAGGGAATCTGGTGCAGGCGCAGTGTGTGAATATTGCGGGACAACTGGCGGATACGGATTATATTGAGAAGAAAGGGTCGGAGGGCATTGAAAATGAGCTGAATCAGCTTGCGAATCTTTACAATGGCCGGATCGTGATCGTAAACAATGCGTTTATCATCGTGAAGGATACTTTTGGCCTGGATGAAAACAAAACGATTATTTCGGAAGAGGTCGTGAAATGCTTTCAGGGTCAGGATACGCTCAATTACAATGAGAGCGGACGCTTTATTGAAATGACGGTTCCTGTAAAGAATCCTGTTACACAGGAAATGAAGGGTATGATGATCGTAAGTATGCCCACCGAGGACATTCAGGACAGCAGGGAGGCGTTGGGGCGTCAGGTATTTCTTTTGCAGGCGGGAATGCTTCTTCTGATTTTTGGTATTGCTTTTTATACCTCCCGGATGCTGGTGAAGCCCTTTGACAAGGTCACGCAGTCACTGGAGGAGATTACGGGAGGATTTTTGGAAGAAGATCTTTCCATTCTGGATTATACGGAAACAGAGCTTTTATCAGAAGCATATAATCGAATGCTGAAAAGGATGAAGTCACTCGACGATTCGAGACAGGAGTTTGTATCGAATGTCTCGCACGAGTTAAAGACGCCGATCACTTCTATGAAAGTACTGGCGGATTCGCTGCTTGCGCAGCAAGACGTTCCGGTCGAACTGTATAAGGAATTTATGGGAGATATTGCGGAGGAGATTGAACGTGAAAATAAGATCATCAACGACCTGCTTTCACTGGTAAAAATGGACAGGAAGGCGGCGGATGTCAATATTCAGGAAACAAGTATCAATGATTTGCTGGAGCTGATTTTAAAGCGTCTGCGGCCGATTGCGGCAAAGCGTGACATTGACCTTGTGCTGGAGAGCTTTAAGCCGGTGCGGGCGGAAGTCGACGAAACGAAGCTGACGCTGGCGCTTTCAAACCTTGTAGAAAATGCGATTAAATATAACAGAGAGGAAGGCTGGGTACATATTTCCCTGAATGCAGATCATAAATATTTTTACGTAAAAGTAGAAGATTCCGGCATCGGAATCCCGGAGGAAGCGCAGGAGCATATTTTTGAAAGATTCTACCGGGTAGATAAATCCCACTCCAGAGAAATCGGAGGAACGGGTCTGGGTCTGGCGATTACCAGAAATGCAATCGTGATGCACCGTGGAGCAATTCGTGTTTACAGCAAAGAAGGAGAGGGAACCACGTTTACCGTGCGGATTCCTCTGGCTTACGTGGAATAGAGAGGAGAATACGAATGAAGAAAATACAGATGTTTTTCGTGTTTTTGCTCCTGGTATTGACGCTTGGCGGATGCAGCAAAGAGCAGCAGGAGGAAGCGGGCTATCAGATCTACTGTGTGAATCAGGAAGGAAACGCTTTGGAAACGGAAAGCTGTATGCCGCAGGCAGAAGGCGGTGATGCGCTGATACAGGAAATGATCGGAAAACTGAACGAAGCGCCTGTTCAGCCGGGACACAAAAAAGCAATTCCTGACGGCATTGGCATTACGTCCTATGTGCACACGGAGAAGAATCTGAAAGTTGATTTTAACGGTACTTACAGTGAAATGGATCATATTACGGAAGTTTTCTGCCGCGCGGCAGTTGTGAAAACACTGGTACAGATTCCCGAAGTCCATACGGTAGAATTTACGGTGAACGGACAGGAGCTGACGGACGGTCAGGGAAACCCCATCGGAGTTATGAGCGACGATACTTTTATTGATACAAAGGGAGAGGGAATCAATTCTTATCAGTATGCCGCACTCACTTTGTATTTTGCAGATAAAAGCGGAAAGAAGCTGGGAAAAGAGACGAGAAGCATTCACTATTCCAGCAATCAGTTATTGGAACGTCTGGTATTGGAGGAGCTGATGCGGGGAACAGAAAATGAGAATTTGCAGGCGGTGTTCCCGAAAGAAGCAAAGATTCTGGATGTTTCGGTAGAGAAAAAGCTCTGTATCGTAAATCTGGACAGCGCATATAGCAAAGCGTCCGGTCTGGCTGTTTTGCCGGAAACCGCAGTTTACGCGATCGTGAATACCCTTTGCGAGAACTGTGACGTGGAGCAGGTGCAGTTCAGGATTGATGGAGATTCGAAAGAAAAGCTTTTTGGCAAAATAGATATCAGCCAGCCATTTGAGAAGAAGGAGGATATCGTGGAGCAGAACAGTCCGGAGAAAACGCCGGGAGTTGGCGTTGATCCGGCGTTACAGGAATAGAAACATAGAAAGGAAGGGGACGAATGGGCAGACGGCCGCTGTGTCTGGCAGCGTTGCTTTTTGTACTCTGGATTGCGGGTATTTTCGTGACAGGAAGGGCAGGATGGCGTCGGGAGACGCCGCTGCCAGATCACGATGCGGGACAGAGCGTCCGGATACGGGGGCAGATATACAGGCAGGAAAGAAAGAATACAAATCAGATTTATCTTAAAAACAATTCTATTTTATCAGGAACAAATCAGGAGTCTTACGATTTCAATATTCTCATTTTTACAGACAAAGATATTTCGTATCAGATTGGAAACATTCTGGAAGTGACCGGAATATGCCAGGAGCCGGAGTCTGCGGGGAATCCAGGTCAATTTGATATGGAAAAATGGTATCGCGCACAGAAAATCGGTCTTTTGATGTCAAAGTGCCATATTACGCTGATTGACCGAAAAACGGACAGATTCAGGCAGACGATTTCAGATGTCAGAAACAGAATAAAAGAAAGCCTTTATGAAATTGCAGAAGAAGAGGAAGCTTCTCTGATGTGCGCTATGCTGCTGGGGGATAAAAATGGCATGGAAGAGGACGTCAAAAACCTCTATCAGAACGCTGGCATTTCGCATGTGCTGGCGATTTCGGGGCTGCACATTTCTCTGCTTGGAATGTTATTCTTTTCGGCAATTCGTAAGCTGGGAGCGGGATTTTTTCTGGCAGGAATTTTGAGCGGAAGCCTGACAGGGCTTTATAGTATCATGACGGGAATGAGCGTGTCCACCTGCCGGGCATTTTTGATGTTTCTGGTCTATCTGGGCGCGCAGGCGTCCGGAAGAACCTATGATTTGAAAAGCAGCCTGGCGTTGGCGGTTCTTCTGCTTTTGTTCCGGAATCCGCTGCTTTTGTCTGAGGGGGGATTTCAGCTTTCTGTGCTGGCGGCAGGGGGACTTGCGTACCTGTATCCCGTTTTGAAGAAGTGTATCCGGACGAAAGGAAAGCTTGCAGACGGTATGCTGGTCAGTCTTTCTGTTCAGCTTGCGATTTTTCCATGTATGCTGTACCATTTTTATCAGTTTTCCGCAATGGGGATTTTCTTAAATTTGCTGATCTTACCGCTGATGTCTGTGTTGCTTCTGGCAGGGCTGTTTTCTGGCATGATCGGTCTGGTATGGATTCCGGCGGGAATTTTTCTGTTTGCGCCCTGCCATTATATTCTGCGCATGATGAAGGCGCTCTGCTTCTGGAGCCTGAGGGTTCCGGGAGCGCGGCAGATCTGGGGCAGGCCGGATGAAGGAAGCATTTTCTTATATTATGGGATTCTTCTTCTGGTATTTGGGGTGCTGTCAGGAGCGGGAAGAGAGAAAGGAAAGCTTCTTCTTTGCAGCGGCATGCTGGCTTTTGGGACGGCAGGGCTTCCGGTTTCGAAGATTCAGGGTATGGAGATGACATTTCTGGATGTGGGGCAGGGGGATGGAATTTTCTGGCAGACAGAGGACGGGAGAACATTTTTATGTGACGCGGGAAGCAGCAGCGTCTCCCAGGTTGGAAAATACCGTATCCTTCCTTTTCTGAAATGCAGAGGAATTGGGAAACTGGATTATCTCTTTCTCACACACATGGACGAAGATCATATCAATGGAGCTGTGGAATTGCTGGAAGCGCAAGGGGAAATAGACGTCGCCTGTCTGGTGCTTCCCGCGCTTGAAGAAAGAGATGAAACATATGGTCAGATAGAACGGCTGGCAGAGAGAAGAAAGATTCCGGTTCTGAAGTTTCAGGAAGGAATGAAAATGGGAGCGGACGTATGGAACATCGAATGCCTGGCGCCGCGAAAAGGAGCCGATGGGACGGATAAAAACAGGGATTCACTGGTGCTTGCCGTGCAGTATGGAAGTTTTCGTGCGCTGCTGACAGGCGATGTGGAGAAAGAAGGGGAAGAATATCTGGAAGAAAGCGGAAGGGCAGGAAAAATATCGGTACTGAAGGTGGCGCATCACGGTTCGAAGAATTCTACGTCAAAGGAACTTTTAGAGCAGATACGTCCGACGGTATCCGTCATATCCTGTGGACGGGATAATTCCTATGGGCATCCGTCAAAAGAGCTTCTGGAGCGTCTGAAAGATGTGAGAACTGTCGTTTATGAGACAGAAAAGAGCGGTGCGGTCAAGGTATCTGTTAACAGAGAAGGATTTAGCGTACAGGAATACCGAAAAAATAATTTTTTTACAGGATTTTGTAAAAAATAAAGGAATTTTAAGATTTTTACAGAATATATATAATAGAGAGAATAAGATCGGGAGAGGAGGTTTTTTGATGACGATACGGGAGAAGGCGGAAGAGAGAGAAGCGCAGTTTTTCAGTCCCTATGCAGCTTTCAGTGCAAAGACGAGAGGAAGAAATCGTGAAGAGGCGCCGTGTGACATCCGGACGGTGTATCAGAGGGATCGTGACAGAATTCTCCATGCGAAATCCTTTCGGCGGCTGAAACATAAGACGCAGGTGTTTCTGCGCCCGCAGGGAGATCATTACCGCACGCGCCTGACGCATACGCTGGAGGTGGCGCAGATCGCCCGGACGATTGCCAGGGCCTTGTGTCTGAATGAAGATCTGGTGGAAGCGATCGCTTTGGGACATGATCTGGGGCATACGCCTTTTGGACATGCCGGAGAACGTGCGCTGAATGAAATCTGTCCGCTGGGATTTGCCCATTACCGGCAGAGTGTCCGTGTGGTGGAGATCTTGGAGAATAAGGGAAGAGGGCTGAATCTGACGTGGGAAGTGCGGGACGGGATTGCGAATCACAGGACGTCCGGAAAACCTTCCACGCTGGAAGGAAAGATCGTGCGGCTTTCCGATAAGATTGCTTATATCAATCATGATATTGATGACGCAGAGCGGGCAGGAATTCTCATGGAGACTGAAATTCCGCTGCGATACCGTGAGGTTTTGGGATTCACGACCAGAGAAAGGCTGAATTCCATCATTCATGATATTGTCAGAAACAGTGAAAATCAGCCGGATATTATCATGTCGCCCAGCATGGAGCAGGCCATGTCGGAGCTTCGGGAATTTATGTTCCGGCATGTTTATAAAAATCCCCGCGCAAGGCAGGAGGAGGAAAAGGCATGTGGCATGATTCAGGCATTGTATCGCCATTACAGCAAATATCCGGAAGAGATGCCGGTGGAATATATCAGCCTGATCGAGCGGGGCGAGAAAAGAGAACAGGTCATCTGCGACTATATAGCGGGGATGACAGACCAGTATTCGATGGATAAGTTTTCGGAACTTTATATTCCAAAATCGTGGAACTTATCCTAAGGTTTGTCCTAAGAGGGGACAGGCTATGCCTGGCGGATTCCTTAGGACGGCGAAGTAGTGATAAGCCAATAGAATGAAATCACGAGGTGATAAGGTGTATTATTCGGATGAATTGGTAGAAGAAGTAAGGCAGAGAAATGACATTGTAGATGTGATTTCCGGTTATGTGAAATTACAGCGGAAAGGAAGCTCCTATTTTGGCTTATGCCCGTTTCACAATGAAAAATCACCGTCCTTTTCTGTCAGTCCGGGAAAGCAGATGTATTATTGTTTTGGATGCGGGGCGGGCGGAAACGTCTTTACTTTTCTGATGGAATATGAAAATTATACATTTCCGGAAGCTTTGAAGGTTTTAGCGGAGCGGGCAGGAGTCGCTCTTCCGGAGCAGGAGTATTCACAGGAGGAGAGAAAGAATCAGGACTTAAGGGCAAGACTTTTGGAATTGAATAAGATGGCGGCGAAATATTTTTACTATCAGCTTCGGAGTGACGGCGGAAAGCAGGCGATGAAATATTTGAAAGACCGGCAGATTTCCGATGACACGATGAAAAGCTTTGGACTGGGATTTTCCAATAAATACAGCAATGATCTGTATCAGTATATGAAAAAGCAGGGGGTCAGCGACGAACTTTTAAGGGAGTCGGGATTGATGAATGTGGATGAGAAACGGGGGATGTACGATAAATTCTGGAATCGTGTAATTTTCCCGATTATGGATGTGAACAGCCGTGTGATCGGATTTGGCGGCCGCGTGATGGGAGATGGAAAGCCGAAGTACTTAAATTCGCCGGAGACGAAAATCTTTGATAAGAGCAGGAATCTTTATGGCCTGAATGTGGCGAGGACGTCCAGGAAGAAAAATCTTCTGGTATGCGAGGGCTATATGGATGTGATTTCTCTGCATCAGGCAGGATTTAAGAATGCGGTCGCGTCTCTGGGAACAGCGTTGACGACACAGCACGCGGGACTTTTAAAGCGTTATACCGATGAGGTGATTCTGACCTATGACAGCGACGAGGCAGGGACGAGGGCAGCGCTGCGGGCGATTCCGATTGTGAAAGGGGCAGGCTTGTCAGCGAAGGTTCTGCATATGCAGCCTTATAAAGATCCGGATGAATTCATCAAGGCGCTGGGGGCGGAGAAATTTCAGGAGCGCATTGAGGAAGCGGAAAACAGTTTTATGTTTGAAATATCCGTGCTGGAGCGGGATTACGATATGAAGGATCCGGAAGGAAAAACGGCGTTTTACCGCGCGGTGGCGGACAGGCTCATAGAATTTGAGGTAGAGCTGGAACGTGAAAATTATATCGAGGCCGTGGCAGAAAAATACCACGTTGGATTTGACAATCTGCGCAGGCTGGTAAACCGCGCGGCGATGAAAGGGACGGCCGCAGTAAGGACAGAACCAAGAAGGGAAAAAAAGCAGACGGAAAAAGAAAGTGGAATCCAGAAATCACAGAAGCTGCTTTTGACCTGGCTGATCGATAAACCGGGGCTGTACGAACAGATCAAAGATCATATCAGCGCGGAGGATTTTACGGAAACGTTGTATCATGAAGCGGCAGAGCTTTTGTTTTTACAGATCAGGGAGGGAGATGTGGTTCCGGCGAAGATCATCAATCATTTCACGGAGCCGGAACAGCAGCGGGAAGCAGCGTCTCTGTTTCACACCACCCTTCCACTGGAGTCGCAGACGGAGTTTGATAAGGCTTTGAGAGAAACGATATATCGCGTCAGAAGCAATGGCATCACACACAGGCGCGCCCTTCTGGAACCGACGGATATGGCAGGACTTCAGAAGAGCATCAGGGAGGAGCGGAAGCTGGCAGAATTGAAGAATCTGCATATTTCCCTCGATTAAGGTAAAAATTGAACATAGATGGATGAAAGGCAGGAAACCGGATGGAACAGAAGACAGTAGGCTTTGAAACAAAATTAAAAGAATTACTGGCATATGCGAAGGAAAAAAAGAATGTCCTGAATTATCAGGAGGTGACGGACTTTTTTAAAGAAACGCCGCTGAACGAAGAGCAGTGCGACGCCGTTTATGAATTCCTGGACAGCAAGGGGATCGATGTACTGAATATGTCTGAAAAGGAAGATCAGCTTTTGCTGAATGATGAGGATGATGTGGATTTCACACCGGAGGAAGAGGAAATCGATCCTGCGAAAGAGGATCTGTCCGTACCGGAGGGCGTAGGTATCGAAGACCCCGTGCGTATGTATTTGAAAGAAATCGGTAAGATTCCGCTTCTTACTGCGGAGGAGGAAATTGAAGTCTGCAAATGTATGGAGGAAGGAAAGGAAAAGGAGCGGGAGGCGGCGAAAAACAGGCTTGCAGAGTCAAATCTGCGTCTGGTTGTCAGCATTGCAAAACGCTTTATGGGCAGGGGAATGGCGCTTCTTGATCTGATTCAGGAAGGAAACCTGGGTCTGATTAAAGCAGTAGAAAAATTTGATTACCGTAAGGGCTTTAAGTTCAGCACGTATGCGACCTGGTGGATCAGACAGGCCATCACAAGAGCTATCGCAGACCAGGCCAGAACCATCCGAATCCCGGTTCACATGGTGGAAACCATCAACCGTACCATCCGTGTGTCCAGGCAGCTTCTTCAGGAGTACGGCAGAGAACCGAAGCCAGAGGAGATTGCGAAGGAGATGGGGCTTTCACCGGAGAGAGTGCGGGAGATTCTGAAAATATCGCAGGATCCGGTTTCACTGGAAACACCAGTGGGCGAAGAAGATGACAGTCATCTGGGTGATTTTATTCAGGATACCAATATTCCGGTGCCGGCAGAAGAGGCGGCGTATACCCTTTTGAGGGAGCAGTTGGAGGAGGTTATGGAAACTCTGACCGAGCGGGAACAGAAGGTCATCCGGCTTCGTTATGGGCTGGGAGACGGACGTCCCAGGACGCTGGAAGAGGTGGGAAAAGAGTTTAACGTTACAAGGGAACGCATTCGCCAGATTGAGGCGAAGGCGCTCAGAAAGCTCAGACATCCCAGCAGAAGCCGGATTTTAAAAGACTATTTGGATTAGGAAGTAGACATCATGCAATTATCAAAAAGACTGGAGTCTGTTTCAAGTCTGGTGACTCCCGGCTTTCGGGTGGCAGACATAGGGACAGACCACGGATACATACCGCTCTGGCTGATCAGGCAGGGCGTGATTCCAGGCGCCATTGCAATGGATATTCATAAGGGGCCTCTTCAAAGAGCAAAAGAAAATATCCGGGCGTATGAACTGGAAGAGAAGATTGAAACCCGGCTTTCCGACGGACTTGGAGAGCTAAGACCCGGCGAGGCGGATTGTGTGGTCATTGCCGGAATGGGCGGCAGTCTGGTAATAAAAATACTGAAAGAAGGGGCGGAAGTTCTTCGGACGGTGCGTGAACTGGTATTGCAGCCCCAGTCAGATATGGAAAAGGTACGACGGTTTCTGCAAAAAGAAGGATACCGGATCACTTCTGAGAAAATGATTCTGGAGGATGGAAAATTTTATCCCATGATGCGTGCAGAGCATGGCCGTATGAAAGAGCTTTCAGAGATAGAGGCGTTGTATGGCCCCTGTCTTTTAAAGGAAAAAAACGTATGCCTGAAACAGTTTCTGGAAAGAGAGCAGCAGACATTTGAAAACGTGCGGCGCAGCCTGGCGGAAAGTAAAACGACAAGGGCCAAAGAAAGACTTCTGGAGATTGAGGAGAAGATCGAGCAGATAAAAAGGGCAAAGGAGAAAATGCGATGAATGGTGCAGCTCTCATAAAAGAACTGGAAAAGAAATATCCGCTCTGCATGGCGGAGTCCTGGGATAATTCCGGGCTTCAGGCAGGACGCAGGGAGAAGGATGTGAAAAAGGTATATCTGGCGCTGGATGCGACAGAGCGGGTGATTCAGGATGCAAAAGCCGTGGGGGCGGATTTTTTGCTGACGCATCATCCGATGCTGTTTTCCCCCATAAAAAAAGTGAATACGGACGATTTTATCGGGCGCAGGCTTGTAGAACTGATACAGAGTGATATTACTTATTATGCAATGCACACGAATTACGACGTGGTAACGATGGGGGCGCTGGCAGCCGATATGCTGGGACTTTCCGATGCAGAAATTCTGGAAGTGACCTTTGAGGACGAAGAGAAGAGGGAAGGGTTTGGGCGTACCGGAAAACTTCCGCAGCCGATGACGCTTCGGGAATGCGGGGAGTATGTAAAAAAGGTGTTTGATCTGGATAGCGTTAAGATTTTTGGGAATCTGGAACAGAAGGTCGTCAGGGCCGCCGTCCTGCCGGGATCAGGGAAGAGTATGGTAGATGCGGCGCTGCAAACCGGAGCAGAGGTGTTCATCAGCGGAGATTTCGGACATCATGACGGGGTCGATGCAGTCATGAAAGGGCTGGCAGTGATCGATGCAGGACATTATGGGCTGGAACATATCTTTCTGGCGCAGATGAAAGAGTTTCTTGAAAAGGAATTACCGGAACTGACGGTGTATTCCGAAAAAATCAAAAGTCCGTTTTGCGTAATCTGACATACCTGAGTAGCTAGAATCTAATGGAAACAAATATTCTGGTATCTTGACTTTCAGGTATTCAGATGCTAGAATACATCCGTGATAAGTAGAATAAATAATCGCGGCTGGCAGAACGAAAGGTGCCAGACGAGGAAAGTCCGGGCTTCACAGGGCAGGATGCCGGATAAC